>JAIETO010000056.1 GCA_019745005.1 Burkholderiaceae bacterium
GTTACTGCGCGGCCAAATTTTGTACCTGCGACTCCGGCTACCGTGCTCGCTGTACAGTCGTACAGGTGCGCTTCTCGATTCAAACTTTAACCGCTCGCTACACTTAATCAGAGCCTCCTTAAGAAATGAAGAATGCGCGCTGCGACTTTACTCTGAGCTCACTTGCAGAATTAATTTGCCGAAATTTTTACCTTCAAACAGCATCAATAAAGTTTCTGGGAAGGTTTCCAGATTTTGTACGATATCTTCGCGTGTATGAAACTTCCCTTGCGCCATCCAAGCACCCATTTCTTTGACCGCATCGCCGTAGCGACTGGCATAGTCAAACACAACGATGCCTTCCATGCGCGCCCGATTCACCAATAAGGCCAAGTAATTTGCTGGGCCTTTGACGGGCGTCGTGTTGTTGTATTGCGAGATGGCACCGCAAATAATGATGCGTGCCTTCATGTTAATGCGCGTCAGTACGGTGTCCAAAATATCGCCGCCCACATTGTCAAAATAAACGTCGACACCGTTAGGGCAGTGTTCTTTCAAGCCGTCTTTTACCGAACCATTTTTGTAGTCGATGCAGGCATCAAAACCGAGTTCGTTCACGACGAAGTCACATTTATCTTTGCCGCCTGCGATGCCCACCACGCGACAACCTTTTTGCTTAGCGACCTGTCCAACAGTTTGCCCAACCGCGCCCGCTGCGCCAGAAACCACCACCGTTTCTCCCGCTTTAGGTTGACCGACATCGAGTAAGCCGAAGTAAGCCGTCATGCCAGGCATGCCTAGCGCATTCAGGTATTTAGGCAAAGGAGCAAGCTTTGCGTTCACCTTATAGAACGCCGCCGTTTTGTCGTCCGCCGCGCCCACCCAGTAACGCTGCACACCCGTTCCGCCAGAGACGTAATCACCAACGGCGAATTTGTCAGACTTCGACGCAACGACTTTACCGATACCACCAGCTCGCATCACTTCATCAATGGCAACGGGGCGAATATACGATTTACCTTCGTTCATCCAGCCGCGCATAGCGGGGTCGAGTGAGATATAGATGGTTTGTACAATGATTTCGCCGCCAGTAATATCGCGCACGTCTTCCGTTGTGAAAGACCAATCGCTAGTCTTGGGCATGCCCATTGGACGTGCGGCCAAACGGTATTGTTGGTTGGTAAATTTTGAGCTCATCGGTTTATCTCCATTTTTTCGATTCGTGAAAGAAGGCTTAAGACTATAGCTTAATGTGAACGATCGTGCTTTTGTGTTTTTGGCGCATTAGATTGATGCCTGATTCGATACTGCTACACCTGATTTTACCCAGTAAGACCTATTTTGCGGCATACTCGCACTCTTTCGCGGCACACTTTTCTCTACGGTACTCACGTTGCCGCGACGTTTTTCTCCGCCATCATCTTTGCGTTTGTATTATGCACCCAGAATATATTCTCACCCTCGCATGCCCAGATCGTCGCGGCATCGTTCATAGCGTTTCCGGATTTCTTGCTGGACATGGTTGCAATATTATTGATTCCGCTCAGTTCGGTGACGCGCAATCGCAATTGTTTTTTATGCGTGTTCACTTTGCCTTGGAAGACACTGCGATAAGCGACGGCAATTTACGCGATGATTTTGCGGAGCTAGGTGGCCGCTGGCAAATGCAGTGGCAATTGCATGATGCACGCCACAAACCGCGCGTGGTGTTAATGGTGTCAAAAATTGGCCACTGCCTGAATGATTTGTTGTTTCGCTTTAAAAGCGGTTTATTGCCAGTCGACATTAAGGCCATCATTTCTAATCACACTGAGTTTTATCAACTGGCTGCGAGCTACAATATTCCTTTCCACCACCTCCCTTTAGAGGCTGGTGCTGCCAGCGCCGCGAAGCAATTGCAAGAACAGCGCGTCATGGAAGTGATTGATGCCAATCAAGCAGAATTGGTGGTACTTGCCCGTTATATGCAAATTCTTTCCCCTTCAATGTGCAATGCCTTAAAGGGTAGAGCGATCAATATTCACCACTCATTTTTACCCAGCTTCAAGGGCGCTAAGCCCTATGCGCAAGCGCATGATCGAGGCGTGAAATTAATCGGCGCAACAGCGCATTTCGTCACAGGTGATTTAGACGAAGGCCCGATCATTGAACAAGATGTGGAGCGCGTTGATCACGCGATGGACCCAGACACGCTGACAGCAATTGGGCGCGATGTGGAATGTGTGGTGTTAGCGCGCGCGGTAAAGTGGTTCGTGGAACATCGAATTTTGTTAAACGGACATAAGACGGTGGTTTTTAAATAATGGCCCTCAAATCAACTATCTACAAAGCAGAACTCAATATTTCGGACATGGACCGAAACTATTATGCAGATCACAGCTTGACCATTGCGCGACACCCTTCAGAAACCGATGAACGCATGATGATTCGTGTTTTGGCTTTTGCCATTCACGCCAGCGAACGCCTGAGTTTCGGCAAAGGCATTTCAGACACGGAAGAACCCGATCTTTGGGAAAAAGACTATACGGACGCGATCTTGTTTTGGGGCGAAGTAGGGCAACCAGAAGATCGCCGCTTACTCAAAGCCTGCGGGCGGGCTGAGCAAGTCATGGTGTACAGCTTCGCCCATGCCAGTGCAATTTGGTGGAAGCAAATCAATAGCCGTCTAGATCGCGCGAAAAACCTCTGCGTGAAAAACGTACCCGCCGCGACGAGTCAAGCGCTTTCTAAACTCGCCCAACGCAGCATGCAATTGCAATGCACGATACAAGATGGGCAAATTTGGATGTCGGCGGGTGACGACTCTGTGCAAGTTGATTTGGAGACGTTTAAAGAGTTTGGTTGAGGAATTTTCTCGACCATCATTGAAAATACTCACGATGTAATTTGGCCCCAAGCAAAAATATTTACTATGCAAACGAAACCCCACGATCTTATGCATTTTCCTCAATTTATCGCCGCTGGCGAAGCGCTCACCGACTTGATCGTGTGCGATCAAAACAAAACGCAATGGGCAAGCTTAGTCGGCGGTTCGACCTGGAATGTCGCGCGGGCGGTGGCTAACTTGGGTGTGCCAAGTGCCTTTGCTGGTGCCATCAGCAAAGACGTTTTTGGCGATGCCTTGTGGGCAGCGAATCAAGCATCTGGACTCGATTCGCGATTCTTACAACGCGTTGATAAAGCCCCTCTTTTAGCGGTCGTGCATGAGGCACAACCGCCTAGTTATTTTTTTATTGGCGACGATAGCGCGGATTTGCATTTCGATGCGGACGCCTTGCCAACGGGTTGGATGAAGCAAACTAAATGGGTGCACTTTGGTGGCATTAGTTTGGCGCGCCAACCGCTGGTTGGGAAGTTGATTGCCTTAGCAAAGAGTTTGAAACAAGCAGGCGTGATGCTGAGCTACGACCCCAACTATCGGCTCTTAATGGACGCGAGCTATGACGCCACCTTGAAGACGATGACAGGCTTGGCTGATGTGATCAAAGTATCTGATGAAGATTTGCACGGTTTGTTTCGCACAACGGACGCGGAGGGTGCGTTTGCGACCTTGCGTAGTTGGAATCCAACGGCCCATTTTCTATACAGCAAAGGCGCGCAAGGCGCGTCACTCCATATCAAAGACCGTGCGTGGCACCAAGCAGCGCCGCAGATTACGGTGATCGATTCAGTAGGTGCCGGTGACGCCAGCATTGCTGCCTTTATCTACAGCATGCTTGAGGATAAGCAAAAAGAACCTGTAGAACATCTAAGGTTTGCCGTTGCTGCTGGTGCCTGTGCGTGTTTGAAGGCGGGCGCCAATCCGCCTAGCATTGCTGACATTCGTTCGATGATGTCATCACTAGGCGTTTGAGCTTTTAGCTTTAAAGCATCAGAGTCTGGATTAGTGCTGTCTTACTGATACCCTCATCTGTATTTTTTGCTTACGCTTAATAGATAAGCGCAAAGCTGTATATTTTTATTGTAAATGCGGGAGTATGTGATTTTCGCCGGTTAAGAAGTGGCGTGGCAAGACTCTAGCTTTTGATACACTTTGCATTTGGCACGCCTCATATTACGCTTAGGCCGATCGGAGGTACGCGGGCTAGCTCATACCAGATCTGATAGTTTCGAACTTAAATGCCTATGTGGGCTCTTAGAACTTTTACTACACCAGAACCTGCAGCTGTCGCAGCGCCTTCCGCAAATTTCCTAACGACTCCTTTAAATGCCACAAGCATTTCTTTTTTGGTTTTTTTCTTTTTAGCATTATCGTAGCCGTTCTTGAACGTTTCAATTTCGTCTTTGTCGAATACAGTTGAAAGAACCTCAAAAAGGCCTTCAGCACTCACCTTAACAATTTCAGTATTAAAAGAATAATCATATATATGTTGATAAGTTTTGAGTTGTCCTTGGAACCAGTTTTTAGCAAGTGAATCTTCAATGATTAAGCAAATTTTTTCACCTTCTGGTTCAAGACTAGCTTTGCTAAGTGCAGCAAGTAATCGACCCCTCGCTTGATCTTCAATTCGTTCCCCAAACTTTAAGGCTGACTCATACCTGAGTTTCTTTATTTTGGTGACGGGTGTTTTAAGTCGCTCGCTTACTGTCTGGTTGCTATAAATTGCCATGGGTGAGCCATCTAAACCATATGTGTCAAGCAAATGCATTACTAATGCATCTATGTCGGATTTTGGCATTGAACCAAGCCCAAGCTTTAAATAATTGTTTAGAAAATCTTTTTCGAATGTGCTCATGAGCTTTATTATCCTTTGGTTAACACCGATGTGAGTGACGCGTGCGCTGGTCAATAAATTTAATGAAAACGCCTATTTGACTCAGCTGACTCTCTAAACCTTGGAGCTGGCATATTCGACAAAATCGATATCTGTTTTCAGCGTGAGGCGCCCACCAAGTGGTTCGCGAACCTCCCAATTTGATCCTTTCCTTGTTATTTTATAACCAATTTTTAGAAGCGCTGAATGATAACTTTCGGCCGATTGCAGCTCGACAATGGTCGCTTTTTTGACGGCTACGCTTTCAACAATTAATGTTGGCATTAACTTACATCGGCAGTGTTTGCAAATTGTAGCGTCCTTGAGGACTAGCTCTTTACAGTCCGGGCACTTGACATGGGTCTCAGGTGTTGGTGAGTTGTCGGGCTTTTCTGCTGGCATAACTGAGACTATTAGCAGTGCGAATGCCGGAAATAATGTGCCGAGCAAAAACCAAGCAACGCCGTTACGGCCTCGAAGTTGGGCGACAACGGATGTGATTACCCCAATAACAATTACTATAAGTACTAGTTCGGCTGACATATTTCTCTCCAGGTTAAGCTTTGGTTTACGACAAGTTTCGATGAGGCTAGCGTGAGGCCGCCTTATTATTGTCTAATTTTTACTAATGATAACTGCGTAGTACATTCTTGCACTCCTATAATGAATCATCTCCGTAAATATCCATTTTGTGTGTCGAGTAAGTTGGTCCATTGTAAGAGAATCCATTCTCTGTTGATTTACACCTAAAACTGATCCACCGACGGATTGCTTTTTTTTAAACTAACACCTATAGATAAGTTTAACAAACGGTTGTTTTTTAAAGCATTTATTTATCGCGTTCCCAGGTTAAGCATTTACGAGGCAGTTATGAAAGGTATAGCTCATATTGATTGTCCCGCGCGCAAACATAGAAATCGTAGGGACGAATAGCGTCAGCGTATTCGACCGAATGGGATGCCGAAAAAATGCTTTACGCGGCAGTCGCAGTGGCAATGCCCGCCGCATCAAACATGCCGTCAAATAAGATTGAACTGAGATAACGTTCACCGGAATCAGGCAAGATAACCACGATGGTTTTGCCTGCGTGTTCTGGCAGTTTCGCTAAGCGCACCGCGACGGCGCATGCGGCGCCGCAGGAAATGCCAGCCAAGATGCCTTCTTCGCGCGCCAAGCGCTGTGCAAAACTGACTGCTTCTTCGTTACTGACCTGTTCAATTTGGTCGATTAAGCTGGTGTCTAGTACATCCGGCACGAAACCAGCACCTATTCCTTGAATCTTGTGCGGGCCAGGCTGTAGCGCTGCGCCGCTGCGTTGTTGTGTGAGTACGGGGCTTGCGCTTGGTTCGACGGCGACAGTCCAGATTTTTTTGCCTTTGGTCTTTTTGATGTAACGCGAAACGCCGGTAATCGTGCCACCCGTGCCCACGCCAGAAACAAAGATATCGATGCCGCCCTCAGTGTCGTTCCAAATTTCTGGCCCGGTGGTGCGTTCATGCACGGCGGGGTTCGCGGGGTTTTTAAACTGCTGCAGCAGAACATATTTTTCTGGCGCACTGGCTTGAATTTCTTCGGCTTTGGCAATCGCGCCTTTCATGCCTTTCGCGCCTTCCGTCAGCACTAATTTTGCACCGTAAGCCACGAGTAATTTGCGCCGCTCTATGCTCATGGTGTCGGGCATGGTTAAGGTCAATGGAATCCCTTTTGCTGCGGCGACAAATGCGAGCGCAATGCCTGTATTACCACTGGTTGGCTCAATAATTTCTTTGCCTGGACCGAGCAAACCTTTTGCTTCAGCGTCTGCCACCATGGACGCACCAATGCGGCATTTGACCGAATACGCAGGATTGCGCCCTTCGATTTTTGCCAGCACCGTCGCGCCTGCACCGTCGGTCACGCGATTAAGTTTGATTAAAGGCGTTCCGCCTATCGAATCTGCATTGTTCATAAACAGCGCCATGATGTTCCTTTCAAACGAATTCCAAAAGTCGTCAGATGATTGCGGCACGACGACATCTGCCTTGTTGTGGAGATTAAAACATATTTGTGAATTAGCAAAAGAATTTGTTTTGCTTGTGAATACGCAAAAAAGATATAAGAACGCCGAGCGGCTTTGTGAACCATTCTTCGCTTACTAGCTTAAGTTTCACGCGCCGAATTTTTAATATACCACTATATGTATTATCTGTATTCGCTTTATATATAAGCGGAAATGGCACTATTTTTTACAAAAATAAGGCAGTATATGAAATTACCTTGATTCTTACCCAGCGAATTGGGCGTCTGAGCCTAAGCTATTGTCAACGAATGCGCGTGGTTCAGATTGACAATGGGAAGAGGGTTCGCCCATTGGGCGAGGTGAGGCAGTTCGCGCTCGGCGATTTCTAAGTGAATAACGCGTCGATGTTTGGCCGCTTTCGCTTTTTCCGAAGCATGCAGTAACAAGGGCTTCATCAGGAAGACATCGCCCGCAGACATCGTACATACATTGCAAGCCGAATCGCGGGCGATTTTTTCGATATCAGGCGTGTTGAGTTTCCCAAATTGGTGGGAACCAGGAATGACTTTAAGAGCACCATTTTCTTCACCAATGTCGTCCAATGCAAAACGCAAAGTCAGCATATTTTGTAGAACATCAATAGGCGGCTCGACGTGAAGAATGTGGTCTTTTACCGTCCATTTTGAAAAGCTGGGGTGTTCGACTCGATCACGCAAACAAATAGTTTTGTCTTGGTGCCAAGCGACCAACCAATTGTTCGAAGCGGTTTTATTGAAAAATAGCGAACGCGCAACGACGGGTTCTTGGAAGCCCAACGACTGCAAAAGGGCGCTTATTTTCTCCCAAGGTAAAGCCGTGTAAATGAGCGGAAATTGATTTAACAGGTCTCGTTCGCCATAGCTCTCCTGTATGGGAAGGCAAGCGGCAGTCAATGTGGTGATTTCTTCAGGGCTAAGAAAATTGCGCTTCAAGGCAAAGCCTAGCGCATCGACTGCGGCTTTTACTTCGTCAAGTCTCGCTACTTGCTTAACCATGACCAAGGACGGCTGCGTTCGTAGATGATTAACTTGCGGCGAGTAAGACTTTCTTCAACCACACGCTAATGTCTGTGATCTCTTCTTCGCAGACCGAGTGCTGCATCATGTACTCGTGCCATTCCACTTGGTAGGCCAAGGATTTCAGCAAGTCGCGTGACTGTTCTGCGCGTTGGATGGGAATAACCGGGTCGGCTCGGCCATGCACCAGAAAAATAGGAGTCGCTTGGTTGGCTGCATGCCGCTCGTCGGCAATTTTGTCGTTCAAAGGCACGTAGCCAGACAAACACAGGAGTCCGCCTAGTTTTTCTGGATAACGCAAGCCCGTCTGCAAGGCCATGGCGCAGCCCTGCGAGAAGCCTGCCAGAAAAATGCGCTGCGTTGGAATACCGCGCGCCACTTCGCGTGCGATTAATTGGTTGATCAAACCTTGTGATTCGCGCAAACCAGCCTCGTCTTCGCGTTTGGCGATATCGGTGCCCAAAATATCGTACCAAGCGCGCATCACATAGCCGCCGTTGATCGTTACGGGCATCGTTGGGGCATTGGGAAATACAAAACGGATGCCAGGGCAGCCGCGCAAATCCAACTCTTTGACGATGGGTACAAAATCATTCGCGTCGGCACCGAGGCCGTGCATCCAAATAATGGAGAAACTAGGATTAGGTGTGCTTTCTAATTCGACGGTATCGAGGACAGGTTCTATCATGGCGTAGAGTAAAAAAAGGTGGAATGATTTATTTGGCGCGGATTGCAGATTTGGGGCGAAAAGCTTTGCAAACCAGTTCCGACGTTTCGATATAAGGTCCGCCGATTAAATCGATGCAGTAAGGCACTGCGGCAAAAATACCCGCTACGATTTGCTTGCCATCAGCGTCTTTTAAACCTTCCAAGGTTTCTTTGATGGCTTTTGGTTGGCCAGGCAAATTTAAAATTAAAGCGGCGTGCTGCGCGGTTTCACGAATCACGGCGACTTGCCGTGACAAGATTGCCGTGGGTACAAACTGCAAACTAATTTGGCGCATTTGTTCGCCAAAACCCGGCATTTCTTTGGTGCCAACGGCGAGCGTTGCTTCTGGTGTGACGTCGCGTCTGGCGGGGCCTGTGCCGCCCGTGGTCACGACCAAATCACACTTGGCTTCGTCAACCAAGCTGATTAATGCCGCTTCGATTGCACTGCGTTCATCGGGAATTAAGCGTGTTTCAATTTCCCATTCTGTTGTGATTGCGGCAGTGAACCATTCGCGTAGCGTGGGCAAGCCTTGGTCTTGGTAAACCCCTGCCGAAGCGCGATCAGAAATCGATACCAATCCTATCCTTAATTTACGCTCTGCAGTCTCCGCTAAAACCGTCGTCTCAGTCGTCGTGCTCATCGTCTTCGTGCGCTTCATGAAGATCGTCGTCAACAATACCTTTTGCGGCGTTCTCTTTGACTTGAATTTGCTTCAAGATTTGGAAAATTTCACGATAGGCTTTTGGTGGCTTGTTTTCGGCTTGTTCTTTGCGTGCGTTGCGGATGAGCGCGCGCACGTGCTGTACGTCTAGTTCGGGGTTTTGCGCCATCAATTCAGTTAACGCAGCATCATTGGCTAGGAGCTTTTCGCGCTGGCGTTCTAGCGCATGCATGGCAGCCGTTTCAGATTTTGATGCGCCTTTCCAGCTATCAATGGTTTTCTGAATCAGCGCAACTTCCGCTTCATCCAAGGTGCGCATTTTTTTGCCGACAAATTGAATTTGTCGACGCCGACCTTCATGATCTTTAATGGTTTGGCACTCAAGAATCGCGTCGCGCACATCTTCAGGCATGGGCACGCGCTTTACGCGGTCACGCGGCTGGTCAACCAGCTCTTGACCGAGCTTTTGTAAGCTGGTCATTTCGCGTTTCAATTGGGATTTGGAAGGGCGCTCGTATTCTTGTTCAAATTCATTTGATTTGAAGCCGACCGAGCCGCGATTGGCATTGGGCATAATGGACTCGCCTTTTCTTTTACATAAACGATAGCAACGGCTGCTATGATACCTCTTTATCCTCTATTTTTTTGACTTCCTCTATGAGCAAACCTGTTTTTACCCATACCCAAGATCAATTTAAACAATTAGCACAAGATATGCTGCGTTTTGCGCGCGAAAAAGGTGCCTCGGATGCGGCGGTGGAGATTAGCGAAGGAGGAGGGCTGGCGATTAGTGTTCGTAAAGGCAAGGTGGAGACAATCGAGCAAAACCGCGATAAAGGCATTGGCGTCACGGTGTACATCGGCCAAAAACGTGGCAATGCCAGCACCTCTGATTTTTCGCAAAAGTCGCTCAGTGATACGGTTGATGCAGCTTACAACATCGCTCGATTTACCGCAGAGGATGATTGCGCAGGCTTGCCCGAAGCCGAACTTTTAGAGATGAATCCGCGGGACTTTAAACTTTTTTATCCTTGGGATATCACCGCAGAGCAAGCGATAGCGCTGGCCTGCCGCGCCGAAGATGCGGCATTTGCGACTGATAAGCGCATTACAAATAGCGAAGGGGCGCACGTACACGTGCAACATTCGCATTTCATCGCCGCTAATTCGCGTGGCTTCATTGGCGGATATCCGTCGTCGCGCCATACCGTCTCAGTGGTGCCGATTGCCGGGCGTGGCGCGCGTATGCAACGTGATGATTGGTATTCGTCGCAGCGTAACGCAAAAAAACTAGCCTCACCCGAAACGATAGGACGCTACGCGGCGGAACGTGCATTGGCAAGGTTGAACGCAAAAAAGTTAGATACACGGAAATGCCCAGTCTTGTTTGAAGCGCCATTGGCGGCAGGACTATTAGGTTCATTTGTGCAAGCGGTTTCAGGTGGCGCTTTGTACCGAAAATCGAGCTTTTTGTTAGATAGTCTGGGTCAACAAGTGCTGCCAAAGCATGTCCAAATTTTAGAAAACCCGCATCAAGTGGGCGCGATAGGCGCCGCCCCTTTCGACGACGAAGGTGTCAAAACCCACCAGCGTGACGTGGTGAAGAATGGCGTGGTGCAGGGCTATTTCCTCTCATGCTATTCGGCGCGCAAATTAGGCATGAAAACCACCGGTAACGCGGGCGGTTCGCATCATCTTTCCATGACGTCGGACTTGACCAAACGCGGTGATAATTTTGCGGCGATGTTGAAGAAAATGGGAACAGGATTATTAGTGACTGAATTGATGGGGCAGGGCGTGAATTACGTGACGGGCGATTATTCTCGCGGTGCCTCGGGGTATTGGGTTGAGAACGGTGTAATTCAGTATCCCGTCGAAGAAATCACCATTGCTGGAAATATGAAAGAAATGCTAAGCCAAATCGTGGCGATCGGTGCCGATGTTCTTTTGCGAGGCAGTAAGCAAACCGGCTCAATATTGTTGGAGAGTATGACCGTAGCGGGTAGTTAGTTTCACGTCGTAAGCGCTGAGTAAAATTATAAGGAGGAGACAGAATGTCGCGTCGTTCATTTTTAAAGAAATCGGGTTTAAACGCTGGTTTGGGTGTCATTGTTGGTGCGCAGAGCCTCACGGCATCTGCTTCGAATAATGCTGCCGCAAAACTGCCAACATTAGCTTGGCGCATGGCCTCAAGTTTCGGTAAAAATCTTGACACGATCTATGGTGCCGCTGAAACGTTTTGCAATCGCGTAAAAGAACTTACCGACGGTAATTTCACCATACGCCCCTTTGCGGCAAATGAAATCGTCCCGTTTAATCAAGTCTTGGATGCCGTGCAAAGCGGCACGATAGAAATGGGGCACACGGCATCGTATTATTACTTCGGTAAAGACCCCACATTTGCATTTGACACGGCGGTGCCTTTTGGACTGACTTCACGCCAGCAAACGGCGTGGATGTTGCAGGGCAATGGCATGAAACTGATGCGTGAATTTTTTGCCGAATATAACGTCGTGAATTTTTTAGGTGGCAACACGGGAACGCAAATGGGTGGTTGGTTTCGTAAAGAAATCAAGGAACCAGATGATCTGAAAGGCTTGAAGTTTCGCGTTGGAGGTTTTGCCGGAAAAGTGCTGACTAAGTTGGGTACGGTACCTCAGCAAATTGTTAGTGCAGACATTTATCCCGCATTAGAAAAAGGCACGATCGATGCAGCCGAATGGGTTGGCCCCTATGACGACGAAAAGCTGGGCTTTTACAAAGTGGCGAAGGTGTACCACTATCCGGGTTGGTGGGAAGGCGGCGCGCAGTTAAGTTTTTACGTGACCAAGAAAGAATGGGACAAATTGCCCCGCTTGTATCAAGCAGCCATCGAGGTGGCGTCGCTTGAGGCGCATACAGAAATGCAAGCAAGGTATGACGCTCGCAATCCGCTCGCACTGGCTCGCTTGATCAGCAATGGCATCAACCTTAAGCCATTTCCTCAAAAGGTGATGGACGTATGTTTCCAAGCGGCGCAGGAAACATTTACTGAAGAGCAGGCAAAAAATCCAAAATTCAAAAAAATTTACACGGATTGGGTGACGTTCAGAAACAACCAAGCGCAATGGTTTAATGCGGCGGAGCAGTCGTTTGCGCGCGCTAGTTTTGGAAAAGCGCTGAAGTAGTTAAATCACAAGTCGGTTACTTGCACTTCCCAGCTAAGGCCTTGTAGGCAATGACGGGGGCGGCTAGCAAGCCGCCACCTGCTTCATTAGGAGCTATGCAACTAGGAATTCGAGCTGCTTCCGCTTTTGCTTGGAATACCTCGTATTTGCTAGGAATTTCATCGTTAAGCGGTTTACCACTTCGCTCCGACATGCGTTGAATTTCGCTTTTACTATCGTTATAGGCGCGCGAAATTGTTTTGCTATCTGGCAGAATTAAGCGCACGCCATCAGAATTTTCTGTTGAAATCGTTGGTGATGGGGAGGGTGTTAATGAAGCAGGTGGTGTTTCTTCTGCCTTGTTTTGCACCGTTGAAGTGGGCTTGTTTGGCCGTGTTTGCTGCCGAGATACAGTGTTCGTTTCGTCTATCCTTGCATGGGGCTTACTCTCGATTATTTTTTCGATGAACCGTATGCTTAGTGTCGTTGAGGTCGTTTGCGAGGAATTTCGATTTGACTTGATCGACGCTTGAAACCAAAAGACGGAGAAAAACGCTAAGGGCACGATTGTTGACAGCATCGCGACGAAGATTCGCTGCGAACCACGCCGATTCCGCCAGTCTTTTATTTGTGTGCCGTCATGAAGCATAGTCGTTCGCGCATGGTTAAATAAAATTCATTGATCACTGTGAGCTAGGTAAGCCAGAAAAGTTCACTTTTTTATTGTAATGGGTTTATCACCCAGTAAATAACGTGCGCCAGGGCCTTTGGATGAAGCAACATCGTCCTGATTATACAAAGCACAAGCTTTTAACGATAAACACCCACAACCTATGCACGAAGTGAGTTGGTCTCTCAACGCTACTAAGGAATCAATGCGCCCTTGAATCGTCGGCAACCAACTGCTTGAAAGTCGTTGCCAGTCTTGTTTGTTGGGCGTGCGCTGCTGTGGAAGATGCGCTAACGCTGTTTTGATTTCTAATAAATCAAGGCCAGCCATTTGCGCCGCACGAATAAAAGCGACGCGACGCAGCGTATCGGACGAAAATTGACGCATTTTTCCCGCAGTTCTCGTGCTTTGAATGAGACCTTGCTCCTCATAGAAACGCAAGGCACTGGCAGTAATGCCTGCTCGTTTCGCAAATTCTCCGATGGCAATTAATTTAGGCATTTAATTATTCTTCAATTTAGATAAAAACGTTTGACTTCAAGTTTACTTGAACTTGCACAATGATTTTGTCGATTCTTTATTTACGACTTTATGTCAGATTAAATTTTTATTGGAGACTTTGATGAATACGGTTTCTTCGCAATCTATCTTGTTTTCTTTGTTGGATAAAAATCAAGAGTTCGCGCTTGATGCGCGGGGCACCACGAATCACTGCCCAATGGCTTTGGCTGCGTTGGAAAAAATGGGTGCCAGCGATCAACAATTGCAGGACTTTTTTGCTTTCTGGTCGCAAAATTTCGCGCTGCCGCGCATTCCAGGAAATCAGCAGAAAAAAATTCTATCGTGGGAGGAAAGTCTCGGTTGTCGTGAGGATTTTCATGTGCTGCAAGAATACTTTCGTTCGGAAATTAGCTTGCGATCAGCGCAAAGCATTGTCGCGGATGTTCTCAATAGTGAGGCTTTTGCGCCGGCAACTGGGGCTTTTCATGCACTCATTCGGCTCGCGTATGGTCTTGAACTTGACCATATGGGGGAAATTGCTGCGGGGCTGGCTTTTTTGATCTGCGCCGCGCTTCCTTTGGCACCATCGCAAGACGGATCAGCGAACACGCATGTATTGGAGAAACTAACAGTGGCGCAAAGTTTGTTCTTGTTTCACCAGAAATGTCGAGATCAATCTTTTAACGCGGAATCAATTACCGCACGATTAAAATTGGTTGCGAATGACTCAAGCTTTTGGCGCACACAAGCGCTAATCAAACACGGTTTAATCACTGAGAACATCGTCGATGAAATGGCAATCGCAGCAATTCGGCTTTATATTCAGACGAGGAACTTCACGGTTTTACACATGGTTACAAGCGTGGCTGCCCTAAGGACGCTTCTTGCGCTCGTGCCAGCGCTCAATCATGCGCGAATTATTGGGTCTTTTTGGCTGGCTTTTTGCGCTGCTTATGTGTCTGTTGGGGCACCTGAATTGTCGCAAGACGATGTCGCTCCTGCTGATGCAGAATACAAATTGGACGCGGAGAAAATGTGGCAAAAATATCTGGGTTTGGCGCTCAACTCGAACGATGACCACGTCATTAAACTGACTTACACCTGTTGGGTGGAAGATGGTCAACGTCGATTACCGCACTATCTTCGAGCGATGGCAGTCTTGCACGGTGAATAGAGCGATAAAACTAGGGAAGCTCGATCCGATCTTAGTGCGAAAAAAAAGCTGACCTCGGTCAGCTTTTTTAAGTTTTAACGCTTACTTCTTTTTCTTTTCTTCCTTCGGTGGCTGCTTTGCAATCACCAAATCTTTGATGCCCGCATAAACGTCATTGGGGATAATTTTTTTGGTCACCAAATCATTCTTTCCTTTGTACGGACGGCCTTTAATGATCGCTGCAGAGCGTACTTCTCCAATTTTCGGCAATTGCGCCAATTCTTCTTGCGTCGCGCTATTTAAATCCAGTAAGGCCGGCTTTTCGGCGGGCGCAGCGGGTGCCGCTGCGGCTGGCGTTGCAGGTGCGGCTGCTTTCTTTGCATCGGCCGCATAAGCTGAGGAGGCGAGCAAGAACGACGCACATAAAACCGACAACAAAGACGTTAAGAACTTATTCATTTATTGTTCCTTCTGGGATAGAGAGCGATTTAAAAAAATTGATTGGCATGGCACTGGAGTGCTTCTGAAACAAGCTGCGTTTCAAAATAAAGAATACCACTCAATGATCCAAGTAAGAGAGAAATTGATATGGAAATTACATTCTTTTACATAAGTGGTACTTTCGCAAAGCAGCACCTTTATTGTCGCGTTGCCGCTTGGCACGGAATTACTACCAGCGGCAATGCGCCTAGTTGGAACAATTTTGCCCAGACCCTTAACAGTTATCTTGAAGCAATCTAAATCCAACAGTAAAAGTCTTGTAGGCCCTACACCCAAGCTGGGTCTCAGTTGACTGTGTAGGTTTGCAATATCTTGTTGAAGCTCCCATTTGATTTGCCTTTGGCGATGGCTTTATCGATGCGTTGGAGTACTTCTGGATTTTGATCGCGCCGAATTGCAAAGCGTAGGCCATCCTTAAGCAAGGGGATCGGCAAAACGCTAAAACTTGGAATCGCTTGTCCGTTGAGTTCAGCGTCAGCACGTAGAATTTGATTTATTCGCATTTCGACGCTTGCTGCGCGGCTATCTGGGCTGGCAAAGAGCATGGCGTCCATGCGCTTATTGTTGAGTTTTTTCAGTCGTACTGAGTACACGCCAATATCTTCTTCAACCCTGAATAATTTATTTTGCGCCTGATCGAAATCGCCGCCATAACTTGCCCCGCGCAAGATGCCAATCGTTTTGCCTTTTAGGTCTTGCAAAGATTTGAATGAAAAAGTTTGGTCGCTACGCGTGACGATCCATACATTGTTGTAATACAGAGGCTCTGAAAAATTAAATTGCTTTTCTCTTTCAGAAGTCAAACTCATACCGAAGATGAGCGTCCCTTCATTCCGCGCCATGTTTATTGCGCGCGGCCAAGGATAGTTTTTAATTGAGAAATGAAATCCTGTATCGCTTTCCAGTTGCATGAGAAGCTGTTTAATGAGCTGCGGTATGGGGAGTTGCTCACCGTGTTCGTTCTTATTTTCCCCGAATAGTAAAGGCGTTGGCGTTTCCGCGCGCGCAGGGGTGCCCACAAAAGAGTTCGTGATAGTTAGCAACAATACGCAAACAAATGATCTTATTTGCCTAGTGAATGCCAAGCGAGGGTATTTGCGGGTGACGAACATTGAATGACTCTTTTTTGCCGCATTGAAAAAGGTGATGCGCCGCAAAATATGCGGAAATCATATTCCTTCGCGCGACCGGACCTTATCGCCGATTGAATGACGTTTGATACTACCACTTTGCATTCAACCCAGATTTTCCATTAGGCGCGCTTATAGCGCTATTTGCAAGCTGGCGGCGCATTTTCGGTCATTTTCGCTGCTCTTCGTTGCCAATAGCTCGCTATTGGCGCCTCATTCGCAACGAAAATGTCTCGAAAAGTGCATCCACCATCGTCGCAAATCCTAATGGAATATCTGGGTCAAAATTTTTTTCGTCGCGCAATTCTTCGATTGGAACGCGCTAGCCAGAAGCCTAATTTAGGTTTGCTAGTTCTTCAACGGAGTTGATGTTGACAAAGCTTTCAACGTTGGGGAAATGGACTGCGAGCGCGTTAAGTTCATGGTGCCACGCTTGGACTTTGCGTCCGCCCGCATCCAGAAAGTCTTGCAGCGATTGGGTGACAGTCAATCGCATCAGCGCAATGATGGGATGTGTTCTTTCTATTTCGTGCTCATTTTCGCCTTCGCTAGTGGTGGCATAAGCGAGGTCACACTGTGTTTCGTTGAGTGCTTGTGCCAAGCGAGCGACGAGATCGTTTGGAATAAAAGGCGTATCGCACGGCACGCACATTAAGAACTTTGTTTGGCATTGTAGTAATCCTGCTTCGATGCCAGCTAAAGGACCCAGAAATCCTGCTCGTACGTCTTTCAATACACGAAATCCCAATTGCATATAGGCATCTTCAAAACGGTTTGCAACCAGATAGAGCTTTGCAACTTGCGGTGTTAAACGTTGCGCAACACGGCTCACCATCGGGGTGCCGCTTAACGTTTGTAAACCTTTTTCGGCACCGCCCATACGAGAACTTTTTCCACCAGCCAAGATGAGTCCGGTAATTTCAGATGAATCAAAAAATTCATTTGGCATGCGATTTACCCGCCAATGTAGGACATCTCGATCTTTTTTTCTTGCGCGTGTTGAGCTGAAGCTTGCGATGATCTTAGCTCTGAATAGCGATCTGTCCGAGCGTGCCAAATGCTTCCGAGTGCAGCGCTAATATCCACATCCGTGCTCGATTCCGCACGTAACAGTGCGCGTAAATCAAACCCGTTTGTCGCAAATAGGCAGGTGTAGAGTTTTCCTTCTGTGGACAGGCGGGCGCGAGTGCAATTTCTACAGAATGCCTTGGTTACACTGGAGATAATGCCTATTTCGTTACTGGTATCCGCATAACGCCAACGTTCGGCTGTTTCGCTTTCATAGTTTGGCGCAAGTTTCGATAAAGCATAGCCCGCTTGTTGAATACGTTCGACGATTTGCTGGGACGAAATGACTTCATCAAGCTTCCACTGATTTGACGCGCCCACATCCATGTACTCAATAAATCGCAACACATAGGGAGTATCTTTAAAATATCTTGCCATCGGGACGATCTCTTGATCATTCAATCCTGCCTTGACGACCATATTAATTTTTATTGGCCCGAGTCCTGCCTCGTGTGCCGCATCGATACCCGCTAGCACTGATGAGACGGGGAAGTCGACATCATTCATTTTTTTAAAACAGGCGTCATCTAAAGAATCAAGCGAAACAGTAACGCGATTTAATCCTGCCGCTTTCAGCATATGCGCTTTTTGCGCGAGTAATGCGCCATTCGTCGTTAAGCTGATATCCAATTCTGTACCATCAGCACATCGAATGACGCGTAATAGTTCTATCAGTTTTTCGATATTCTTGCGAAGCAGCGGTTCGCCACCTGTGAGTCGGATCTTTTTTACGCCATGCGCGACAAATAGTCGAGCAAGGCGGGCAATTTCCTCGAAACTGAGCAAGGATGAGTGAGGAAGAAATGCGTAGTTTTTGTTAAAGACTTCTTTTGGCATGCAATAGACGCAACGAAAATTACAACGGTCTGTAACTGAAATACGTAAATCACCAAGTGGGCGATGAAATTGATCCCGAAGTAGTCCTGTAGGCGCAATTGGCGGCATTGGACGCAACAGTTCTCTTGGCTGGGAACGTTGGTCAATGATGGGAATAAATTTTTCAGTCATTGCAATTGGGCATTATTCGATTTAAGAATCCACAATACCACGAGAACGAGAGAAACATCATACGAAGAAAAAAGCCCCGTAATTTAGCATTACGAGGCTTTTAACTGCACAGTTTTTACGATTTTACTTCTTCGTTTCAATCAAAACGAGCGGCTCAGTTGATAAAGGCTCAACAGGCTTCCGCTCTCTAGCGACGTGCACAACTGGTGGTTTTGCTGCCGCTGCAATGGCTGCTAAACGATGTTTTTCAGGGTCCGTTGTCGCTAAAACCAAGCCTGCGCTTGCCAACATCGCTTGTAAATCCTCGATTGGCATTGGCGCAGGCTTTAGCTGAGGCGCAAAAGTGGTAATTGGCGCTGGTGCTACGTCGGAAGTCGCTTTAATGGCTTCTATAGCGGCCACGCTGGCAGTTTGTTCAGAAGTAACCGTTTGCTCCATAACGTGTTCAAACTTAGGCGCTGCAACAATTTCATCAGCGAGCGTGTTTGCCGGCACCGCATGCATTGGTGCCATTGGCGTCAAGTCCAAGCTTGTCTGCACTGGCAATGCGGGAACGTCGTCCTTTGGATGCGCTACGACTTCAGTCACAGTTGTCGCGGGTGCCATTGGCATCATAGGTGCGTCACTGGTCACTTCCGACGTGATGCTATTCAACTCAACACCCGCATTATTTTGCGCGGCTTGCGGCACGAGTACTGGCGTCACATTTTGAACTTCTACCACGCTAGACGGCATCGTTACTTCGCTAAGCAAATTGTTGTTGCCTAGTTCAGAGGAGATCATCGATGTGGCATGCATTTCTTTCGAAGGCAGTTCACTGTTCAGATTTGATTCCATCGCATCCGAAGCGGTCGTCATTCCTGTATCGTTTGGTTCGCGATCACGGCGGTTGCGGTTACGACCACCACGGCGGCGGCGGCGACGACCTTCTTCGGAATGCTCACCTGAAGCCTGTTCAGCAACGGGTATTACTTTGCTCATGTCTGTTTCTGGCGCAAGGTTCTGCGTGACAGCACTTACCGGTGCAGTATTTGACTTCGGCGCCTCAACTGACTCGACAACTTGCGCTTCGCGTTTTTCGTCGCGCTGCTTCTGTTGGCGTTCGCGGCGCGCTTCCGGTGTTTCGCGCTCTGCTCTAGGCGGTCTTGGTGCTTTTGGTGCGCGGGGAGCGACAACCTCAGCCATAGGCTTGGCGTTGTCGTCTTTCTCTAGGCGCGCTGGCGCAGCACTAGGATGAGTTGCATTAGCATCGCGCGGTTGGCGATCCTCACGATCTCTGCCGCGACCATTGCCGCCATTATTTCCATTGCGACCACGGTTACGTTGACGATTGTTGCGGTCGTTGTTTTTTTCCGTTGCCAATGGCGCTTTAACGAGCTCTTCGTTGGTTTTCGCTGGTGTCGCGTCAACTGGTGCAGCACGGAAAAAACGCATAATTTTTGCAAAGAAGCCGAGCTCACTTTCAGCGGCTTTGGCATTCGTCGTATTCGTTTCTAGCGCTGGCACAACAACTTCTTTACGCTCGACGATAGGTGCTGTGTCTGGTGTAATACTCTTGACCACAGCTTCTTGACGAGGCTTCACGTCTTCTTTTTGGCGCTTCGAGTAGCCAATATCAGTATCAGCCTGTTCCGCCATTGCATAGCTTGCGTGCGACTCTTCCAATCTTGGATCGTCGTGTTTCAAGCGCTCAAGCTTGTAGTGTGGCGTTTCTAGATGTGTATTCGGAATTAAGATGACGGTCACGCGATGGCGTGTTTCAATCTTCAGAATTTCACCACGTTTTTCGTTTAACAAAAACGCTGCCACATCGACAGGCACTTGGGCGTGGATCGCTGCAGAGTGTTCTTTCATTGCTTCTTCTTGAATGATACGAAGAACTTGCAACGCAGAGGATTCGGTATCACGAATATGGCCAGTGCCATTGCAGCGCGGGCAAGTTACGTGACTTCCCTCAGATAAGGAAGGACGCAAACGTTGACGTGAAAGTTCCATCAAACCGAAGCGCGAAATTTTGCCCATTTGAACGCGTGCGCGGTCGTAGCGCAATGCATCTTTTAGGCGTGTTTCAACTTCGCGCTGGTTTTTGGCGTTTTCCATGTCGATAAAATCGATCACGATCAAACCACCCAAATCGCGCAAGCGCAATTGGCGCGCAACTTCTTCTGCTGCTTCGCAATTGGTATTGAACGCGGTTGATTCAATATCGCCGCCGCGTGTTGAACGTGCAGAGTTAACGTCAACAGATACTAAAGCTTCGGTGTGATCGATAACGATGGCGCCGCCAGAAGGCAAGGGCACGGTGCGTGAATACGCCGTTTCGATTTGGTGTTCTATTTGGAAACGTGAAAACAGAGGGACATCATCGCTATAGCGCTTTACACGGTGCACCATGTCGGGCATCACGTGGCTCATAAATTGCTGAGCTTGCTCATAAATCTCGTCGGTATCGATCAAGATTTCGCCAATATCAGGCTGGAAATAATCGCGAATGGCGCGGATGACCAAGGAGGATTCTTGATAAATCAAAAACGCGCCAGGTGCAGATTTGCCTGCGCCTTCAATGGCACGCCAAAGTTGCATGAGGTAATTCAGATCCCATTGCAACTCGTCAACATTACGACCAATACCGGCAGTGCGTGCGATGACTGACATGCCCGTTGGCAAATCCAACTGATCCATGGTTTCGCGCAATTCTTGACGATCTTCGCCTTCAACACGTCTGGAAACGCCGCCACCACGAGGGTTGTTCGGCATCAACACTAAATAACGACCGGCGAGGGAAATGAATGAAGTCAGCGCAGCGCCTTTGTTGCCGCGTTCTTCTTTCTCAACCTGCACCATAATTTCTTGGCCTTCGCGCAAGGCTTCTTTGATGGACGTGTTGCGTACATCAATGCCTTCTTTGAAATAACCGCGCGCCACTTCTTTGAAGGGCAAGAAACCATGCCGTTCCTCGCCATAGCTCACAAAGCAGGCTTCTAACGAGGGTTCGATGCGGGTGATAACGCCTTTGTAGATATTGGATTTGCGAAGTTCCCGTCCAGCGGTTTCGATGTCAATGTCGATGAGCTTCTGACCGTTGACAATAGCAACACGCAATTCTTCCTGCTGCGT
>JAIETO010000146.1 GCA_019745005.1 Burkholderiaceae bacterium
TGGTGCCCAAGGGCGTCGTTGGTTTCGGCAAAATGATCGATGTCGATTAGCGAAAGCGCTTTGTGCTCTTTTCTCTCTGTTTGCAGCGTCTCATTTAATATCTGTAACAAACGCAAGCGGTTCGCAAGGCCAGTCAGCGGATCGTAGAATGCGAAATTGTGCAGCCGCGAGGTCAGCATGACATTGTCCAAGCCCACCGCGACGTTGCTGCAAAAAACCTCGAGTAGGCGCCGGTCGAGCTCATTCATATTTAAACGCGAATTCAAATAAATAATGAGATCGCGCTGTGCGACGTTACTGAAATAAAGTGCTGTCGCATCATCCTGATATACATTTTGACGCTCTGTAGCGGCTTTTGCTATGACGTTTGACACCTGGGGTTCAAGGATTGCAGAGTGGTTATTATTGACCCATGTAAAGTAACTGGGGGTCGCTGCTATCACAGTCCAATCAGTAATGGCTTGATCAATATTCAACTGACCCGAAACGAATCCCTCCGCTTGGCCACCCAACAAACCGACAATGTGTTTCAAAACACCATCGGCGAAATTGTGCAGACCTTGTAATGCCATTAATTCAGTACTGGCATTGATGATGAGCTCAAGGCCGCGGCGACTGGCGGTAATCGCACAAATTTGCTCGTATGAGCGGATCGCAGACGTGACTGCGGTGTAAAGCTTGGTGCGCGTAAGTTCTGATTTGGTTTTGTAATCGTTGATGTCGTAATCACGAATCGCATCAATTTCTGGCGCATAACCAGGCTGTCCCGTGCGAAGGATGATGCGTACGTCCGCCAAGTTAAGTGTCTTACGAATGTAGTTGACCAACTGCAAACCTGCGTCCTCTTGCTCCATGACGACATCAAGCAAGATCAACGCGATATCAGTTTCGCTCGCTAAAATTGTACGTGCTTCCTGCGCCGAGTAGGCATGGAGAAAACTCAAGTTACGGTTTTGAATTTCGAGGCTGCCAAGCGCAAAAGTCGTGGCAGAGTGGACGTCTGGATCGTCATCGATGATCATGATGCGCCACGCACTCAAAGGCGTCGGCTTGGTACCGTTCGAATCTGCTGTTGGTTCGTCAAGGAAAACCAAATCGTCATCGTGAGAGTGGATTATTGAATTCATCAACAGCAGTTACTCCAAGATTTGAGTGGTAGTTCGACGCTCGATTTTGGTCGAGGTTTAACCGAAATTTTTACTGCGCCTCAATTACATAATTTTCCAAACAGTGAGCAGTAAAGATGTTTCTTTTGTAAGCTTGCACGGTGAAATGCTTGCTTCGAGTATAAAACAAGAATGCATGAAAATTCATGCTGTTTCTTCATAATTCGTGGCTTTTTGGGATAAAAAAGCCGCAACTGGCGAGAATAGCGAGTTAAACATGGATAGAGTCGCGGTGCTCATCGCTGTTAGAATGAGCACTGTTTTGACATTCACTTTTAGATTCTTATGGCAGGAAATACTTTTGGCAATCTCTTTGCGGTCACTACCTTCGGTGAGTCGCATGGTCCCGCAATAGGCTGTGTTATTGATGGCTGCCCTCCAGGTTTGGTGTTGTCTGAAACGGATATTCAGCCCGAATTAGATCGCCGAAAACCCGGCACGTCGAGGCACGTCACGCAAAGACAGGAGTCTGATACGGTCGAAATTTTGTCGGGTGTCTATCAAGGCAAAACCACAGGGACACCAATTGCGTTGTTGATTAGAAATGAAGATCAACGCAGCAAAGATTACGGCAATATTCAAGACTCGTTTCGTCCTGGACATGCTGATTTCACGTACTGGAAGAAGTACGGCATCCGCGATCCACGCGGCGGCGGACGTTCATCGGCTCGCCTAACAGCGCCCGTGGTTGGCGCTGCAGCTATTGCTAAGAAGTGGTTGTTCGAGCAGTACGGCACTCGGTTTATGGGCGGAATGCGGCGATTGGGTGATATCGATATCCCGTTTCAAGCATGGGAGCACGCGGCGCTCAATCCATTCTTTGCGCCCACAGCAGATATTGCCGTAATTGAAAAGCTAGAAGCATTCATGGATGCATTGCGTAAAGAAGGCGATTCGATTGGCGCAAAGATAGATGTTATGGCAAGCAATGTTCCGGTTGGTTTAGGTGAGCCGATTTACGACAAGCTGGATGCAGATATTGCTTACGCGATGATGGGAATTAATGCGGTAAAAGGCGTCGAAATTGGTGCTGGGTTCGCTTCGGTCGCGCAGCGAGGCTCCCAGCATGGCGACGAACTTACCAAAGAAGGATTTCTGAGTAATAACGCCGGGGGTATCCTTGGCGGAATTTCGACAGGGCAGGACATCACGGTGTCGATCGCGATCAAGCCCACGTCGTCAATACGTATTCCACGCCAGTCAATTGATACAACCGGTAAGCCGGTGGTGGTTGAAACATTCGGTCGGCATGATCCATGTGTCGGTATTCGCGCGACACCTATTGCTGAGGCAATGCTTGCACTTGTTTTGATGGATCATGCGCTGCGACATCGAGCGCAATGTGGGGACGTGAAACATCCATCGGATTAGTCGTCAGTGCCGCACGAAGTTTTCTGATTTATACGCCGCATGCCGTCTTGCCTTTTAGTTGCCACACCAAATAAAAATTGGAAAAAAATCTGCCTTTTTCATTTGCACGGATGAAAATTTAGTGTTCAATGCGCTTTTTCTGTTTTTATTTTGTGAAATGTGTGTCACGTAATCACTATCCGCGAGGTTTTGCATTGCACAAATATGGCATAATCAACGGCTAATTTTCATTCTAATCACTGACCAATGGGTTAAGTAGGTTCTACATTATGCTGAAAACGCTGTACGACAAGTTATGGGAGTCACATGTTGTTCATACCGAAGAGGATGGGACTGCGCTTTTGTATATTGATCGCCATCTGTTGCACGAGGTAACGAGTCCCCAAGCCTTTGAGGGCTTGAAGATGGCGCAACGTAAGCCATGGCGCACCTCGGCGAACCTGATGGTGGCAGACCACAACGTCCCGACTTCAAATCGCATAAACGGTATTGACGACCCAATTTCTCGACTTCAAGTGGAAACCTTGGATGCCAACGCAAAAGAATTCAATCTGACGTATTTCGGCATGAACGATAAGCGCCAAGGAATTGTGCATGTGATTGGACCTGAACAAGGTGCGACCTTGCCCGGTATGACCGTTGTTTGCGGTGACTCACATACTTCTACTCATGGTGCTTTCGGCTGCCTTGCGCACGGCATTGGCACTTCTGAAGTTGAGCATGTTCTCGCGACACAAACGTTGATCGCTAAAAAATCGAAATCGATGTTAGTTCAAGTAGATGGCGTGCTTCCCGTTGGCGTGACGGCAAAAGATATTGTTCTCGCCGTGATCGGCAAGATTGGTACGGCTGGTGGCACAGGATATGCAATTGAATTTGCTGGGTCGACTATCAGAAGTTTGTCGATGGAAGGTAGGATGACAATTTGTAATATGGCGATTGAGGCGGGTGCTCGTGCAGGTATGGTCGCCGTTGATCAAACAACCATTGATTACGTCAAAGACCGACCTTTTGCGCCAGTTGGCCCACACTGGGATCGCGCAGTCGCTTACTGGCGTAGTTTGCATTCAGACGCGCACGCAAAATTCGATTTCGTGGTGACTTTACAAGCAGCGCAAATCCAGCCGCAAGTGACTTGGGGTACGTCGCCAGAAATGGTTGTGAGCATCGATGCCCGAGTACCTGACCCCGACCAAGAGAAAGATGCTGTGAAGCGTGAAGCAATGGAGAAGGCATTGGTTTATATGGCGCTCAAACCGAACACGGCGATCACCGATATTCGCATTGATAAAGTTTTTATTGGGTCGTGTACAAATTCAAGGATTGAAGATTTGCGCGCTGCCGCAAACATCGTACGCGGGAAATTTCGTGCATCGAACGTTAAGTTAGCGATGGTTGTGCCGGGTTCCGGATTGGTAAAGGCGCAAGCCGAAAAAGAGGGTTTGGACAGTATTTTTCGTGATGCGGGTTTTGAGTGGCGCGAGCCAGGTTGTTCCATGTGTTTAGCGATGAATGCTGACCGTTTGGAGCCGGGTGAGCGTTGTGCGTCAACGTCTAACCGCAATTTTGAAGGCCGCCAAGGGCAGGGTGGTCGCACCCACTTGGTATCGCCAGCAATGGCTGCAGCGGCAGGGATTGCTGGGCATTTTGTTGATGTTCGATCGATTGCTTGAATCGTGTTTTTTTAAGGGAAATAAAAATGAAGAAACTTAATGTAATCATACTTTTTTCAATCGCTGTTGCATTGCTGAGCGCATGCAATACGATACAAGGCATAGGCAAAGATGTACGTAAGGCCGGCGAAGTTGTTGAAGACGCAGGCAAGAAATAAGATGAAGAAGTTTTCGCTTCTTGATGGCATCGTTGCGCCTTTGGATAGGGCGAATGTTGATACGGACGCCATTATTCCGAAGCAATTTTTGAAATCGATCAAGCGAAGCGGCTTCGGTGAAAATCTCTTTGATGAATGGCGTTATTTGGATCATGGCGAGCCAGGGCAAGATAATACTTCACGTCCTTTGAACCCTGATTTTGTTTTAAATCAGACCCGCTACCAAGGCGCATCAATACTTTTGGCGAGAAAGAATTTTGGCTGCGGTTCTTCGCGAGAACATGCTCCTTGGGCGTTGGAGCAATATGGCTTTAGAGCCATTATTGCGCCTAGTTTCGCCGATATTTTCTTTAATAATTGCTACAAGAACGGCTTATTGCCGATTGTTCTTTCTGAAAGTGTCGTGGATCATCTTTTTAATGAAGTAAAAGCTTTCCCCGGCTTTCGCCTGCTGGTCGATTTAGAACGGCAATTAGTTTTAACGTCGAATAACAGCGCACAGTATTCCTTTGAGATTGACGGATCCCGCAAGTACTGCATGCTGAATGGTCTTGACGATATCGGATTGACTTTGAAACATGCGGAAAAAATCCGTAACTTCGAGGAAAGTCATATTGCTAAGCAACCCTGGTTAGCTAACGAAATTTAATTTACTAGATATGAAAATAGCTGTCTTGCCCGGCGATGGCATTGGCCCAGAAATCATCGAACAGGCTGTGAATGTATTAGCTGCTTTAGGTGAGAAATTTGAATTGGAGAAGGCGGAGGTTGGTGGCGCTGCATTTGAAAAATATGGGCACCCCCTACCTGATGCAACGCTCAAACTAGCTAAAGAATCAGATGCGATCTTGTTTGGCGCTGTGGGTGACTGGAAGTACGACCAACTTGAGCGTTCACTTAGACCTGAGCAAGCGATTCTTGGGCTCAGAAAAAACCTCAATTTATTTGCCAACCTTCGGCCTGCAATTTTGTATCCGGAACTGGCTGGCGCTTCGAGCCTTAAGCCAGAAGTGGTATCGGGTCTTGACATTTTGATCGTCCGGGAACTTACTGGGGATATCTATTTTGGAACACCTCGTGGCGTGCGCGTGTGCCCAGACGGGCCATTTGCGGGCCAGCGAGAAGGTTTCGATACGATGCGCTACGCCGAAGGCGAAATCAGACGTATCGCGCATGTTGCATTTCAGGCGGCGCAGAAGCGCAGTGGACGATTAACCAGTGTCGACAAAGCAAACGTCTTAGAAACTTTCCAATTCTGGAAAGAAATCGTGACTGAGGTTCATAAAGAGTACCCCGATGTCGCGTTGGATCATATGTATGTCGACAATGCGGCTATGCAGTTGGTGCGTGCACCGAAAAAATTTGACGTTATCGTAACTGGAAATATGTTCGGCGATATTTTGTCTGATGCTGCAGCCATGCTGACGGGTTCAATCGGAATGTTGCCTTCCGCGTCCTTAGATGTTAATAACAAAGGCCTTTACGAGCCATCACACGGCTCCGCTCCTGATATTGCCGGCAAAGGAATAGCGAATCCGTTAGCAACCATCTTGTCTGCTGCGATGATGTTGCGATATACGTTTGGTCTTGAGGCTCAGGCAAAGCGTATCGAAGATGCAGTGCAGCGCGTTTTGTCAAAGGGCTTACGCACAATCGATATTGGCGAGACTGGTAAGAAGACTGTCAGCACAAAAGAGATGGGCAAAGCAGTGGTCGCCGAACTTTAATGAATGAGCTCGAATAAAATTTTTGATTGTAAGTTAGGAAATTAGAATGAAATTAGTTGGTCTTGTAGGTTGGCGTGGGATGGTTGGATCGGTCTTGCTGCAGCGTATGCAGGACGAGGGCGATTTTTCGCTTATCGAACCGGTCTTCTTTTCAACTTCAAATGCGGGTGGCGACGCCCCAGAGTTCGCAAAGAGCGAAAGCAAGTTGCATGATGCTAACGACCTAAACGCGCTGAAACGTTGCGATATCATTCTGACTTGTCAGGGTGGCGACTACACAACCGATGTTTTCCCAAGATTGCGCGCTGCTGGTTGGAACGGGTATTGGATCGATGCCGCGTCAACGCTGAGAATGAATGATGATGCCGTTATTGTCCTCGATCCAGTGAACTTGTCTGTAATAAAGGCCGCTTTGAATAAAGGAATTAAAAACTTTATCGGCGGAAATTGCACTGTTTCATGTATGTTGATGGGACTGGGTGGGCTTTTTCAGCACGATCTCGTCGAGTGGGTTTCGTCTATGACTTATCAAGCCGCTTCGGGCGGTGGTGCGCAACATATGCGCGAGTTGCTCACTCAGTTTGGTACTTTAAACCAAGCAGTAAGTAATTTGTTGGCTGATCCTGCGTCTGCCATCTTAGAGATTGATCGCGCCGTGCTAGCGCAGCAACATGGGTTCGCCGCGCAAGAAATAAAACACTTTGGTGTCCCGTTGGCGGGAAATCTGATTCCTTGGATTGATAAAGATTTAGGTGGTGGTTTATCAAAAGAAGAATGGAAATCGGGCGCTGAAACCAACAAGATCCTTGGTTTAGGGGCTGCGTTTGGAAAGCCAGCAATTCCTATGGATGGATTGTGTGTGCGGATAGGTGCAATGCGCTGCCATTCGCAGGCGTTGACGATAAAACTAAAAAAAAACGTGCCGCTTGATGAGTTAGTCGACATCATCGCAAAAAACAACGACTGGGTAAAAGTAGTTCCCAATGAACGGGAAGCCACTGTAAAAGAGCTCACGCCTGCGGCAGTTTCAGGCGGACTCTCGATTCCGGTCGGACGACTTCGCAAATTGCAAATGGGCGGCGATTTCCTTTCTGCATTCACAGTTGGTGATCAATTACTTTGGGGTGCGGCTGAACCGCTTCGCCGAATGCTACGCATTTTAATTGAAGACTAATTGTTGGCTTGCATCTTCGAATTAAAGTGATTTGGGAGGTTTTTATCCTAAGTTCGTCGCTTTCAGGGGAAAATAGGCTTTTTTTTACTTTGCTAAGTAAAATATCTTGATGTATTCTGCAATTGTCGAATCGCAACAACGAAATCGACCACGGATGGGCGTTTCCGCCCTTATTTTATTTACCACTGTTGCGAATAGCGTTAAGCTTGCGAGGCAAATTAAGTAATGTTATCCAAATGCAATAAATTTACGCGCTTGTTTTGATTAATTGCACGCGTGATTTTTGAAATTATTTATTTCCCAATACATGTCCGAGAATATGCATAACTACAAACGCCTAAAGTTGAGCTCGATGGGACGCAATGTGCTTAGCGCTGCAATTGCCTCCTCATTACTGATGTTATCAACGGCACATGCGACCGGCCTCGGCAAGTTGCACGTCCTCTCGTCGTTGGGGCAGCCCTTGCGAGCGGAGATTGAATTAACGTCGCCGAGCAAAGATGAAGTCGGGGCTCTGGTGCCGAAGATTGCATCCATTGATGCATTCAAACAAGCAAATATTGAGTTTAATCCTGCATTATTGTCGATTAGGTTTGCGGTTGAGCCGCGTGGTTCAGGATATGTCATTAAACTGAGTTCAAGTCAGGCGATGAACGAGCCGTTCGTTGATTTGTTGGTTGAGCTAAATTCAAGTAGTGGTCGCTTGGTGCGGGAATATACCTTTTTGCTCGACCCAGCCGAGTTAAGAACTTCACAATCAGCGCAAGTTGCTAACCCTGTTAACGTAGGCTCACAAACCTCAACGCAAGGTACGCCACAAACTACCGCTGTCGAAAAAGCAGGTTCAGGCTCAACTAGTAATTCAGCCAGTGCAAACACAAAAAAAAATATTACGAAGCCAAATCCGACTGAAAAAGTTGCCACTGCTGGCGGTGACTACGAGGTTAAGCGCGGGGATACCTTAAGTAAGATTGCAAGTGCTTATAGAAGCGAAGGCGTCTCATTAGATCAAATGTTGGTTGGCATTTATCGAGCAAATCCACAAGCATTCGATGGCAGCAATATGAATCGCCTCAAAGTTGGTCAAGTGCTTACCATCCCTGATTCTGATGCATTACGCTCCACGACGAGTAGTGAAGCCCGCACCGTGGTTCAAACCCATGCGGCAGACTTTAATGCTTATAGAAACAAACTTGCAGGGCAGGTGGAAGACGCACCGGTTCGCAAGAGTACGCCCTCAAAACAAGTGGCGAGTGGTGCCGTTACTGCAAAAGTGAATGAAGTACCAACTGCTTCAAATGAGGCCATTGATCGGTTAAAACTATCAAAGGCGGCTGGCGATGCTCAATCAAAATCGGGTGTTACAAAACAATTAGAAGAAGAGCGACTCGCAAAAGACAAGGCGATTGCAGAAGCGAATGCACGTGTAAAAGAGCTTGAAAAGAACGTTGATACTTTGCGGAACCTGTTGGATGTAAAGAACAAGGATTTGGCTGATAAACAGGCGGCGGCAGCGAAAGCCTCAAAGAAAGAAGAGGCGCCAGTCCAAGCTCCTGCGCAACCAGTCGCTGCACCACAAGCTGCTAAGCAAGTCGACACTCCGCCAGCGGCAACACCAGCACCAGTTGCAACTGCGCCTGCGCCTTCAAGTGCACCGGCTGCAGCAAGTGCACCGGCCAAACGCAAGATTGCTCCTCCGCCTGCGCCGCCAGAGCCGGGTTTTGTAGATCGTATTTTGGATAGCGGATACTTGCTTTGGGCTGCTGTTGCGGCCGCAGTAATAGCTGGATTGGGTATCTTAAATAGCAGAAGAAAGAAAAAATCTGAGCATTTCGACGACAGCATTCTCACTGGCTCGAGTATGAAGGCCAATTCAATGTTTGGTTCGACTGGTGGACAGAGCGTTGATACCAATAACAGTGTTTTCAATTCAAATTTTGCGCCATCTGCGAGCCAACTAGATGCGAATGAAGTCGATCCAGTGGCGGAAGCGGATGTCTACATTGCGTATGGACGTGATTCTCAAGCCGAGGAAATTCTTAAAGAAGCGCTCAGAACGCAACCAGAGCGTCATGCAGTGCGCGTTAAACTGCTTGAAATTTATCAAAACCGTAAGGATACAAAATCGTTTGAGCGTTTAGCGAGTGAGCTTTACGGAATGACAAGCGGTGAGGGCGAGGAGTGGGCGCAAGCTGCCTCCATGGGTATGGCACTCGAGCCTACTAATCCACTTTATGCGGGTGGCAAAGTACCCGCTTCGCTCGAAACGAACTCGGCGTTGGGCATGGCAACGCAGCCCATGGAAGATTTGGATCCTGAAGCGCTTCTTGGTAACTCGTTATCTGACGATATGCTTGATTCAATTAGCATTATCGATACGGCCGCTGGTCTTAACGATGACTCGATATCAGCGCCTTCAAAGACAGCTAGTGCCGAACCTTTGGTTTCACAGGATGCAGATAAATCTGATATCGATATTGGAAGTTTGGATTTCGACCTTGGTGCTTTGGATGATCACGCGAATGAGCCGATGAATGCTCCAATGATCCCAGACGAGGTGTCGGCGCCTAAAATGCCACCGCATGAGCAACACGAGCAAATGGCGACCGTGGATTTCGAAAGTATCGATTTCGATCTTGGCGATGATTCGATGGCTGGTGAGGGTAAAAAACACGCTGAGGCAGAGAGTGCATCATCGTTTCAAATGGAAATGCCAGTCGACAATGGTGATAGACTTTCTAATTCCCTTGATTTTGCTCCAGCGAATGATCATTTAGAAAAAGGGCGCGAAGCAAGTGCAGAATTTGTAGCAGATGACGGTCAAACAAATATGGATAAGGCAAGCGAGGCAGCAGTTTCCGCGTTTGAGTTTGATTTGTCTGGGATTGATCTCAATTTGGACTCGAATGCCACTGCACGCTCAGAACCAGCATTGAACCCAGTTGAGGATGTTCCCTCATTTAATGCGGAAATGGCGACGAAGCTCGACCTTGCAGTTGCTTATCATGAAATTGGCGACAAAGAAGGTGCGCGTGAATTACTTGATGAAGTTGTCAAGGGCGGGACAGCAGATCAAATCGAAAAAGCGCGGCAAATGCTGGAAAAATTAAGTTAAGCGAGAAATCTTTCGTTTTATCTGGGCGCTGCAAAACTGCATGCGCCCATTTTTATTTGGGCGCAGCAAAAGATGGAAAAGAAGCGGATTGTTTTGGGAGTGGAATACGATGGAAATCCATGGCAAGGGTGGCAAACACAACCTCATCATCGAACAGTTCAAGATCAGCTAGAGCGAGCACTTCAACGATTTTGCGAGACGCCTATCAAAATTCATTGTGCTGGACGTACAGATGCAGGAGTTCACGCATTGGAGCAGGTTGTCCACTTTGATAGCATGTGCGATAGACCGCCTTACTCATGGGTTAGCGGTGTAAATGCGTTTCTACCTCCATCAATCGCAGTTCGATGGGCAAGCCAGATAGTGGATTTTGATCCGAATGCGCAGAATGGCTTTCACGCCAGATTTAGCGCTCTTTCTCGCACTTATCATTATGTGATTTTCACTGACCCAGTGCGCTCTCCCTTGTGGGTGGGGCGTGCAGGCTGGGTATTTCGCCCTCTCCAACACGAAGCAATGCAGGAGGCTGCAAACTTACTTTTAGGTGAGCATGATTTCAGCGCATTTCGTGCTGCCGGGTGTCAAGCAAAATCGCCAATAAAACATATGTTCGCAGTAAAAATATCAAGGCAAGACAAACTAATAGTTTGCAGCTTTAAGGCAAGTGCATTTCTACATCATATGGTGCGGAACATCGTTGGTTCGTTGATTTTTGTTGGAAGTGGTCGACGTGAGCCAAATTGGATCAGACAAATTTTGGAAGAGCGCGACAGGAGCCAAGCTGCACCGACCTTTATGGCCGATGGTCTCTATTTGGCAAAAGTTAGTTACGATAAAGCATGGAATTTGCCGCAAGTTAACGATAGAAACTTGTTTGGTTTGAACGTTGATTTCCCTGAATAGCACCTTCCGCGAATCTACCTCAATCTCGTGGTTGGAGGTTCTCATGCGAGGGTGTCTATTAACCTTGCAACGTGATTTGTAGAGGTTTCGTACGCGAGCAACAGAAACGAAATTCGGCAGTTCAGTAAATTGTGCAGACGTTTCAATCTTGAAACTGCAAAAATTATTGAAACATCAATACATGGCGAGATACATTTGATTTTTGGTATGGCGGCGTGTCGACTATGTGTCTTTACGGTAATTATCCCTAATGTGTCAGTAAATCCGGTAAAATGACGGCTTGCTTAATCTCATTTAATTGGCACTCGCTTGAGCTTGTTTGCTCAGCTTTGAGTGCCTTTTTTGTAATCAGTGTCTCTTTCCCCTAATGAACAATATTAGAAATTTCTCGATCATCGCCCATATTGACCATGGCAAATCAACATTAGCAGATCGTATCATCCAACTTTGCGGCGGCTTAAGCGATCGTGAAATGGAAGCCCAAGTGCTCGATTCAATGGATATTGAACGGGAGCGCGGAATTACAATTAAGGCGCAAACCGCTGCATTAAGTTATAAAGCACGCGATGGGCAAATTTATAATCTCAACCTCATCGACACCCCTGGGCATGTTGATTTTAGTTACGAGGTAAGTCGCTCACTGTCTGCATGCGAAGGCGCATTATTAGTAGTCGACGCGTCTCAAGGTGTAGAGGCGCAGACCGTCGCGAACTGCTACACGGCAATTGAATTAGGTGTTGAGGTTGTTCCCGTTTTAAATAAGATTGACTTGCCTTCTGCCGATCCAGCGAATGCAAGTCTTGAGATTGAGGAAGTAATCGGTATCGATGCATCCGATGCCGTCCATTGCTCTGCAAAGACAGGACTTGGTGTGCAAGATGTGTTGGAGTCATTGATCGTCAAAGTACCCCCACCAAAAGGGGATCCCGCCGGTCGATTGCAAGCCTTAATTATTGATTCATGGTTCGATAATTATGTCGGCGTGGTTATGTTAGTCCGCATAGTCAATGGCACTTTGCGACCGAAGGACAAAATATTGTTCATGGCGACCGGGTCGCAACAACTGGTTGAAAATGTGGGTGTTTTTACGCCAAAATCCTTGTCGCGAAGCGAGTTGTCTGCGGGACAAGTTGGATTCGTTATCGCTGGCATAAAAGAACTGAAAGCTGCGAAAGTAGGCGATACGATTACCCTTGTCGGAAGTCCAGCCGAAACACCACTTCCAGGCTTCAAAGAGGTACAACCACAAGTGTTTGCGGGTTTGTTTCCTGTAGAGGCGAATCAATACGACGCGTTGCGCGATTCACTCGAAAAACTAAAGCTCAATGATGCTGCGTTGATGTATGAACCTGAAGTTTCACAGGCGCTTGGCTTTGGGTTTCGTTGCGGCTTCTTAGGTCTTTTGCATATGGAAATCGTTCAAGAACGTCTTGAGCGCGAGTTCGATATGGATTTGATCACGACGGCACCGACGGTCGTGTACGAAGTGGTAATGGCCGATGGCACTATAAAAATGGTCGACAATCCATCGAAAATGCCGGAACCGTCGAAAATTGAAGAGATTCGTGAGCCGATCGTTACGGTCAATTTGTACATGCCACAAGAGTATGTCGGTTCTGTTATAACCCTTTGCACGTCGAAGCGTGGCATGCAGATCGATATGAATTATCATGGTCGCCAAGTCAAATTGACGTATGAAATGCCAATGGCGGAAATTGTCTTAGATTTTTTTGACCGCTTGAAATCAACTTCACGTGGTTATGCGTCGATGGATTACGAGTTTAAAGAGTATCGCGCCTCAGATGTCGTAAAAGTAGATATGTTGATTAATAGTGAGAAAGTCGACGCGTTGGCGATTATTGTGCACCGTGCGAACAGTCAATTTAGAGGGCGCGCAGTTGCAGCCAAAATGCGTGAACTAATTCCACGACAGATGTTTGACGTAGCGATTCAAGCCGCGATTGGCGCCAATATTATTTCTCGGGAGAATGTGAAAGCTCTTCGTAAAAACGTTTTGGCAAAATGTTACGGTGGTGACATTAGCCGTAAGCGCAAGTTGCTCGAGAAGCAAAAAGCAGGTAAGAAACGGATGAAGCAAGTGGGTTCCGTCGAAATCCCACAAGAAGCATTTTTAGCGATTCTACAAGTTGAAGATAAATGAACTTTCAGACTATTTTAGGTAATTTTGCGTTAATTTTATTTGTGTTGACAGTCGTCACAGGCGTCATTTGGTGCATGGACGTGTTTTACTTATCGAAGCAAAGGCGCCTAAATGCGAATAAAGCTTTACAAGAGTTTGACGCAAGAAATGCCAAGTTACAAAAAGAGGGAATCAAGGTTCAAGAAGGCGGGCGTGTCGAACTAGAGCAAAGCTTACTTCGACAACCAGCGTGGATCGAATATTCAGGCAGCTTTTTCCCTGTAATTGCGATGGTTTTCTGTTTGCGGTCTTTCTTGTTTGAGCCGTTCAAAATCCCCTCCGGCTCGATGTTGCCGACTCTATTTATTGGGGATCTCATTCTTGTCAACAAATACACTTACGGAATCCGTCTCCCGATCATCAATAAAAAAGTGATTGAGGTAAACAATCCACAACGCGGTGACGTGATGGTGTTTCGTTACCCTGAAAACCCGTCGCTTGATTACATTAAACGTGTTGTTGGTGTACCAGGCGATAAAATAGAGTATAAAAATAAGCGCTTGTCGGTCAATGGTGTTGCTCTAACCTATGAGAATAGCCCGGATTTTTTGCAAGAAGGTGAAAGCTTGCGATATTTGACGCGGTTTGAAGAAAACTTGACAGATGTCAAACACAGTATTTTGAATGACAATTTGAAACCAGCTTCTGTCCTAGGTGCACATGATTTTCCGAATCGTCAATTATGTAACTACGACGATCTTGGTTTTTCTTGTACCGTGCCGGCTGGGCACTATTTTATGATGGGTGACAATCGCGATAACAGCGAGGATAGCCGCTATTGGGGTTTTGTTCCTGATCAGAATATTGTTGGAAAAGCATTTTTTATTTGGATGAATTTTAGCCACATTACACGTATTGGTCGTTTTCAATAACTTTGGAGGTAAATGATATGTATGCAAGTAATGTCGTACGATTCAATAAGCAGCGTGGGCTCTCCTTAATTGGCCTGATATTTACCTTAGGTATCGTTGCAGTGATCGCTATTGTGGGCATCAAGGTTGTTCCAACAGTCAGCGAATATTTTAATATCAAAAAGGCGATTCAAGTTGCGAAGCAGGCTGGACCAGCAGCACGAGATATTCAGGCTACTTTTGAAAAACAAGCTGACGTTGGTTATATTGACGCGATTACGAGCAAAGATTTGGTGATTACACGAAATGGTGAGGGCGTCGAAGTCAGTTTTGCGTATAGCAAGAAAATCCCTTTAGTTGGTCCCGCAAGTTTATTGCTGGAATACGAAGGGACGACCGCAAAATCAGGTGTCGTTAGCAAGAAAACTGCGGAGTGAATCATTCGCGTATGAACGAGTCACTACTGCAAAAGAAGTTGGGTTATGAATTCAAGAACCTTGAGTTGCTTCGACTCGCATTAACCCATCGCAGCCATAGCATGATGCATAACGAACGTTTGGAATTTCTGGGCGATTCCGTTTTGAATTGTACGATCGCCTCGCTGTTGTTTGAAATGTTCTCAAATATTGACGAGGGTGATCTTTCGCGAGTGCGCGCGAATCTAGTAAAGCAACAATCCCTATATGAAGTCGCGCAGCGCATCGAGTTATCTCAATTCCTTCGATTGGGCGAAGGTGAATTAAAGTCGGGTGGTTTTCGGCGTCCATCAATTTTGGCCGATACGCTTGAAGCACTGTTTGGTGCCATCTTTCTTGACTCAGGTTTCGATGCAGCTAAAAACACGATTAAGAAACTGTATCTCCCAATTCTACAAACAGTAGATCCAAAAACCCTTGGCAAGGACGCAAAAACCTTGCTGCAAGAATTTTTACAAAGCAAAAAAATAGCTCTTCCGCAATACAATGTTGTTGCGACTCATGGCGCCGCACACAATCAAGAATTTGAAATCGAATGCTTGGTGCCAAAGTTAGAAATTAAAGTATTTGGAACAGGCGGAAGTCGGCGGGCGGGCGAACAAGCAGCCGCGAAATTAGCGCTCGAAACATCGATGAGCTTGCTTTCTAAAACACCCGCTTTACGGAAAAACAAGCCTCGCACAACACAGCTCAAGTTAGCAGGAATCGCCACCGTACAAGACGCGTCCGGCGATGACATGGAATCCCTATCTGAGGTCGAAGAAAGTAAGACGGGCGAAAGTTCGCCGAAGACCAGCAGTGCAGGCTTAGTATCTAGTAAATCACATCCCAAAAGCGCATGAGCCAACTCAATAGTTTCGACGAATTTCGTTGCGGTTATATCGCGATCGTAGGGCGCCCCAATGTTGGTAAGTCAACATTAATGAATACCTTGATTGGCGCAAAAGTCAGTATCACATCGCGCAAGGCGCAAACCACTCGGCACAGAATTACGGGGATTCAAACCAAAGACGATACGCAGTTTATTTATGTCGATACGCCAGGGTTTCAAACACGACACGCTAATCCATTAAATCGTACTTTAAACCGCACAGTTACTAACACCTTAACAGCCTCAGACGTGATTTTGATGTTGATTGAGGCAGGTACGTTCGGCGCGGCAGATCAGCAAGTGATCGATCTTTTGCCAAAAAATGTTCCAGTTATTTTGGTGATTAATAAGTCCGATCGCGTCAAAGACAAGGCAATTATGATGCCGTTCGCCCAACGCATAATGAGTCTATTCCCATTTGCAGCAGTCGTTCCAGTGTCGGCAACTTTAAAGTTTCAACTAGATAATCTAGAGAGTGAAATCAAGAAATATTTGCCGCTCAATCCACCGGTTTTTGATCCTGACGATATTACTGATCGCAGCGAAAAATTTTTGGCAACTGAAATCGTACGAGAGAAGCTTTTCCGTTTTGTTGGTGATGAGTTACCTTATACCAGCACAGTTCTAATAGAAAAATTCGAGCAAGAAGGTAACTTGCGGCGTATCTTCATCGCAATTTTAGTTGATCGCGATGGACACAAATCGATGGTAATTGGTAACAAGGGCGCGCGCCTTAAGGATATTTCAACCCAATCGCGTCAGGATATGGAGAAGCTGTTTGGTGGGCCCGTGTATCTTGAAATTTGGGTTAAGGTGAAATCTGGGTGGGCCGACAATGAAGCCGGTCTACGCGCTTATGGTTACGAGTAGTTTTCGTGAATGCGAAAGCGGACAAGCCACGTTCTGATCTGGTTGATTTACCGCATGAGGTACTTGATTTTGTGCATGCGCCAGTTCTTGTTTTGCGCGACTCAATGCATCCAATCGAGCAGCGTGCTCAAAGCACAAAGGCGCTTCGTGTAAGCCACCAACCAGCTGTCGTTCTACATGCCTACCCCTACAAAGAAACTAGCCTCATAATCGACGTGTTTAGCCGTGATCGTGGGCGCCTAAGCCTCGTTGCAAAGGGGGCCAAGCGACCTCATTCTGCATTGCGTTCTGTCTTGCAAACCTTCCAGCCGTTGAACATTGGTTGGACAGGCAAATCCGACATCCCGACCCTAACGAGTGCGGAGTGGGTTGGCGGCATGCGTCCACTTGAGAAATCGGCTCTGCTTTTTGGTTTCTACATGAACGAATTACTGATGAAGTTCCTCGTACGTAATGAGGCACATTCAAATCTTTTTGACGAATACATAGCAACCTTGAACCAACTCGCTCATGGTGAATCAGCACCCATCGCCCTGAGAAAGTTTGAATTTTCTTTGCTCCGTGAATCTGGGTTGATTGGAGACCTGACTTTCTGTAGCGAAACAAAGGGCAGAGTACAACCTGAAATTCTTTATGTGGTTGAGCCAGAGCATGGTGTTTATCCAGCGGCGCAGCAGCAACATCAACGTGCGGTGCTTGGAAAAACGCTGCTAGATATGCGGGTTGGTGATTACAGCGACAGTACAACGCAAAATCAAAGTAAGATGCTTGCTCGACAATTATTGCGCCATCACCTGCATGGCGCACAGCTCAATACACGGCAAATCTTGATCGACCTGCAAAATTTATGAACATACATCAGCAAACACAAGTTATCGACCTCGGCGTCAATATTGACCATGTCGCCACGCTACGCAATGCTCGTGGCACATTTTATCCAGACCCATTGCAAGCTGCGCTAATGGCAGAAGAAGCGGGTGCCGACTGCATTACTTTGCATTTGCGTGAAGATCGCCGTCACATTAAAGATCAAGATGTACTCAACATTCGCCCAAGGCTTCTAACCCGAATGAATTTGGAAGCCGCCGTTACGCAAGAGATGATCGACTTTGCTTGTAGGGTCAAGCCCCAAGATGTATGCCTGGTGCCTGAAAAGAGAGAGGAAGTGACCACTGAAGGCGGCTTGGATGTGGTTCAATATTTTGCGCAAGTGTCTAAAGCGGTTGCGCAACTTCAAAACGAAGGCATTAGGGTCAGTTTATTTATTGATGCGCAAGCAGAGCAAATTCAAGCGAGTTTCGAGGCTGGGGCGCGCATCATTGAAATCCACACGGGGCGTTACGCTGAACTCACGTCCGAAATGGCGCAGGATGCAGAAGTAGAACGAATCAAATTAGGCATTAGCGTTGCGAAAAGTTTTGGGTTCAAGGTGAACGCGGGACATGGTCTGCATTACACCAATGTGCAAAAAATCGCCGCTATCGCAGATATTTCTGAATTGAACATTGGACACGCGATTGTGGCTGAAGCTGTGTTTGTAGGTTGGCGCAAAGCAGTCAGCGACATGAAAGCGATCATGGTTAAAGCAAGGCTAAGTGCAAAATGATTTATGGCGTCGGAACGGACATTGTGCAAATTGATCGGATCCAAGCGGCGCTTAAGCGGGAAAACAGTCGGTTTTTATCTAAGATTCTTGGCCCATTAGAACTTGTTGAGTATGAAAAGAGAAATCACAGAAATGCCGAGCGCGGGGCGCTTTACCTCGCGACGCGCTTCGCAGCGAAAGAGGCGCTCTCCAAAGCAATAGGAACAGGTATGCGTTTTCCTATGACTTGGCATGCAGCGCAGCTACTTAATCATCAAGATGGCCGACCTGAATTTGCATTGAATGACGAGCTTGGCGATTGGATGAAAACACGAAATCTGTGCGCTTTTGTTTCTATTTCTGACGAACGTGACGTCGTTTGCGCCTTTGTCATTGTCGAAAAATCTGAGTAAAACGTGATGACAAAAGAGATTTCCGATGAGTTGCGTAAGTCACGAGCTCAAGTCTTGGAAACGGTCAGTAAGTTGCCGCACCTGCCGGGCGTTTATCGCTATTTCGACACGGAAGAAAATGTCTTGTACGTAGGCAAAGCGCGCGACCTAAAAAAGCGTGTATCGAGTTACTTTCAGAAGACCTTGACCAGTCCGCGCATTGCGATGATGGTCGAAAAAATTGCGCGCCTAGAAACGACCGTCACGCGCAGCGAAGCTGAGGCATTAATTCTCGAAAATAACCTGATCAAAGCGCTCAAGCCGCGCTATAACATCTTATTTCGCGACGACAAATCCTATCCCTATTTAAAGTTGACCAACGAGGCTACACCTCGAATGATGTACTACCGAGGAAGCGTCGATAAAAAGCATCAATACTTTGGACCATTTCCTTCGGCTTGGGCGGTAAAAGAATCGATGCAACTTTTGCAGAAGATATTTCTATTGCGGAGCTGCGAAGACAGTGTGTTTGCCAATAGAACGCGGCCATGCCTTTTACATCAAATCCATCGCTGTAGCGCGCCATGTGTAAACGCTATCGCTCCTACAGACTACGCAGCCGATGTCGATAATGCAGCAAAGTTTTTGCGTGGGCGACAGTCTGAGGTGATGCAAAATCTTGAGACGAAAATGCTTGCCTTCTCATCTGAGCTAGCGTTTGAGAAAGCCGCAATCGTGCGCGATCAAATGTCTGCGTTATCGAAAATACTGCATCAGCAAAGTATGGAAACCAGTAACGAGAGCGACATCGACATCATCGCAGTGACCGTTGAAGGCGGGCGCGCGTGCGTTAATCTTGCGATGGTTCGCGGTGGACGCCATTTGGGTGATCGCGCTTATTTTCCGACACACGTTGAAGATGCTGTAGTCGTCGCAGAACAGCAAATTGATGCGGAAATCGCCGCTGCTTTTTTGGCACAACATTATGCCGACCAGTTTATCCCAGGGCAGATTATCTTAAACGTGGAACTCGACGCTCCGGATTTGCTGGTGGCTCTGATGGATCAATGTGGGCACCGGATTCATCTTTCATTTCAACCCCAAGAACAAAGGCGAGCGTGGCTAGAAATGGCGGTTAAAGGTGCGCGCTTGGCATTGGCGCGGATGTTGTCTGAACAGGGGTCTCAGCAGGCCAGAACAAGAGCCTTAGTCAATGTGCTTGAATTAGAACTTGAGGATATTGATCAATTGCGCGTTGAATGCTTTGATATTAGCCATACGAGTGGCGAAGCAACACAAGCATCGTGTGTCGTTTTTCATCATCACCAAATGCAAAATGGCGAGTATAGGCGTTTTAACATTAACGATATAACGCCCGGCGACGACTATGCGGCGATGCGCCAAGTATTGTTGCGGCGCTACGAAAAAATAGCGCAACTTGATGCAGAGGATGAAAACCTCGTAGTCGCGTCGGAATCGAGTAAGCGTCTTCCTGATATTGTTTTAATTGATGGCGGAAAAGGCCAAATTGAAGTCGCGCGCCAAGTGTTTTCCGAACTTGGGCTCGACAGCAATGTGATCGTCGGCGTTGCGAAGGGTGAAGGTCGCAAAGTCGGCCTTGAAACCTTGATGTTCGTGGATGGCCGCGCGCCGAAAGAGTTGGGCAAAGAGTCGGCCGCATTAATGTTGATTGCACAAATTCGTGACGAAGCCCATCGTTTCGCTATTACTGGCATGCGTGCCAAGCGTGCTAAGACCCGACAAGTTTCAAAATTAGAAGAAATTGAAGGCATAGGACCCAAACGCCGTCAGCGCCTCTTGATACGATTTGGTGGTTTAAAGGGAGTCGAAGAGGCCAGCGTCGAAGACTTAATGGGAGTCGAAGGCATTTCTAAGCAACTCGCCGAAGAAATTTATCAAAGGATGCGTTAGTGGCGTGCACTGTAAGTAGCTTAATATTTGCGGTTGCTGTTGGCAGGTGATATGCGCAGCCGCTTATAATCAAAGCAACGGAACGAGAAAAAATAAAATGCCTCTAAATTTTCCTATTTTATTGACATGGTTACGTGTCGCGTTGATCCCGCTTGTCGTGGGTGTGTTTTATTTGCCTAACACGTGGTTCAGTATTCATGAGAAAAATCTTATCTCAACCGTGGTGTTTGTCATTGCCGCCGTGACCGATTGGTTCGATGGTTTTTTGGCTCGCCGTTGGAATCAAACTTCGTCATTTGGCGCATTCCTTGATCCCGTCGCTGATAAGTTAATGGTTGCCGGTGCTCTGATTCTACTGGTCGAGTATGAGCGCGTGAATGCTGTATTGGCGTTCGTGATTATTGGACGTGAAATCACTATTTCTGCGCTACGAGAATGGATGGCGCAGATAGGCGCGTCGAAGTCCGTTGCTGTGAGCTCTCTTGGGAAAATAAAAACCACAGCGCAAATGATCGCAATTCCCATGTTGCTGTTTCATGACAATTTGTTTGGCTTTATTGACACGGCTTTTTGGGGTCGGCAATTGCTTTGGATTGCCGCTGTGTTGACAGTGTGGTCAATGTTCTATTATTTACGACTTGCATGGCCGCAAATCAAGGAAAAAAACTCCCAGTAAATCGATTTCTAAAACGGAAAGTCTTGACACAAGACGTACCTGTTATATAATGTGCGGCTACTGTGAACGCGGGAGTAGCTCAGTTGGTAGAGCGCAACCTTGCCAAGGTTGAGGTCGAGAGTTCGAGACTCTTCTCCCGCTCCAAAACAGGTAGTTAGTAGTAAATAGCTTCAGATGAAAATGCGGGAGTAGCTCAGTTGGTAGAGCGCAACCTTGCCAAGGTTGAGGTCGAGAGTTCGAGACTCTTCTCCCGCTCCAA
>JAIETO010000182.1 GCA_019745005.1 Burkholderiaceae bacterium
TAGTTTGTCAAAGCCGCAGCGTGCTGCTGCGTCGCTTTGGGATCATCATGCAAGGCCGCATCGCGCAGCGCCAAGAAACGATCGTCTTGATTACCCAGCGCTTTGCCTTTGGCGTTCGCTTGGTTTTGGGCGGTTTCTGTCTTGGCTTTTGCGCTAGTTTCTTTCGCTAGAGCAACGGGCGAACTCGATATCAATGCTAAGATAAGCGCCGTGCAGATGCAGCGAAATCTTCTTGCAATGCCACTACCTCGTAGGCAATGTGACGACAATTTTGTGCTGATTCTGAACCGCATTTGTGTGCGTATTTGCGTACGTATTTGGCTATAAATATTCGCAATCAAACTGCCATGCACAGCTTTAACAATCGCGGCGTTTTCTTGAATTTGTGGCATATGAGCGGTTCTCTTCCTAACGTAATGAACAGTATGACACAGCCAATCAACGAAGCAAGCCAGCCCCATCATTGTGCAGGCGAAACGCGAAGTGACTTACGTCAACGCCTATTACGATTACGCCAAAGCACGCCGCAAGTGCAACGTGACGAATGGGATAAGAAAATAGCCGAACAGGTCTTACTCTGGTGCAAGGCCAATACACCAACCACGCTCGGTCTTTTCGCGCCTATCCGTAGCGAGCCCGATTTATGGCAGATCTACCCACACCTCCATGCGCTTGGGATGCGCTTGAGTCTGCCGGTTGTGCGCGACAAGCGTTTGCAATCCGCACAGCCGCTTGAATTCTTGCAGTGGCAGCCTGGCGAAAAAATGACACGTGACGCGTATAACATCCCGGTGCCACAAGATCAACGTACGTGCCAACCTGATGTTTTTTTAATACCTTGCGTTGGTTTTAACGCAAAAGCTTATCGCTTAGGCTACGGTGGCGGTTACTATGATCGTACGTTGGCTGCAGCACCCAATGCAATTGCACTAGGCGTTGCGTACCAATTGAATTTTTGTGAGTTCTGCGAAGAACATTACGATAGGCCGATGACCCAAATTCTAACGGAACAAGGTCGCTTTTTAGCTCAATAACACCTCAATGAACGATCCATTAGAATTAATTCGCCGCATTCCTGAGCTTGAAGCGCTACAGACGGACGCCAAAATACAAAGAGCCTTGCAGAGGGGCGAGCCATTTAAGGTCTATCGCGCATTGCAAATGGCGCGCCTGTTTCGCCGCCTACCGGAACACGCAGAGCTGCTGCGCATGCTGACGTCGCAGCGCAGACTGTTCGCCCGCACAGCAAGAAGCAAACCCCTCGTCGGTGGTCCGAGTTTTTTACGCTTCGGCTATATCGATGAATCAGAAAGCCGCTCTCAACACGACACCGACGGCAGTTATCTGGCGCAAAATGCGCTTACATTGTTTAATCGGGTCCCCATACTGCCACTCTCATCGTATGTCGTCAGACCGCTCGAAGGCGGAAAGTGGGAGACGCTAGCGCAAGTGCCTCGAAGCTTTTCCCATACTGTCAAAGGGGCGGCATTAATCGGTTTGCTGGCCTGCATAGGATGCGCTAGCGTATTGCTGCATTACAAACAGGCAACCACGCAAGACCTGATTGTCACGAATGGGTTTACCGATCCATTAATTATTAGCTTGGATAACGACACCATACGCGTTCCAGCACAAACCAGTAAGAGTATGCGCGTGCGCATTGGCGATGTCGTAGGCACTGCGGCAGTGCAACGGCAAGCTAGCAATATCGTGATTGATCGTTTCCAGCATAAAATCGTTGGAAGCAGCCTTACCAGCATTTGGAATGTTGCGGGCGCGACGCCAATACTCCTCAACGACGCAACGAGCATCAGCAACAACGCCATGTGCGGCCAACAATTTATCGAGTTGCCGAGTGCGGGCGAGGATAAGATCGCTAGTTTGCGCTTCTTCGAACTCCCCGCTAAGCCTAATCTTCCGACACCCAGCAAGCTGACCGTCTGCCGGCAAGTTGCCTTACAACGTGGCGACGAAAAAAATCTTCTCGGCGCGCTCGAAGCGCAAGCGCTCATGCACGATTGGGAGCTTGAAAGCACCCGCAATGCGCTGGATGCAGCGAAAACCATTTCCAGCAGCGAAGCGGTGCGCGTGGCGCGTCGCGCACTTGACGCCAACCCCGAGAAGTTGGTTTATCAACGCTTACTGCAAGAGATGCGCGAAGATGCTGGTGAACAAGCTGCACTATTGGACGAATTCACACAGCGCGCAAAAGAAATGCCCAATTCTCCTGCGGCGAATTTTTTGGCGGCTTCATTAATCACCGGTGAAGCTGGGGTTGCTGCTATGCAAAACGTCAGTGATCGTTTCCCTCAAGACGTGACTATTTTGCGCAGCTTAGTTTGGCGCAAAGGCGTGCATGGCAATTATGCGGAAGCGTTAAAGGATCTAGCGCGCTTGCGCAAGCTGGCCCCAGGCGAAGCGGATAGTTTATTTGACCTAGAAGTCAAACTTTTATTGACACAAGGGCGGGGCCTCGACGCCATCAAAATGCTCAGCGCCGTGGTACGCGATAAGTTAGCCTCCAATCGCATGGCGCGCGCTGCCGATTTTGCCTACGTCGCACGGCAAAGCCGCGTCGATCCTGAATTCTGGGTCAAAGACTGGCCACCTGATGAAGTAAGCCCCGATAGTTTGGATTTCTATCGCGTGCGAGCAGGTTTTCAACCGTACAAAAGCCAGCGCATGCAAACCCCGTTTGTCACGTTTGCCCTTGCCTTACGCAACGACCCAGCGCGCGCATTACAACTTGCAAAAAGTCTTGATCGTTTGCGTCTCAATGAATTATCCAAAGCACAGCTTGCCTTGTTGTTTGGCGAAGCAGCACGCATCAACGATGCCGCTCTCACGAAGCAAACACGCCACCTGCTTGGACTCAGTCAATTTGAAACCGACCGATTTCACGCCTTCGTGCGGGGTGAAGCGGACGAGATCGACAACCTTGATTTTGATCTTGATATTCAAGCCGCGGCTTACTTCATTCGCGCACGTAACCCACAGATACCCGCTGCAGAACGCAGCAAATTGCGCAGCCGTGCAGCACGCAGCGATATTCTCCGTGCAGCAGTGAGCACGGCAATGAGTCAATGGCCTTAGAGAGCGCCACATGCAAAAGAAAATCAATTCAAGCGCCGCACAAAAAAAAGTCCAAGAGCTCACGCGTCAAGCAAAACTTGCCATGGCGATTTGGATTGCGTATTGCGTGCTCATGGTCACTGCCTTGCTTGCCTTACTAGGTTGGCCAGCGTGGCAATTACTGTCGCGCGGGGCGCTCAGTATGAGTGGCATTATTTGCCTTTGCGCGGCGCTTTTTTTGGCGTTTTCCTTGCGTCCGCGTAGCTGGACTAAACCCCGCTTACCGCGTGTTTTTAGTCCCGCATTTGGCGTCAAACTGAATCAAAAAAACACGCCATTTGTGTTCACATTGGTGACACGCGTTGCCCATGAATTAGATATCCATGTGCCGCTCAAAATTACGCTGACGAGCGACCCATCGGTCACAGTTTTTCCGTATCACAATCGCTTCGGAAAATTAGAAAGCGCTTACATCGCAATAGGCATGCCGCTTTTAGGATGCCTGTCGGAAGCCGAACTGGGTTCCTGCTTAACGCACCAATTCTCCTATCTACTAAAGGGCGCAGTGCCCGCGACGGCTCGCCTACTTCGTTTACGACGCTTCGCCTTAACTGCCATCACGGAATTAGAAAATTCTTTATTCGTACTTAATTTTCTGTATGTCGCTGTGGCGAGATGGTTCCTGCGCGCCACTGCCAATATCGCCTATGTAGAAGTGCTCGAAGCTGATTTACTTGCAGCCGATCGCTTCGGCGTGGTTGCCACGCGCGCTGCCATCGAGAAAATCGCCCTGATCGCGCCGATGTGGCATGCCTATTATCAGCATGAAATCAAAGCAGGTCTGCGTCGAGGTGCCCAATTGCCCATCTTTGAAGGATTTCGACTATTTTGTAAGCCCACGACAAAACGCCCCGCGGTGCAAGCCACCATTCAAGCCTATGCAAACCCACCCAGCGTGGAGTTTCATAACACGCCCGATGTGGCAGAACGCGTGAACAAGCTCACGCCGGGTGCGAAGCCAGCTTACCCGCCCTTGCATCACTGTTTTCATTTACTGGGCGGCGAACATGCCACGGAAGCCTTGTGGTATGCCGGTTTGCACGCGCAAGCCGAGCTTACCCAATCAGCCGAGGACGGCGCTGATGCTAACGCATCAAAAATCATGAATACGGTGAGTTGGCAAGACTACAGCGAGAAAATCATGCCTATGCGGTTGCGTGAGCAATTCGCCGAAAGCTGGATGAACCCCAAAAAATTGCCCCTGGCCGAGTTGGTCGCCCTGACCTATGATCTTGAGGATGGTTGGGAAAAAATGCGCGCAGCGAACAGCGACTTTCTGTCACCACAAGGCAAGCGTAATTACTGTATCCAAGTGCTCGAGGAGTGGGTCACAGCCTGCCTGTTGCAGCGCGGGTTTTCACTGCAATATAGCCCTGGGCAAGCCTGGGCCATGCAACGCGGCGAAACCACGGTCATGCCTAGTGTGTTGATGAACGCTGCGCTCAGCGGTAAACTGAAATCAGCCATCTTGAAACTGTATGACCCGGCACCTGCAGCCGCTTATGTTGCGCCTTCAATAACGCCTCAATCAACGACCAACGAACCGACCAGCTCCACCGCAAGTGCGGCGGCACAGAGCGAAAGTAGTGCGCAAACCTCAAGCATTTCTCAAACAGAAGCAGAAGGCGTAGCGGGTGCCGTAGCGGGTGCCGTAGTGGGTGCCGTAGCGGGAGCCTCCAAAGTATAAATAACTTCGACTGCATTCTTCATACCGCCGCGCTGCCAACCTTGTGCAAGGTAAAAGCGATCGGCGCGCGTATTGGCGGTAGTACCCAATTTAACTTGCGGATTTCCCAGCGAAAACAGCCATTCCGTCGCGAGTTTTAACAGCGGTGCTCCGACGCCCTGCCCTTCATATTCTGGTCGCACAAATAGAGCCCAAATCGACGCATCGGCCTTGGCCGCGTATGAAAATCCCAAAATTTTGCCATCCACTTCGCAACACCAGCCCCGCCCCAATTGCTCAAGGTAGTCTTGACACATTTGGTAAGTAATAATGGATGGATCAGATAAGGTATTCTCTTTTACGGCAAGGCGGATTTCCATCATTTCACGAATGTCCGCGGATGTCGCACGGCGGAAAATTTTGTTTGATTTTTTTTCTTGTGTTTCCATACAATGAATCCTTAATGATGCTGGTCTGCAATTTTTTTTGATCGTCCGTTAAAACCAATATACTAATGCATGTATATTTTAATTGCGCTTATATATAAAGCGCAATTAATCCTATTTTTAAGCATACTCCCTCATTTTTTACTTTCTTCTATGTGTGTCAATTACACGCCAACACGTAAAGAGCTGCTACCCAGCCAGTTCAATGCGGAACTTAAAATCGACATCGATTGGAAGCCAGAGACATGGCAAGATTATCTCGCGCCCTTTATTCGGCACAACCAACGCGGTGAGCGTGAAGCCTTGGTTGGTGCCTATAGCATGATTCCGAAACAAAAAATCGCGCCCGGTGTTAAGCGCTTTAGCACCATGAACGCGCGGGCCGAAACCGTTGGGCAGTTGCGCAGTTACGCAAAACCTTGGCGCGAAGGGCAATTGTGTTTAGTGCCCATGCAGCATTTTTTTGAACCCAATTACGAAAACGGAAAAGCGGAACGTTGGCGGATTGGTCTACACGACATGAGTGATTTCGCCGTTGCCGGTTTATACCGCGAATGGCGCACCCCACAGCCCGACGCGTCGCAAATCAACGACCTGCAAGAAGGCAGCATGGTTGATGAAAACGGTGATGTGTTGAGCTTCTCTTTTACGCAGCTCACCATCAATGCAGATGAGCATCATGTCATGCGGCGCTTCCATAAACCGGGCGACGAAAAGCGCTCATTGGTGATCCTGCATCAAGACGACTACGATGCTTGGCTCGCGTGCCGCAACCCAGAACTGGCACGCGCCTACTTGCAATTATTTCCTGCAGAACGTATGTGGGCCAAGCCTGATCCAAGCAAGCCTAGCCCCACAAAAAACAAAGCCGTTGCACGAAAAGACGAATCGCCAGTGCTCTCACCACCAGTTCAGGGCAGTTTGCTCGATTGAGAAAACTGCTCAACTAGCGCGAATCAGGCGCACATCAACTTCCCAATCCACATACTTCCATTCCAAAGTTTCACGAAGTGCCACCAATAAATCTTCGAAGGCGGCCGTGTGTTCTGGCGCATACTCAAACCAGGTCAGAAAATCAAACGGCTGGTCGGCGTCCAAGTCACGGCAATGATGCAGCTTTCGCGCAATTTCGGGCAAATACTTAAGACCGATTTCCGTGTGATGCGATTTCTCTTCAAAAATTGCTCGTCTTTCATCCTGCGTTAACGCCCACCATGCGGCATTTTTTCGAATCGGTATCAACGCTGCGCAAGTCGCGTGCGCGCGCCCTAGCCCTTCTTGGCGGTTTTGTAACTGGGTTTTTTCAGCCCGCTCTACATAGCGGTCGTTACTGGTTTTGCCATGCAACACCCAGGTACTTTTGTCTGCTGCAGCGGAGAAATCGCCAGATGAAATGGCCAACTTCGGCGCTAACGCCAAGGTCTCGCCTATCACAGGCAAGATTTTTTCGATACGCCATTGGCCATGATCGCCAGCGGCAAAGTGGAACAGTCTCGGTACTGCTGGTGTTGGTGCTTGCATGGTCTTGCCTCCGAAGTGGTTGGTGATTCAAAATTGATCAGGTAAAAACGACTCTGATTTAGGGATGAACATTTTTATTCTTCATAACCGGCAAGCCTTCTTTGTCCCACGCGACGATGCCGCCTTCGATGCTAGCCGCGCGGGAGAAACCCGCTTCCTGCAATAAGGCTTGCGCCGTCGCAGAGCGCACGCCCGAATGGCAAATAATGGTGATGACGCGTCCCTTATCAGCACTGATTTCAGCCATACGTTGCTTCAATTCGCCAACGGGAATCAAGGTACTGCCAGGCACATGCCAAGTGTTAAATTCTTCTGGTTCGCGCACATCGAGAAATAACGCGCCTTCGATTTGTAAATCCACTGCATCTCGCACATTGATGCGCGTTGGTATTGCATTCTCTTGTGCGCGAATTTTTAGCGAAGTTGATGCAGACGTTTTTGTTTGCGTCGCTCGCTCGCTGGACTTCGTCAATTCGTCGGCAAATCCGCTACTTGGCAAGCACATGATGGCGCATGCGACCCAGGCAAAGCCGCAAGCACGACGGCTCTTCATGCGCTGCTTTGATCTCGGTTTTTGCACTCAGTGACCTCCTCTTAATTCATTCCCCAGCCATTCCCCTCACCAGCCCCTTGGCCCGCTCACGAAAAAAAATGCTCAAAAGATACGCAGTAATGTCTAGCATGACGCGTTTTTCGGAACTTTTCACGCCGCATTTGATTCTATTGCAGGTTGTTTCGGATGTTCGTTTAATTTCATGTTATTTTGCTACAGTTTTTGAACTTTACGTTGGCTCCTGCATTGAAAAACTAGGCTGCGAACTAAGGCCACAAAAATTTTTCTCATCTTTCCTATAGGATCAATTTCGTGAAACTTCTTACCTATTTGATGCTCAGTGCTGGCATCCTCTCACCTGCATACACGTTCGCCCAAACCGCCGCCCCTGCGGCACCTAGCAGCAAAGCCAGTGCCACTGCTGGTGCTGTGAAAGTCACCTCGATTGAAGGCATCACCGAATATCGCCTCAACAATGGCATGCGCGTGTTGCTTTTCCCCGATGCCAGCAAACCAACCGTGACCACAAACATTACCTATTTGGTCGGCTCACGCCACGAAAATTATGGCGAAACGGGTATGGCCCATTTGCTTGAGCATTTAGTTTTCAAACCAAGTAAAAATTTCGGTGTGAAACCAGGCACCAAAACCCCCGTCGAAGTCTTGAATTCAATCGGTGGTCGCTTCAATGGTACGACTTGGTATGATCGCACGAACTACTATTCCCAGTTCCCAGCAAATGACGACAATTTGCGCTTGATGCTGGCGCTAGAAGCGGATCGCATGGTCAACGCCGCGATCGATCAAAACGATCTTTGGAACCCGACCTTGAAAAAAGGCGAGATGACCGTGGTGCGCAATGAGTTTGAATCAGGCGAAAGTGATCCAATTGGCGTGACCGCTGAGCGTATTCAAGCCGTGGCGTTTGATTGGCACAACTATGGCAAATCGACCATCGGTGCACGCTCCGATATCGAACAAGTGAATATTCAACGTCTACGCGCTTTCTACAAAAATTACTACCAGCCAGACAATGCCATTTTGATGGTGGCAGGACGCTTCGATGAAGCCAAAGTCTTAAAACAAATTAACGAGGTATTTGGACGTATTCCGAAACCAACTCGCGTACTGCAACCCACCTACACGGCAGAGCCAACGCAAGATGGCGAACGCTCGGTCACCATACGTAGATCAGGTGGAACACAGTTTGTTGGCGCTGGCTACCATATTGCACCCTCCGCTCACGACGATTCTGTGGCCTTGAGTGTGTTGATGAATATTTTGACGGAGTCCCCCAGCGGCCGTCTGCATAAGGCTTTGATCGAAACAAAGTTGGCAACCAAAATCGAACTCAATGCCGTCAGCACCTTAGAACCAAGTTTTGCCTTATTTGGCGCGGTGGTGCCCAAAGATGGCAACCTCGACGCGGCACAAACCGCCATGTTGAGTGTCTTGGAAGAATTGAAGACCAAGCCGATTACCGAAGCCGAAGTTGAACGTGCCAAACTCAACTTGAATAAAGATATTGACTTGGTCACGCTTGATACAGCAAGGCTTTCGATTGCCTTAACCGAATCAATGGCGGCGGGCGATTGGCGTTTATTCTTCTCCCAACGCGACCAACTGCAAAAAATCAACGCAGCAGCCGTGCAAGCGGTTGCAGTGAAGTATTTAAAACCAAGCAATCGTACTTTGGGCCGCTTTATCCCTACTGATACGATAGACCGCGCGGAGATTCCAGCAACACCTGATATCGCTGCGGCACTGAAAGATTACAAGGGTCGCGCCGTGGTCGCCGCTGGTGAATCGTTTGATCCAACCCCAAGCAATATTGAAGCGCGCACCCAGCGTTTCACCTTGTCTGGCGGGATGAAAGTGGCCTTGCTATCGAAGAAGACCAAAGGTGAAACAGTGAGTATCGTCGTGCAATTACGTTTGGGCACAGAAGAAGCTTTGCGTAATAAAGGCCAAATCGGCACGCTGGCAGCCAATCTCTTGTTGAATGGCACGGAGCGTTTATCCCGCGAAGAAATCAAAGATGCATTTGATAAATTAAAAGCGCAAGTCAGCATCACTGGCAATGCCGAAGGGGTTAACGCCAACATTTCCACGACCAAGGAAAACTTACCTGCAGCCTTAAATTTATTGGCGGAAGTGCTGAAAAAACCGGCTTTCTCTGCGAAGGAATTCCAAGAGAAACAACTGGAAAGTATCAATGCGATTGAGCAGCAAATTCCTGAACCACAACCACTGGCCTCGAATGCCCTTTCGCGTTTAATAGACGCGACACCAGCCGGACATGTCAGAAACGTCAAAACGCTCAAAGAGCAGTTGGCTGATGTCAAGGCGGTGAAGGTAGAAGACATCAAAGCCTTCCATGCTGCATTCTATGGCGCGGCAAGTGGTACCTTTGCCGCTGTGGGTGACTTTGATCCTGCTGCACTGAAGGCGCAAATAGAAAGCTTGTTTGGCACTTGGAAAGCCAGCCAAGCCTATGTGCGCATTCCATCGCAAATGAAACCTGTGGTCGGTGCTAAAGTGGCCTTAGAAACGCCGGATAAGGCCAACAGTATCTTACTGGCTATTCAACCGCTGCCGATTAAAGATAGCGCAGAAAGCTACCCAGCCCTCGTGTTGGCGAACCATATGTTGGGCGGAGGCGCATTACGTAGCCGCTTAGCAGATCGGATTCGCCAAAAAGAAGGCCTGTCGTATGGCGTAGGTTCGCAACTGAATGTGCAAGCGCTAGACCCAGTGGGTTTCTGGTTAGCCTTTGCCATCAGTGCGCCGCAAAACACCGCAAAAGTTGAAGTAGCATTGCGCGAAGAATTGCAAAGAGCCATTGCAGACGGCTTCTCTGACGCCGAATTGGCCGAAGCGAAAAAAGGTTGGCTGCAATCGCAAGAGGTCGTGCGCACGCAAGACGCCTCATTAGCACGTCGCTTATCAACGTATTTGAACCAAGACCGCACCATGGCCTTCGACAAAGACTTGGAAACCAAAGTCGCTGCACTGACTGTGGCACAAGTCAACCAAGCTCTGCGTGACAACCTGAAAACGGTCAACATTTCCGTGATCAGCGCGGGTGATTTCGCCAAGGCAGCGAAAGACGCCGCGGCGAAATAAGTCCGTCGGACTGAGTGCGAGCACTAAGCTCGCATTCCGTAGTAGAGAAAAAGGCGAAACACTTTTGGGTGTTTCGCCTTTTTTTCTTCTTTTTTGAGTAGCAATTTTTCGCGGAAGTCCGATTATTTTTGCTGAGCGTTGATCGGAGTTTTCTCAGCTTTTTCTTTCATCGCACGGTAGCGCGCAACTAAGGCTGCACGATCAATCCCTGAATTTTTAATTCTATTCAGTACGGCTTGGCGTTCACCAACCACCAAGCCGTCTTCAAACAGACCTTGATTGGTTGCCATATGCCGGCAAGCGGAAAGTGGGGTTTCTTGTTTTTGCTCATCGGTAGCCAAGTTCGCATTGCTATCTAAAAGCATGAATGCAATCATCGCATCGCGCTCCTCTTCGAAGCGCGCAATTTTATCTTTCGACCATGCCAATTTTCGAGCCAAGCCCAAGCCTATATTTCCGTCGAGCATATTCGTCTTACTTGAGAGTAATCGTTCGGCGACATCGTTACACACTTGAAACCGATTGCTATCACGCAGCGCTTTAGAATCGCATAGAGCAAGTACCGAGCTATAACCGTTCATGTTTGCGGCAAACACGCCCATCACGCCAGAACTGAGTACGCTCGCTTCAATTGGGTCAAAGTTATTTCTCTCAAAACTTGGTGAAAACTGTGTAAGCCCCCACTCGATTTGTTTAGACTGAGAAAGTCGAAACAAGGCGTTCTCAATTACTGCGCTCTGCGCGTTCGTTTTATCTTGCCCAACTTCGTTCAAAACTTGGAGCCAAGCAGCACCATTTTCTGGATCTCGATGTGCCCACTGCGCCGCCGTAATTTGCTGGCATGCAGGTGTTTTATTCTGGCGCTGAATTGCGCAGCCGTGAAATGCCAAGGCGTAAAGTTTTGCGTCGTTGGAATGAATTGCCAGCTTCGCCACGCTGTCAGAGTCAGCCTGCCACATTTGATCGATTTTCGACCTAAATTTTTGCTGACACGCTTCATCTTCGCCGCAACGGTTGGTACTTTCAGCGGATTCAAGTCCAACTAATTGTTGGCGAATTAAACCACTTAAAAACTGATTGACGTTCAAATTTGCCGCAGCGCCATTTGCAGATTCTGCTTTCAATTTTTCGAAGAGTGATTGGGCGCTGTTGGCAGTTTTTTGTTCAATTGTTTTATAGAAGGCGTCAGCACTAACGCCCGCATTAAGAGCGCCAAAATGGTCGACACAGTACTTTTCGTCCCGCTGTTCGCGCGTCGTCCTTGTCGAATTTGCTTTTGCCACAGGAATCAAAATGTCTGTGCTTTTGGGAGCGTCTTCATTGCTTCGAGGTGAAACAGATTTGCTAGCACTAGGGCTGTTAGGTAGGTTTGTTGCGTCTGAAGCACGCAAATAGAAAAACACTGAACCCACGAGCACGCAAGAAACCACTAACAAAATTTGCCAATATATCTTGCTCCGCAATTGGGTCATTTTCTTATACTCCCTAATTTTCTTAATTTTATTGGCAATTACCGCCTAATATATAAGCATCTTTAGAAAATACTAACCACGGTATAACCTATCTCATCAACCTTTGCCAAATTTCCGTCGTTGCCGCTGCTTGATTCAAGGAATAGAAATGCAAGCCCGGTGCGCCGCCCGCTAATAGGCGCTCGCAAAGCTGTGTCACCACGTCTAAGCCGAAGGCTTTGATAGAGGCGCTGTCGTCGCCGTAACTGGCGAGCTTTAAACGTATCCACCGGGGTATTTCTGCGCCGCACATTTCTGAGAATCGCAGCAATTGGCTGCTATTGGTAATCGGCATAATACCGGCAACAATGGGCGCATCAACGCCTGCTTTTTGTGCTTGCTCGACAAACTGGAAGTAGGCGTCAGGGTTATAAAAATACTGGGTGATGGCAGCATTTGCACCCGCTTGCATTTTGCGCACAAAGTTTTGTAAATCGTCGTGCGGTGAACGTGCTTGGGGGTGCATTTCTGGGTAGGCGGCTACTTCGATATGAAACCAATCGCCCGTTTCGGCGCGAATAAATTCGACCAACTCATTGGCATAGCGAAATTCACCGCCCATGCCATAGCCGCTGGGCTGGTCACCGCGCAAGGCCACCAAGCGATGGATATGATGCGCTTGATACTGGGCGAGAATTTGCCGAATCGATTCACGCGTGCCACCAACACAGGATAGGTGCGGTGCTGCATCGTGACCTTCTTGCCGAATCTCGATTACCGTGTCTAGCGTGCCTTGTTGGGTGGTGCCGCCGGCACCAAATGTGACGGAAAAATACTTCGGGCCGAGTGCTGCGAGCTTGTTGCGCGTGAGCCTTAATTTTTCAACGCCTTCCGGTGTTTTTGGCGGGAAAAATTCAATGCTAAAGTTATGTGCAGCCATTATTTTTCTAGTAGAAGAGTAGAAAGTGTCCAAGAAATCACGCTATAAAGCAACGCACCGCCCACCGCCGCCCAAAAACCAGCTACGTGAAAGCCGTCGACAAAATAAGCGACTGCCCAGAACATCAATCCATTGATGACTAAAATAAACAAGCCCAAACTGAGCACCGTCACGGGCAAGGTCAGCACAATCAAAATTGGACGGATAACGGTGTTCACCAAGCCTAGTACCACAGCGACGATGAGCGCCGTGCCGAAACTACTAATCGTGACCGAGTGAATCAGATAAGGCAGCGCCAGCAAGGCAAGCCCATTGATAAGCCAAGTTGCAAGCAAACGCATGAGGCGCTCCGGGAGTCAGATACTGCAAATCAGTAATGCGTCTTGTTGCTCCGAGATTAGAAGCAACAAGACGCAAGGAGGAACCGCGGGCTAGTTTAATAGCGATAGGTATCCGGCTTGTAAGGGCCTTCTTTCTTCACGCCGATGTAGTTCGCTTGCTCATCGGTCAGTTCGCTGAGTTGCGCGTTCAGTTTCTTCAATTGCAAACGGGCGACTTTTTCATCTAAGTGCTTAGGCAAGGTATACACGCCGACTGGGTATTTATCGTTGTTCAAGAACAATTCAATCTGCGCGATAGTTTGGTTCGCGAAGGAGGAGCTCATCACATAAGACGGGTGACCAGTACCGCAACCCAGGTTCACCAAGCGGCCTTCTGCCAACAAAATAATGCGCTTACCGTTCGGGAAGATCACGTGATCAACTTGTGGTTTGATATTTTCCCAAGTGTATTGCTTCAACGCGGCGACATCGATTTCATTGTCGAAATGGCCGATGTTGCAGACAATGGCTTGGTCTTTCATTTTCTTCATGTGTTCGTGGCTAATCACATGGTAATTGCCTGTCGTAGTCACGAAAATATCGCCATGCTCTGCGGCGTAATCCATGGTGACAACGCGATAACCTTCCATCGCCGCTTGCAGTGCACAGATCGGGTCGATTTCTGTGACCCACACTTGCGCTGACAAGGCGCGCATCGCTTGTGCTGAACCTTTGCCCACATCGCCATAACCGGCGATAACAGCGACTTTACCGGCGATCATGACGTCGGTCGCGCGTTTGATACCATCGACCAGAGATTCGCGGCAACCATACAAATTGTCGAACTTGGATTTGGTAACGGAATCATTCACGTTGATGGCTGGGAAGGCTAATTTGCCTTCTTTATGCATTTGATACAAACGGTGCACGCCTGTAGTGGTTTCTTCGGTCACGCCTTTGATTGCTGCCAAGCGCTTGGAATACCAAGTTGGATCGGTTTTCAAGTGCGATTTGATCGCGTTAAACAAGCAAATTTCTTCTTCTGAACCTGGCTTGTCCAATACCGAAATATCTTTTTCAGCGCGGGTTCCCAAATGCAGCAACAAGGTTGCGTCACCGCCGTCATCCAGAATCATGTTGGAGTAACCGCCATCTTTCCATTCAAAAATGCGGTGCGTGAAGTCCCAATACTCATCCAAGTTTTCGCCTTTAAATGCAAATACTGGTGTGCCGCCGTCAGCAATGGCTGCTGCAGCATGGTCTTGAGTGGAGTAGATATTGCAAGATGCCCAACGAACCTGCGCGCCCAAAGCGTTCAGGGTTTCGATCAGCACGGCAGTTTGGATCGTCATATGCAACGAGCCGGTGATGCGTGCGCCCTTCAAAGGCTGGTTCGCGGCAAATTCTTCACGGATGGCCATCAAGCCGGGCATTTCTGTTTCGGCAATGCGAATTTCTTTATGACCCCAAGCAGCGAGGCTCAAGTCCGCAACGAAAAAATCTTGATTGGCTTTTGTTGCTGAAGTCGCAACGGTGTTTGCTGTGTTTGTAGCAGTAGTCATGGCGGTGGCGTTATTCACGCCCTCCTTTCTAATGAAAAAAGTAACGTGAGCGCGGTTGCATGGATTCCAAGCCTGGCAGAGTAGCTAGACTCTGTCGCAACGCTCCTTGGAAGGAACACAGTATAACGTAAATGTTGACCTGTGTTTGAACTTGCCAAGCAAACTCATCGCGAATGCAGTATCCTGAAATTATCCTAGAAACGGCAGTTGACCGCTTCAATGCGTCACCAGGTCTTGTTTTATTGAAGGCATTTATGATTAATGTTGGTCGTTGTTTTTGTGAGAGCGCTACAGGCTCGATTGCCCATTTTTCTGGCTCTCTGGACTACGTTGCTCCTCCTAGCAACATGAAGGTTGCGTCGTCGTCGCGCCTTGCCAGAAAGCCAGAAAAACGCACACTCGAACCTGTTCAACTACCGTTTCTAGGATTATCTGTAAGGAGTGCCGCATGAATACCTCTTCCGCACCGCTCATGCCAAATCTTTGGCAAAAATTAATCCAAAACTGGGTTTCACCTTTGCGGTTTTTGTTAATTTTGATCATTCCCCTTTCGATGTGGGACGCTGTGCGGTTTGGCGTCTCATCGGGCATGCCGAATTTTTTTGCGTTTTGGCCTTTGATCGTCAACTACGGTTTCCTCACCGTGATTGATTACCTGATCGGCAAAGATAAATCGCAACCCAATGAAGGAGTGCGCAACGTCGCCCTGTATCGCTGGATTGCCTACGCCACGCTGCCTGCGCACATGCTGGCCTTATGGTGGGGACTGCATGTTTTTACCACAGTCGAATTCACTTGGATAGGCAAGCTTGGCTGGATACTTTCAGTCGGTGCTGTTTCGGGCACGCTCGCCATTACCGCTGCTCACGAACTCATACACAAGCCCAGCAAATTTGAACAGAATTTGGGCGGCGTTCTGTTGGCATCGGTTTGCTACGGTGGATTCAAAATTGAACATTTATATGGCCACCACGTGCATGTTTCCACGCCACGCGATGCGTCATCGGCGCGCTATGGACAATCGGTCTACCATTTTTTACCCCGCGCCGTTTGGCATAACACACGCAATGCATGGAAGCTAGAAGCCGCTCGCCTCCAGCGCCACAAGCTATCGCAATGGCACAATGAAATGCTGCGTTGGAACTTGTTGTCGCTCTTGTTTGCAGTCGTCGCGTTCGTTCTCTTTGGACTTGCCGGTTTAATTTTCTTTCTGGCGCAATCGGTGGTCGCCTTTTGTGAATTGGAGGTGATTAATTACGTTGAACATTACGGTCTTGAGCGGCGCAAGAATGGCGATGCCTACGAGAGGGTGCGCCCCGTTCATTCATGGAATTCCAGCTATCGCTTAATGAATTGGTTCCTCCTGAATTTGGCACGGCATTCCGATCACCATGCCAATGCCGCTAGGCGTTATCAAGAGCTGCGTCATTTCGAGGAGGCGCCGCAATTACCTGGTGGATATGGCGCGATGGTCGTGCTGGCGATGTTTCCTCCGCTCTGGTTTCGCGTTATTCATCCGCGTATTCCAGAGGAAGTTAAACAGATCGAAATTTCATCCGTATGATACATTAAGAATCAATTTATTCGATTTAACAATCTCTAACAGAATCCGCTTGCATTCGTTTATGGTCGGTCTAAAGTAATCAAAATAGCGCCAAATGGGATGTAATGAGTAGTAAGTTGTCTTAAGCTCGAACATCACTGGCATTCAATCTACTTTTTTGCTTCGAGAAAAAAATGCAGTTGCGCAGAGACAAGAATGTTTTTGCACTTTTGTTGGTTGCTGTGCTATCCACTGCACCGCTTTTTACTGCCTTTGCCAACGAATATCGCCTGACGCCAACAAAAGAAGACATGATGTGGCTTTTGCCAGATCATGCACCTGCACCAGAAGACAATATCACCACACCCGATCGAGTTGCCCTTGGCAAAGCCTTGTTTTTTGATCCGCGCGTGTCGATCGAAGGCAATGTCTCCTGCGCTAGTTGTCACATTCCGCAGTTTGGTTGGACCGACGGCCTTCAGACCTCAAAAGGCATCAATAATAAAAACCTCGGCCGCGCGACACCCACCATTGTTAATACGGGCTTCAATTCCATTCAATATTGGGATGGTCGACGGCCAAGTTTAGAAAAACAAGCCTCTGGCCCTATGCTTAACAGTAATATGATGGCGGCTGACATGGCGGCCCTCGTTGTTTGGCTAGCGGCTGAACCGTTTTATCAAACTTGGTTTGCCCGCACTTACCCAAACGAGCCGCTTGATCAAGCCATCGTGAAAGCACTCGCTGCATTCCAACGTACGATCATTAGCAATAACTCCCCGTTTGACCAATGGCTTAAGGGTGACCAAAAAGCCATGACGCGCCAACAAATTATGGGTTTTCGGCTGTTCTCTGATGCAAAAAAAGCGAATTGCGTCGCCTGCCACCACGCACCGAACTTTACCGACAATGGCTTTCATAACGTCGGCTTGGCTTCCTATGATCTACCCAAATCTGACATGGGACGATTCGCCCACATGCCTGTCGCTGTTTTGCGGGGCGCTTTTAAGACCCCAACACTCAGAGATATTTCTTTGACAGCGCCCTATTTTCATGACGGTTCAGCCCGTACGTTGATGGATGTGGTTGAGCATTTTGATCAAGGTGGGAAAAGCCAACACGATATTTCCAGCAGCATCAAACCCCTTGGCCTTAGTCTTGAAGAAAAACAAGCCATCGTTGCTTTTTTGCAGGCGCTTACAACAGACCATGCGCCCGTTGTCTTACCGAAGTTGCCGCCACCAAATCCATTGAATGAGCAACATGTGAAATAACGCAGACAAGATGCAAAGTAATTGCGAACGCGGAAATCAACGATCTGATTTTTATTTTGATTAGCGCAAAAATTTGTACGTTATTTGCCGCGTCTACGATGCAATTCAGTGACAGAACAGTCTAAGCAATCGATTTCATTTTGCGGCAAACATTATTTAACAATGCTTTACCAAAAATGCGGCATAAATCATCCTAAATTGGATACATTCAAACGACAATTAAGTAGTAAACGACTTGCTGAAAGTTGCTGCTTGGTAGTATATTGAAGTCGAGATTCAAAGATTTATACGCATCTGTTTCTACCGTCCAGCAGCACACATTCCTCAGTTTTATCGATGTTTTTCTAGTTCTTGCCGATCTTGTTTTGACGTATTCCTTAGGAGGCTGTCATGAGAATTGCGCACTACGTTGGTTCCTTTTCCACCTTGATCTTTACTTGCGCGATGCAGTCAGCCCTCGCCGCCGATTACATGCTCACACCGACGCAAGAAGACCAGCAATGGCTGCTTCCAAAAGTGGTGCCTTCACCAGCCGATAATCCCACTACACCTGAGAAAGTCGCACTCGGTAAATCGCTGTTCTTTGACCCGCGCTTATCGTCTGCCGGCAACGTGTCGTGCGCGAGCTGCCATATTCCACAGTTTGGTTGGACTGACGGGTTAAAGACTTCCAAAGGCATCAACAACAAAGATTTAGGCCGTGCTACACCCACCGTGATTAACACTGGTTACAACACAATTCAATACTGGGATGGCCGCCGCCCAACGCTAGAAACCCAAGCCTTGGGGCCTATGCTCAATAGCGATTTAATGGCGCTTGATTTAACCTTGTTGGTGAAGTGGCTAAACGAAGAACCTACCTATAAAGCGTGGTTCGCCAAGGCGTATCCAAATGAAGTCATCGATAAAATAACGGTTGCAAAAGCCTTGGCGGCCTTCGAACGCACCGTCGTCAGCGATAACTCACCATTTGATCAATGGCTCCGGGGCGATAAAAAAGCCATGACGAAGGAGCAAATCATTGGCTTCCGCTTATTTACTGACCCCAACAAAGGGAATTGCGCAGCATGTCACCAAGCGCCCAATTTCACTGACAACGGCTTCCACAATATCGGCTTGGCCTCGCACGATAGACCTACGCCTGATTTAGGTCGTTTTACACAAAAGCCCGTCGCCTCGCTGCGCGGCGCATTCAAAACACCGACGATACGCGACATTACATTAACCGCGCCGTACTTCCATGATGGCTCGGCAAAAACCTTGATGGATGTCGTAGACCACTACAACAACGGCGGAGTGAGCAAAAACGACCTTTCGCCAACAGTTAAGCCCTTGAACCTCAGTGTCGATGAGAAAAAAGCCTTGGTCGCCTTTATGCAAGCCTTAACGACAGACCATATGCCTTTAGTCTTACCGAAATTACCGCCACCAAATTAGTAAAAAATGTTGATAAGACGCCCTTCGCCAATTGCACCAAGTGAAATAACGTCCGAATCAACTTACTTTGGGCGCAGAAAGTTTATCGCTCAAATGGCAGCGGTGGGTACCGTAGGAAGCTTGGGCGCAAGTGGCTTGCTTGTTCCAGCAAGCCACGCTGCTGACTTGCGCAATCTTGGCAACGACAAGCCCAATACGTGGGAAGAAATTACGACGTACAACAATTTTTACGAATACTCGCAAGAGAAAACAGCGATTGCCGAATTAGCGAAAAACTTAAACCCAAGGCCGTGGACGATTTCCATCGAAGGGGAAGTCGAAAAACCGCGCATCATTGATATTGATCAGTTGTTAAAACAATTCAAAACGCAACAACGAATTTATCGTTTGCGTTGTGTTGAAGGTTGGTCGATGGTGATTCCATGGGATGGTTTTCCGTTGGCAGAGTTGTTGAACTTGGTACAACCAAATTCAAAAGCGAAGTTCGTTAAATTTGTTACTTTGTTCGACCCAGTCAGGTTTTATGGGCAGCGCCAGCAAATAATGAATTGGCCGTTCACTGAAGGCTTAACCATTGCTGAAGCGATGCATCCCTTGACCTTGCTGGCGACGGGGATTTACGGCAAACCCATGCCAAATCAAAATGGCGCGCCAGTACGTTTAGTCGTGCCTTGGAAGTACGGTTTTAAAAGTATTAAATCGATCGTGAGTATTCAGCTCGTAGCGACACAGCCTGCTACGACATGGCCACAGACGTCGAGTGATTACGGTTTTTACGGCAATGTCAATCCGCGCTCTGGCTTTGGGCGCGGTTCACAATCGCGCGAAAACCGAATTGGAGAGATGCACAAGCGCGAGACCCTACTATTCAACGGTTATGCCAACGAGGTTGCTCATCTTTATGCCGGACTTGATCTTGACAAGAATCTTTGATGAAGAAGCTTTGTCCGTAAAAGTTTTACGCAAAGCAAATAATTCACCGTGGAGTCTTTTGCTGATTGTTTGCACAATCATGGCACTGCCTGCCATCCTGCTTGCATGGTCGGCGGCGCAAGGTAAGTTAGGGGTCAACCCTCTCGATGTGGTCACCCGCGTGCCCGGCTATTGGAGCCTCTTCTTACTGCTCATTGCCCTCTTCATTGCGCCTTTACGCTTCGCCTGCGTGGAAATTGCGCGCGCTACGCACTGCGCATACGGTAAGCGCCAATCTGACTGGAATTTCTTAATTCGCCTGCGTCGCCCTATCGGACTCGCTTCGTATTTTTACGCGCTGTTTCATGTCACGGTTTACGCCGCTTTAAGCTTGGATTTTAACTGGGCCGATTTTCAAGAAGAGCTCCTAACAAAACCATTTATCGCCTTCGGCGTAATCACCTTCGTCATGCTGACGCCACTCGCAATCACTTCGACCAACGGTTGGATGAAGCGCTTAAAACGTAACTGGAAATATTTGCACAATACAATCTATCTTGCTGCGCTGTTTGCCGTTAGTCATTTCTATTTATTGTCAAAACCAGGCGTAACGACTTACCGAAATTTCGCCTTAGTGCTGGTCGCATTGTTTATTTTTAGAGCCATCAAACAATGGCAAAAATCTTTCCCGCCGCAAGATGCTATCGATGGCACTGTGCCAGAAAGGCCACCTAGACCGAATTCCGTTTTGAAGTAGGAAAGTAGTGCGAATTTTTTAGAATAGTGAACGCTCTCACTAAGTTTTTCACGCTGAGTTACTTATTAATTAGTCTGTTGTAATTGATGTTGAAACACTCACCGCATTAATTGGAAAGGATCAAACATGTCAACCATTAGCAAGCGTACTTTCGTCCTCAATGTCATCCTCACAGCAGCCATCATGGCCGCTTCCAGCGTGCATGCAAAAGAGTTCGAGGTCTTACAAAAAGATAAGAAATTTAGCCAAACAGCTCTCAAAGTGAAAGTTGGAGACGTCGTGGTTTTCAAAAATGAAGATCCGTTCTCGCACAATATTTTTTCGCTCTCCGATATCAAAACCTTTGACCTTGGCTCTTACCCAAAAGGACAATCAAAAAGCGTGAC
>JAIETO010000064.1 GCA_019745005.1 Burkholderiaceae bacterium
AAAAAACCGTTGCTGTCGTAGGCTTTTTCGGTTTCTCGATTGCGGTTGTGAACGGCACTGACTTGTGAGGTAAAACCGATAAAAGGAAAATCTTGGCGATACAAATTGGCGATAAAGACGTCATCATCACGCAGGCCTTTGCCTAAGTCATTGAGGCCGCTGTTAGTGTCTTTTTCGACGCGGCGAAACCATGCCAAATTGTATTGCCAACGGTTGTTGTCTCGATTGCCAAACAGGCGCACACCAAATGGCACATCTTGAAACAGGAAGCCGCGAAAATCATTCGTGAAGGGCTGAATGCCAACACGCAAGCTATCAAAATCATAGCGATCAGACACATTGCGTAAATGCTTATCGACGAACAACTCTTGTACGCCAAGAAAATTATCATTGCGCCGTTTGCCGCGTGAAGGGTCGATGTTTAGAGCCCCCGCCTCTTGGACGCGCGCGCGATTAAAATTAAATACGGGAACGAAGCGAAATTCGTAATCTGGCGGGCGGAACGTGGTATCACCTTTGATTAGGCCAAGGCTGACAATTAAATTTTGTACGAAACCAGATTGTTGACCACGTCCAAACACGTTGTTAGCGCCAGTCGACGTGCTGATTTGCCCAGCCACTGGAATTGGCAAGCGCCGAAATTCCAAATTGGTTTCTGAAATCACACCAAGATTAAAAAAGTAATCCGAACCGAGGCTTTTCAGCACAGGAAGGTCGCCCTTCAGTTCGTTTTGGTTGTAAGGGTCATACCAAGGAAATTTAAATCCCAGCGCCTGCATTAAGCGCCAACGATCGGGTACCGAAATTGACTCGCGCGGCAAATGGGGTTGCGGTGGTGCGACTTGTTGCGGGTCGATGGAAGGTAGTGCCACTAGTAATGGGGCGCTATTGCCGGGACGAGCGGGGGTAATTTCGCTGGTATCGCGCTTGAGTAGGCGCGTTGGATTTTTTCCCGCATTGGCGTCGTAAAACAGCGCGATATTCGCATCGCCATATTCACCATCGCCTAGCAATATCCAGCCGAAAGTGTTTGCTGAGACGCTGATTTTGAACCAGTCGCCGCGCCGTTCAAGTGCGCTGATCATGGTGCCGCGTGTGACTTGCGCGATCACTAAGGCGTCATTACTCGGCTGCGCAAAAACCGCAACACTACTTGCTAAGACTTGAATTTGGATCGCCAGATCGCTAGCAGCACTTGGCTCACTTGGTGTGGCGGGCTTCTCTGCGTTTGCAGTGTCGGCATCGTTGGCAGCAATGGCTACTGCTTGCGCTTCAGCCATACTAAAAATGAATGCAATCGCAAAGGGCAGGGTTTTGCGCTTAAATTCCATTGCACACCCCCTGCTCATTGCTGTTGTTAAACGGCGCTTGAGGGCATTGCGCATAACGCAAATTGCGTCCTTGCGGAGCCAATGTGTCGGCCCGCAATGCGGCGGGCGCATTTCCAACGCCCGTGTTTAATATGCTTGCGGCACGTGCAAGACCGAGCAATCCCACCATATCATCTTGGTCAACCCCGTCGCCAGATACGCCAATCGCGCCAATTAAGGTGTTGCCACGATAAATTGGGAAACCACCCGGGAAGGTTTGCATGCCATTACGCAAACCAGCAAGGGCCGGCGCATTGGTGCAATTGTTATTGGTGTTGGCGGGATCGAGAATTGCGGTGACCAAGCCCGTGTAGATCAAATCTAATTGCAAGCCGACGTTGAATGGACTCCAGCTTGAGAACGCTTTAGAGAACGGGCCTTGTGGATTGCCATCAATCCCATCAGGGAAAAACGGGCGGGCAATATTCCCTACTGCGCGTACAGAAAATGCTTTCCCATCAGCGAATGCATTTGAATTAGCAAAGAAGCTGCGTGCGCCGACGGGTTGCGCGCTCAGGTAGGAATCGATTCTGAACAAGGGCGATTGTACGAAATTACCGTTGACAGATTTTCCGTTGAAATAACCCACGTCTGGCGCTTGGCTAAGCAGGTTCGCCGCTTGCGTTGACGAGAAAAATGCGGCGGTACGGGCCTTTTGTAAGGCGACATCAATGCCGAACACGGGTGCATCAGGCGTACGCACCAAGCCCAAAACATTGCCTCCAGCATCAATCACTGTCACTGTCACCTCAACGGGCGAACCTACTGGCGCACGAATTTGCGCACGCGCTTGGTTTGCCACCCCCAAGGCTTGTTGCAAAATCGTTTTGACTTCATTGGCAGTCATGCCAGCCGCAGTGGGCGCAGGGTTGGTTGAAGCGCTTGCTGGGTAACGATTCACGATGTTTGCGCTTGGGTTGCCCAGTAAATAACCACGTACAGATTGAAAGTCTGCTGTGTCTGCGCTGATGCCTGATGCGGGTTCGCCAAACGCGGTGCCAGTTAAGGTTGCGTTTGCGGAAAAATAACCGCTAACGGGGAGCAAGGCACCTAAGGAAGCAATATTGCTTGCGCTGAGAGACGTGGCAGATGTATCAATTATTTGCGCGTCAGAATTGGTGTAGGCCAAGCTGACGCCGCCTGCCGTAATGCGGTCGCCGCGTATGCAGTCGGGTGGCGCAAAGCCTTTTTGTGCCGACATGGCCAGTTGCTCATCAAGATCCGCGCCGCTGGTGGTGGGCGAGGGGTCTAAGCCATAAACACCATCTGCCACCACACCAATACCACCGACGACTCGACCGTTTTTATACAGTGGAAAACCACCTGGGTCAGCCGATAAGCCCAGCGGAGAGCGTTTTGGCCCCACACCAATTCCCGCACCGCGCGTCACCAAATCACCGCAAGGCAATTGACTAAACTGCACGCCGAATAAGGGGCCGCCAGCGGTTTGCGAAATGCCAGGAACAAAGTGTTCTTGCACAATAAAACTCGCTGTGCGTGTGCTAAACGCATTGCCTGATGACGATAAGTACGCGCCCGTCAGGGCTTTGGAAATCGCAGCCAATTCAGCGGGGATAAAGCTACTCAAGCCATCTAAACCTTGTGGACTGGCCGCGTTCACTTTGCCGCTGCCACTTAAAATATCAATGGTCGTCGACGCGCCATTCATACGATACACACCCAACACATTGCCGACCCTATCGACCACGGCCAGTGTGGCTTTCGCATTGACCTTTACGCTCGCTTCCACACCTTGTGCCAACACGCGCTCGACCTCTTGTGCGGTGATTGCTTGCGGGGTTGTGGCAATGGTGAAATTGCATGCGCCACCGACATTCCCGCCTGATCCTGAGGGCGGGGCGGCATTGGGGCTAGTGCTGCCGCTGCCACAGGCAACCAATGCCAGTGCAACACCGGTCAGAAACATTGCGCGCATCATGGCGTTGTACCTTGCGCTACAGATTGCTGGCTGAGCTTGATGAGCAAGGCAGTGCTAGGTTGTGCCGCGTCCGCCGTAATTGCATGTTTGGTTCCCATATGAAAACCGTGGCACAGGCCGCAATCGGAGGTAATGCGATTCATCTTTGCCTCCTTACCCACGTGGCATTCGCGACATACGGCAATAGTAGGCATTAAAACATCAGTGGTTTTTTTGGAGGTATTCGCCGCGTGGCAACTTTCGCACTTCGCGCTGGCGTGCGAGCGGTGATCAAACGCGACTTTTGGAAACCATGTGTGCAAGGCAGGTAGAGGTTCAATCTTCCATTGCGGCAGAACCGCACCTGATGTGCCCGGCTTAGCAGGGTCAGGCACCCGTGTTACCGAATGGCACACAACGCAAGAAGTTTTTTCAAACAACATCGTCGCAGCGGCGGTGGCACGTTGGCGCGCGTCACCCGGCCCGCTAACAAAGCTTTGCGTGCGTTCCTTGGCATTTGGGCGAATCGAAAACACGGGATTCGTGATTGCAGGCTGATCAATCGCGATGCGTCCTTTATCGACATAGCTATAAAACTCGACTAGGGTCGAGAGAACTTCATCGACAGAGCCATGCGGAACTTGGCGATTCGGCAGCGCAGGCTCGAAACTTAAAGCATGACAAGATTGGCAGGCATGCTTCATGGTCACGGGTTGGAAGCCCGATTTGTCCGCGTTAGCTTGGTGGCAGTTGTTGCAGCTCATTTCCACTTTGCCTTTGGGGCTGGCAATGCCCTCTTTGGCTAAGTGAATATCGTGTGGGAATTTAAGCGAACTTGGCTGGCTAAGGGCATTTCCTACAGCCGTATTCGCTTTGATGTCACCGCTGGCTGTGGGCTTTGCGTTTGCGCCGCCTAGGGCAACTTGGCGCACTCGCACCAAATTTTCACCCGCTAAGTCGGTGGCGACTTGAATGCGAAACTCAGGGTGTTCTTGCGCGAAGTCGCTGACATTTTCTGTTTTGGTGTCTGCAAAGCTTGCTTTGATTTTTGCGTGGCAATCGGCGCAGTTGGTACCCACATATAATTTGTTTTGCTGCATTAAGCCGAAATCACCCACGTGTTCGCGATGGCAGGTGGCACAGCGCGTTTCGTGCAATGCCGGTAGTGCGATGGTTTTTTTATCGACGTGGTCGCCGATTTGTTTGTGGCAAGCGAGACAATCAGCGTCTTGCACTTTGACGAAGGGTTTGCTGTGACAAACCTTGCAGTCTTGCGCCCATTTTTGGTGTGGCGTGGCCAACCTGCCCGGGTCCCACATGGTATCTAATGCATGAGCTGTCGCCGGGACGCGCATGGTTTGTCTAAAGTCTTGCGCTGTGCCCGTCTTTTCTACCAGCATGGGTTTCACTAAAGGCGCTTCTTTACTTGCTGAACGCCCCATTACTTGTTGAAATTCTGCCGGCCAGAGTGAGGCGGCCGTTGGAAGCAGCAAGCAAGAAAACAAAACGATCATTGCTAAGAGCCAAGATAGCGCACGGCGGCCGCGCAAAGGGCGCTGCAATTCATTTATCTGCGCCGCAATACTGTCTCTATTGTCTTCGGGTTTACTTTCCATAATGGCGCGTTTTCACAAAGAGAGTCGATAGGCAACTTAAAAAACAAGCTGCGCGGATTTACCAGTAAAAAAATACGGAAACGATATGCGCGATCAGCGCCATTAAGAGCGCGATGGACAGCGGCACATGGCACAGCAACCAAATTTCCGTCCAAGTGCGCAGGCGCACAAATTCACGAATACGGTTGAGCTGCTGCGAACGGCGCAATTGCAAGGTATAGATTTCATTGTGTTCTTTTGAACCTTGGCTGCTGTCCATCCCCATTTGGGCGAGTACACGCTTGGTAGCGCAACTGCGGTTATGGCCTGTGAGGCGCTGCCAATACGATGAAAAGATTTGGCATTTTGCCGACTCAGCCACTAAGGCTTGGGTTTTTGCGTCTAACTTTGCCGCCAGCATTTTGCAGCGATCATCAATTTCCGTGAGCTTTTCGCCGATTTGTTGCAGCGTCAAACCGTCAAGCAAATTGCTCATGCGAGTGGGTTGGCGCAGATACAAAACCATGCCCCAAAAACCACTCAAAATAACCACAATCGTGAGGGCATACGCGAGGGTATGGATATTCCAGCCAAACTCAAAGGCCGCATGTAAAGTTGCCACCAAGGCGAGTGCAATACCGAGATAAACGTGGGCAGACAGCCAGCCCCGTACGCTCCCTAGTTGGGAATTGTAGGCACGTTTGCGCATACCAAAAGCGAGTAGGAAAAGAATCAGTAGCGCACCTAAAGTGCCGAGGCCGTAGCCCAGCCAAGTACCGCCACCGGGTTTCACGGGCGGCGTGTCGCGCACGTATAAAACGATACAAAGACAGACGAGGCCAACGGCCAATTTGAGATACCGGTGTCGCCGAAACGACATGAAATTATCTTGCGCCATGATGTCGATTTTTTCTCTTGTGACATTGATTGCGCAAGTGCTTACAGGCTTGACGGGTGTCGCCAAAAACTGCGTGTATGCTGCGCAAATTCTACCGATATAACAACAAATAGCGCGCGCTTTTCACGCGGACTATTCGCAATTGACTCAATTTTTCTTACAGTATTTTTTATTTTTGCAAGTTGAAACGGCGCTGCCCGAAATTGCTGATAAAGCAGAAAGCACAACTATTCTGCCATCAAATCAACACAAAAAAATGACAATTACTAAACTCGTTGCGCTGTCGGTACGGAATGCAACAGAATGAGTTGTTTAATTGAAACATCTTCCCATTTGGCAAATTTTGTGCAAATTGTTACTGACTCAATGGTCAATTTTCACGCTCGCGTCCAGCGTCGGTGCCCGTGAAAATTTTACATACTCCTAGTATTTTTTATGAAATATGCCCGTTTGCGCTTTTTCTATAAGCATCTTTTATATATACCATGGTGGGTATAATTTAATTTTCGCTATGGAAACTAATTCTTGGATAAAAATTGCTTAGATATGAAGATCGATGCCCACGCATTATGTTGCACAGCAGCAGTGGCAATCGTCGAATTCTTTTTTGAGCAACGTGGCTCGAAGCTGCACTGCATGGCGGCAAGTGGAGGTAGAAATGAAAAAGCACGCGTTGAACGGCGTGCTTTTATTGCGTTTGTGTTTTATTACTGCTTGCAATAAAACACCTCGAGTTTATCGACGTTGCGAGCTAATCTTCAGTTTTAAGCCCGTACTGCCGTTTGGCACCGAATCCAACACGCCTTCCCAGTCACCAGCGCTGGGAGTGGCATTACCTGACAGCGAAACGCGCGCCCCAACAATTAAAGTGGGGAAATCAGAAAGTTTAGTGCTTGGTACCATACCCATGCTGTCATCCAACACAAAATCTAAGGGCAAGTCTTTGACTTGTTTGCGTAAGATGGCTAAGGGAAAACGCGGTCCATCCGCCGCTCTCGCGTAGATGAACACGGTGTCGGTCGGTGTCAACTTACCGATTAAACTAGGATCAAGCTCCACTCGCCCACTGATTTTCCCCACTGCGAGGGCAGGGCTGCTAGCAGCATTTTTGTTTGGCGCGGTTTTTGTGTCTGGCGACACGGTGGGTTTATCACTTGCAGCTTGGCTTGCTGCACCAGTTGTTGGTTTCGCAAGTCCGCGATCCGCCAACTCTTTTTCAACGTGGTCAATATTACTTTGCGCCATAGCGATAAATTCTGAGCCAGCAGGCGCAGCCGCGATTGCCGCTTTCCAACGCGATATCGCCTCAGGGAGTTGATTGCGTTCATATTCTGCATCGCCCAGCAAAATCAGCGCCTTCACGTTGTTTGGCTCTACCACCAAGGCGCGCCGCAATAGTTCTTCCGGCTTGCCTTGGATGCGCTGGTTTTGCGTCATTGCTAATACGTCGGCGTAATCCGCCAGAATTTTTGCGTCATCGGGAATGAGTGCAAACAAACGTTCGTAGGCTTGGCTGGCAGCGGCAAAACTATTCATCGAGCTGTAAGAGCGTGCTAGCAATAACCAACCTTCAGGGTCTTCAGGATGTTGCACCATACGCTCTGCCAAGCGGGCGACCAGTGCGAGTGCTTCAGTTTGGCCCGTAGCGTGCGGTGTTTGGCTATTTGCGCTATCGGCTCCCGTGGGGATGGGCGTCAGCATATAAGGGGCACCAAGGTAGCGATACACTACAAACGGCGTGACCACCAGCAAAAGTCCCATTACCCCGACCTGCCACAGGCGACCATTTTTTGACTTATCACTTGCGGTAGCAGTGTCATTATCTTGCGGTTGAAACTCAGTTGCGACGCGTTGTTCCAAGTCGCGCTTCGCTGCCTCATAGGCGGTAGGGTCGATCGTGCCCGCCGCGAGATCTTGTTCCAATTCGCGTAACTGGTCGCGCAGCACGTCTAAATTCAAACGATCACTTTGCACCTCACGGCCGTTTTCCTTCTTCGCCATCAATAATGGGCGCGCGACAATCGCGAGAGCGATCAAGGCCATGAATGCGGCGATGAAGTAGAAAAAAATACTCATAAAGTGGTAACTCGATGTTGTTGAAAAAGGGGGAAATAGCGAAACAGGCTTAATCTTAGCTGATACGCGCTCATTTGCGCGTTTTCGCGACGATTTGTCTCGGTTACCGAGCTTAGCTATTGAATTTGAAAATTGACTCTATTCGATGTTTTTCAAGCAAACAAAAAAGCGACTTGTTTTCACAAGTCGCTTTGCTCGCTTACCTTAAAACGATGATATTTACGCGTTAAAAATCTTCCCGATAACGTCGCATGCGCGCTGCCAAGTACAGCATGCCACCGCCAGCAATGACGCCTATCCACAAGGCAGCGCTTTGTAAAGTGAGCAGCATTTGTTCGAAGATCGTTTGAAAGCTAAAAGCAGCCTCCAATTCTTTTGGCAATCTTACGTCAATAATCCATGCGCCCGGAAAGGTACCGCCCAGTAAGCGAGCGACGATGTTTTTGAAGACCCATTGCACGTTCAGATCAATACCAGCGTAATGGCTAACAAGCCGCAAAAAGATTAAGCCCGCGATAGGTAACCCCACAGCCCAAAGAAAAACCCGCGATTTTGCCCAAGAAGACACAAGCAGGAACCACGCCGCCGTTGGTAAAGCCCAAAGAGCGTAGGTGGGTAGAGCCACGAGTAGCTTGAGCGGAAACAGCATCAGATCTGCCTTAAACAACAACCAAGGAAATAGATTGACGCCATTGAGTAAAGCAATCAAACAAAATAGCAGTGCCAAAACAATGTAGAGACCGATCGCGATAAAGAACATGAGCAAAGGGCCAAGAACAAAAGGCAGAGCTAATTTTGATAAAACAGTTTGTAAGTCGGAAATGGGCAAAGATTTCCAAAACAAAACGCTACGGTCGTTGCGCTCACTATGCATGGATGCAGAGAGATAGATTAACGAAGAGAAGGCGAGTAGCAGCGGCAAGATACCCATGAATACCCAATACATATTGGCCGCCGCCTCAAGCGCGCTGCTTTTGCCTGTTGTAGCGAGTTCTTTTTCTATGATGCTCAGCATGTTGATGTTGGCCTGAATGTTTGCACCACCTTCTTGACTCACGCTCAGTTCATGTGCGTGCGGAAACGCGAAAAGGACTATACCTGCATAGAGCAAGGCACTAAGTCCTGCGAGTATTAAAGGTGTCCATAAATAAATCCCTTTGTTCTCCCAGAACTCACGTTTGATCAACCATTTCATCGTATTCATTAGTAAGTTCCTTTCATTACGGCGACAAAAAGATCCGCCACGCTGGGGTTGCGGCATTCGCCAAGTTTGCTTAACTCTTCGCGTGACACGCCGTCGAACAGCATCACGCTTTTACCAAATACGGCGCGCTGATCCAGAGGTTTGTATTTTGCGGCGTCGTGCAGTTGGTCGGCGTTCACCATGACTTCGATGAAGCGCTCAGACACGTCATCCATACTTGCCTGTAATACGATCTTGCCTTCGCGGATGAACATCAAGTCAGTCAGAATATGTTCAACTTCTTCGACTTGATGGGTGGTGATAATGATTGTTTTGTTTTCGTCAAAATAGTCTTCCAACAGATTTTGGTAAAACATTTTTCGATACAAAATATCCAAGCCTAAGGTCGGCTCGTCTAACACTAGAAGCTTGGCATCAATTGCCATGACCAAAGCCAAATGCAATTGCACGATCATGCCTTTCGACATGGCTTTGACCCTCATGTTTGGTTGTAGCTTGGTTGCGGCGATGTATTTCTCCGCTTTGGCGCGATTAAATTTAGGGTGTACGCCTTCGACAAAATCAATTGCATCAGATACCTTCAACCAGCGCGGCAGGATCGCCACGTCTGCGATGAAACAAATATCGTTCATCAAGGCGTCACGCTGTTGGCGCGGGTCTAACCCTAAGACCGACAGTTCACCCTCGAAGCGCGTCAAGCCCAAAATGGCTTTGAGTGTGGTGGTTTTGCCCGAGCCATTCGGTCCGATTAAGCCAACGATACGTCCGGCGGGAATGGTAAAGCTGATGTCGCGTAAAGCCTGCTGAGAGCCATACATTTTTTGCAGATTCTGCGCGACGATCACGTTTGCGTTCGTGTTTGCATTTGCGTTTTCACTTAATTCGTTCGCGTTCATACGTTCGCTCCGTTTTTTTCTTCAGCGTGCATTTCATTGGCTTCAACGGAACGGACTAACTGCGACAGACTTAATCCTAAGCGTTCGATACGTGCCAGCATCGCGGGCCATTCATCTCGTAAAAAGCGTTCACGTTCTGTTGCTAGTAATTGCGCTGCCGCGCCATCGAGCACATACATACCTAGTCCCCTTCGTTTTTCTACTAAATTGTCATCCACTAATTCTTGATAGGCGCGCGAAACCGTAATCGGGTTTAACTGGAAATCGGCTGCGATTTGGCGTACTGATGGCAAGGCATCTCCGGCTTTCAAGCTACCGTCTAAAATCATACTGAGCACGCGTTCTTTCAGTTGCCGATAAATCGGTGCGCTGTCGTTCCACGTCGTGCTCATAGGAGTGCCTCAAAAATCATTTGTATGTACCGCATGACGCCAGATACGACATCAAATTGTGGTGCAACCGCCGTTTCAATAAAAAGACTGAGTAAAAAGCTCATTGAACATTCCTCCAAGTTGGCCAGCGAGCAACACTGACATGGTGTGCTGTTTAACTGGTGTTGTAGTTAAGTATAACACTATATTTTGTTTTCGCAATGTTTTCTTTTATTTCGAAATAAGGATTAAAAACAGGCGCGAAACGGTGAAGAAAATGGCGGCTTAGTTCTTGCGCGCTAGGCAGACTGCAACAGATTCGACTTTAACCATCTCATAGCTGCCTCAAAATAATGGGGTTCGTTAGGAACTTGCTAGAGTGGGTTGAACTAAACCCAGATTTTCCATTAGGCGCGCTTACAGCGCTATTTGCGAGCTGGCGGCGCATTTTCGGTCATTTTCGCTGCCCATCGTTGGCCTTAGTTGCCAATAGCTGGCTATTGGCGCCTCATTCGCAACGAAACCGCCTCGAAGAGTACCTCGAAAAGTGCATCCACCATCGTCGCAAATCCTAATGGAATATCTGGGCTAAATCAGCTTGCAATCCAATTTGGTCGCAATTACGACCTGCCGCTTTCGCGCGATACAAGGCGCGATCGGCACGTTCTAAGGTATGTTGTAAGAGTTCGTGGGACGAGGCATCGGCCAAACCTGCAGAGAAGGTAATTTTAAGTCCACGGTCTTGTGCAGGTAAGCGCAATTCCGCGAGGCTGGCACGCAGGCGTGACAGCGCGCGTAATCCCTGGGTGTGCGGGTCAGTGTCGCGCATTAAAATTAAAAACTCTTCGCCGCCCCATCGACCAATAACGTCCGTCTCGCGCAATGAGGTCTGCGCTATTTGCGCAAACTGGATGAGCACTTGGTCGCCAACTTGGTGTCCGTGTTGATCGTTGATTTGCTTGAAGTAGTCTAAATCAAGCAAGGCAATGCAAAAGGTTTGCCCGGTGCGCGACTGGCGTTCCCGTTCGTGCAGCAGTAAGTCGTGCAAATGCTTTCGATTAAACAAGCCAGTAAGCGCGTCGCGTATCACTAATTCCTGTACTTGTTCAACGGCGCGCGCCAATTCAGTCTGGTCTTCCTGTACTTTTTTCCGCACTAGGCTATAGCGCCAAGAAAGTAACGCGAGCCTTATCACGACGTAGCAGGTCAAGGTCAGCTTAAGCGTTTCTAACATCGCGTCGGGTTGTTTGGAATAAATAATTGCACCAAGGAGAAGCAATAAAAATCCCACGGCAACGATGCCCGCCCGTCGGCTCTCTTTTGGTGTGAGCGTCGCCATACCAAACACCTGTATGACACAAAATAGATGTAACAAGGAGGGGCGCAAAATCGGCGCGGCCATATAGGTCATCGCGGAAACCGAGCAAGCAACCAACATCTGCATCAGCACCAAACTGGGGTCGGAAAAGCGTTGCGACCAGCCAGAACGAATGGCGATGTAAAAGCCGATCATTGCAGTCGCGTCATACAGCATGGCAAATACGCCGACAGCAAAGTCAATTTGACCAAGAGGTACAACATACAGCCCAAACGCAGATATCCAGACTAAATGCAAACCTGTTGCGATGATAGGTAAGCGCAAATGCTCACGAATTGTGCTGTCCCTACTTAACAGAATATCCGCTGCAGTCCGCCAAAACCCACTCTTAAGATTATCTTGCTGGATTGTGGTCGCTTGAATTTGGTCGATTACTGCATCAGGTCTTGATTGCGCTGCGTTCGTTGCCGTTTTGTATTGAAAGGGCGGGACATTTTCTAGTCCGGCACCGCTGCTTGCTGGCGCAGAATCACTGCTCATTTTTTCTAGCTTTGATGCCTCAGTCGCAGCGCTGTCGATGTGCACCCCCTCTTCTGCATCGACCACAATTTGCCTGCGACCCAATTCTTTCGCGCGGTAAAGAGCGTCATCGGCACGCATCAGCAGCGCTTCAATCGACTCATCCGCGCGTGCTTGACCCAAGCCAGCGGAGAACGATAGTGTCAAGCTTGGTACATGCTCCGCCCAATTGAATGTGGTGACCGCCTGATGAATGTGTCGCAACAATTGGTAGGCGCGCCCTAATTGACTTGCAGGGAACAATAACAAAAATTCTTCGCCACCCCAACGCGCTAATCGATCAGACGGATGTAAGTGCGATCGGATAATGCGTGCGAACATTTGTAGTACCAAGTCACCCGATGCATGGCCGTGCTTATCATTGATTGATTTGAACCAATCGATATCCAGCATGGCGACGCAATAGTCTTCGCCGGTGCGACTCTTTCTTTGAAGTTCTTCCTCCAACCATAGTTGCATTTGTCGCCGATTGGCGAGGCCTGTTAATGCATCCTGATTAGAAAGCGTATTTAGTTGTTGTAAAGCCTCCCCCAATTGCGCATGCTGCCGAATTTGCAGTTCATGGACGCGTCCAATCTCGCTCCCAACAACAATCGCCACCGGCAGTAATACAGCGGCCATGACCAAGTTATAAATCTCGACGTCGATAGGCGTGGTCTGGCTATCAAAAATAATCCGCAACAGGGAAGTCGACGCGAGCAGCAGAATCGTGAAAAGCGACGCCCAGAGCAATCGGCGCGACTTGACCCTATCCATTTCAAAGGCGAGAATCAAACACATCAACTGCAGCCCAGCGCCACGCGCGATATCCACAGTGCCGTAGCAAACCACCACGGAACTTAAGGCAAATAGCAACATTGGAAACGCAAGCGTTGGATCATGGAATCTTGACGACCAACCGCTACGCAGCAAAAAGTAAAACATCAGCGTGCCGACAGTGCCGTAAATAATCGTTACTGCCGCATTAAAAAATGGCGTCAAGCCGAGCGCAATCGCGATGATGAGCAAAGTAGCACCAACGGTATTGAGCCAAAAGAGCGGTAAAAGTCGCGACGTACGGGCGCGAATGGCAGGTTCGCTGCCAAGGATGTGCTCGACAAATCTAGGTAGTGAAAAAACGGTCATCAATATTCCCAAATCGTCTTTACGGTATTCCCGGTTCTTTCGTTCAGCGACGTGCGTCTAAAAATGACGTTGCACTTGGCGCGCCATTGATGGGCGAGCTTAGAAAAAGTCGCATGCTGCTCCAGCGACGGGGTGAAAACGCTTGCGTGACTTTATCACGCTGCAAGTTTGTATAAACTTGCGCTTGTTATGCTTGTTGTCTTTTTTATTTAAAAATTGTTACTTCTGTTCGATTTAATTGCTTCGCTCTGCAGGATACGGCAAAAAACTGCTTGGCCTATGGCAAATATGCCAATTAAACGAGGTAATAAGACTTATGCAGAATTGTTCCAGCCTCGTTACGCTGCCATGCCGTACAGAGGTAATGTCTGCAGCAGCGCGCCGAGCTGAAAGCAAGTTTGCGTATGGCCTGGGTAAGTCAAACAAGGCGCAAGCATGTTCAGATGTCACTGACCTGCACTGAACGTTTTTTATAAAAATATGTCTATGCGCTATGCGCGAACAATGTTGTACCTAGCTCTCTTTAAAAATTATTGCTAACTATGATGCTTAGACCAAACTTTGTACCATCATCAAAACTGCCGCACGTTGGCACGACGATTTTTTCCAGCATGTCTGCGCTCGCGTCGGCGAAGGGCGCGATTAATCTTGGTCAAGGTTTCCCTGACTTTGACTGCGACCCAGCTTTACATGAAGCGGTCACGGCAGCGATGAAAGGAGGACACAATCAATATCCGCCGATGTTAGGGGTACCCTCGTTGCGCGCCACGATCAAAGATAAGGTCTTTAGGCTGTATGGACAGGGCTACGACCAAGATACGGAGATCACCGTGACGGCAGGGGCAACACAGGGAATACTGACCAGTATGCTCGCTTTTGTGCATGCGGGTGACGAAGTCATCGTGATTGAGCCCGCATATGACAGCTATGTGCCGAGCATACAATTAGCGGGTGGTATTCTCGTTTTCGTCGCGATGGAACTTGATGCGGCGGGTTTCTCGATCCCTTGGGATCAAGTCATGGCGTCAATTACGCCCAAGACCCGCATGATCGTGTTGAACTCGCCACATAACCCAACTGGCTTCGTGTTGACAGAGAGGGATATCACGGCACTGACGGATATCGTCTCCAATACATCTATCATCATTTTGTCGGACGAAGTGTACGAACACATGGTGTATGACGGGCAAAGGCACGAGTCTTTATCTCGTTATCCCGCACTGGCTGAACGGTCAGTCATTATTTCCAGCTTTGGTAAAACGTTCCACGTGACCGGTTGGAAAGTCGGCTACGTGTTGGCGCCTTCTGCGTTGATGGCAGAATTTCGCAAAGTGCATCAATTCAACGTATTCACTGTGAATACACCAATGCAAATTGGCTTGGCAGAATACTTGCGTAATCCCCAGCCCTATTTGAGCTTGCCCGATTTTTATCAAGCCAAGCGTGACCTTTTTCGCGAAGGCTTGGCAAACTCGCGCTTTCGTCTCTTACCTGCTGCCGGTACGTATTTTCAATGCGTGGATTACAGCAATATTGCTGGTGCTTCGCAGCTAACTGAACTGGCTTTTGCCGAGTGGCTCACGAGCGAGATTGGTGTTGCGGCAATTCCGCTTTCTGCGTTTTATCAAAGTAAAACCGAAGCGCAGATTGTGCGGTTTTGTTTTGCCAAACACGATGTCACACTTAACACAGCGATCGAGCGATTATGTTCGCTTTAAGCTCAATCTCCATCGAGAAAGGTAGTTACATTCATGCGCATGTTGCCTAACTTACGCAAAAAAGAATTTGAATCGCGGCTGTTCGCCGTGATTGTTTGTTCATTTGTTGCGCCGCTCTGCATGGCGCAAGCATTGCCTCCGTCCAATGGCGCAAGCGTACCAAACACAACTAACACCACCGCGCTTGACGCCATCGCACCGGTGGGGCGCGTCAATGAAAATGCGGTTCGGCAAGCGGATGATGCGTTTGGCATCAGTGTGGGGCGGGAAAATATAGGCTTATACAATGAAGGTAGTGTGCGTGGCTTCTCACCTACCGAGGCGGGCAACGCCAGAATTGAAGGTTTGTACTTTGACCAAGTCGCTGGGTTCGGCGCGCGTTCACGTCAATCAACCACAATTCGCGTGGGGCTTTCAGCCCTTGGATACCCCTTTCCCGCGCCAACGGGAATCGTCGATTACGCGTTTCGCAAACCAGCCTATGAGAGATCGTTGAGCCTTGCGTTGGAAGCAAATACGTATGGCGCGGCCTTCGTCGAGTTTGATGCAACGTTACCATTGATTTCACGTACCTTATCACTAGGCGTTGGTGGTGCTGGGTATCTCGAGAGCTATCAAAATGCGACCAACGCGCATTACCAGAATGGTGCGGTCAATTTGCGTTGGAATCCCCTTGAAAGCTTAGAAGTCATCACGTTCTGGAATCGCACCGAAGGCTTTGATGATGAAGCTGGGCCGATTTATATTCCCGCCGGTGATTTTTTGCCGCCGCCGATTAAACGTCGACGCTTCAACGGACCAGATTGGGTTGATTTCCGCAGCAGCGCCTTGAATTTTGGTGGCTTTGCAAGCTACAAGCCCAGCAAAGATTGGACGGTACGGGCGGGTGTGTTTCGGTCAACCGTCGATGATTACTCCAGCTTCGCACATTTGTTGGTGGGTTTAACGCAAGCAGGCACTGCACAGCGCATTATCATCTCTGACCCGCCTATTGCGCTTGCTTCTACTAGTGGTGAAGTACGCATCACGCATCAAATCGAAGAAGGACCTCGTCGCCATGTGTTTCATGCGAACTGGCGCGCGCGTGAAAAGACGCGTCGTTATGATGGTTCTGATGTAATCGACTATGGCGCGACGACGATCAACGAACGTTTTTTTATCCCACGACCGACTTTTAGTTTTCAACCCCAAACCAACGACGTATTGCGGCAACGCACCGCAGGGCTTGCCTATGAGGTGCATTGGCCAAGCGTTGGTGAAATTGGTCTTGGTATTCAAAGTACAGATTGCAAAAAACGTCTGTCGCAGCCAAATTTGCCGACCAGTGCCAGTAGCGCGAAACCAATTTTGTTTAACCTCAATTCGGCCATTGATCTTGGTGAAAACTTGGTGATGTATGCCGCCTATACGCGTGGCTTGGAGGAAAGTGGAGCTGCGCCAAATAACGCGAATAATCGCAATGAGCTTTTACCTGCGATCGAAACTTCCCAACGAGAATTCGGTTTTCGTTTCAACCTGAATCCTAAATTGAAGTTAATCGGCGGCGTCTTTGACGTGCGCAAACCTTACTTCAATTTGAATGCTGAAAATAACTACCTCCAATTAGGCAATATTCGCAATCAGGGTGCCGAGTTTTCTTTGGCAGGCGAACTTAGTCCGCAGCTTAATTTGGTGGCTGGTGCAGTGCTCTCGCGTCCGCGTGTGGTCGGTGAAGATGTCAGCGAGGGGCGGGTAGGGAAGAAACCGGTTGGCTTACCAACGCGCCGCTTGGAGCTAAATTTAGATTGGCATCCCAATTGGATAGAGGGGCTTTCCTTCGATTTATCAACGTCGTACAGTGGCGCGGTGATTGCGACTGTGAATAATCGTGTGAGCATTCCGGCACGCACTTTCGTCAATACGGGTGTGCGCTACGTCACGAAAGTGAATGGTTATGCGACCACCTTGCAATTGACTGTTAATAATCTATTTGACACCAAGGGCTTTGATTTACGCGGCGCGGGAGCGTATGACATTATCGCGGGACGGATCGCATCAGCATACTTAGGGGTTGATTTTTAAGAGACCTCTGAGCTACGTACTGCGAGTACTAGTTTGCGCTTGCGACACCGACTACGGAGCTCGCAGATACAAAATTTGTTCACGCAGTTGTTTAATCAGAGGCCTCAGTTACGAAGCTTAGCCGTGTCTTCGATCAACTAAGGGTCGGATAATCCGTATAACCGACTGGCCCTGGCGAGTAAAACGTCGCAGCGTCAGGCGCATTCAAGTTAGCCCTATTTTTTATGCGGGCAGGTAAGTCAGGATTTGCCAGAAAGCTTGTACCAAACGCCACGGCGTCTAGCTTACCCGCTGCAATAGCTGCATCCGCTTCGGTGGCGTCGTAACCCATATTGCCGACGATGATGCCTTTGTAGGCAGCGCGAATTGGGGTCATCAAATCGCCCTGTTGTTGCCCAAAAAAGTCTGCGCGCATCACGTGCAAATAAGCGAGATTGAAGCGATTAAGCTCGCCTGCCAGCCAAGTGGCAAGACCAATCGGGTCACTGTCTATCATGCTGTTGAAGCTATTCAAGGGCGATATACGTAAGCCCACGCGGTCACTGCCAAACACCTCACTTACCGCGTGCAAGACTTCAAACATTATGCGCGCGCGATTTTCTTTTGTACCGCCATATGGCCCAGTACGTTTGTTTGAGCCGTCACGTAGGAATTGGTCGAGCAAGTAGCCATTTGCGCCATGCACCTCAACGCCATCAAAGCCTGCCGCTTTCGCGTTCTCTGCCGCTTTCTTGAAGCCTGCAATAATCGCCGGAATTTCATCATCACGCAATTCGCGTGGAGTGACGTACGGCTTTTTCCCTTCGGGCGTATGCACTTCTTCACCCACAATGGCGATAGCGCTAGGCGCGACGGGTTGCACACCGCCATTGAGTAAGGGGTGACAAGCACGACCACCATGCCAAATCTGTAGAAAAATCTTTCCGCCTTTGGCATGCACGGCATCCGTCGTCAACTTCCATCCAGCGACTTGCTCGGGTGAGTAGATGCCCGGCTCCATCCAAAATGCCGAATTGTGTTCCATGGCCATGGTCGCTTCAGCGATCAATAAGCCGCCACTGGCGCGTTGTGCGTAATACTCCGTCATCAAGGCCGTCGGAACATGTTGCGCATCGGCGCGGCAGCGTGTAAGCGGTGCTAAAAAAATGCGATTTTCTGCGTGCACCGCACCTAAGCGAAGCGGTTGAAATAAATGGCTATGCATTTGTAGACTCCATGGTTAAACAATGATGGCGGGTTTGCTCCAAGTTATGCAGATGGTGGCACTAAGGCAAAGGGCAAGTGGAGTCGAACGCTAATTCATAAAACTTCTGTTTGCTTTGTTGGAAAAGCTCACTCGACTCGGGTTGGCAAACGGTAAGCTTTCTAGCAATTTTGTAGTAATACTTCAAAGTTTGTTTATTGATTGTGCATCGCGATATCACTCAACATCACTGCTATCGTGGGCGTTTGTTTCTTTGGGAGTGAATTTAGATTCTAAATTTGCTTCAATGCAGCACTGAAACTCTCAATTTAGGTCTGGAAAAGTAATAAAACTACGCTAATATCAAATCGGCTCTCGACTATGTTTCTTCGTAGTTTGAATTCCTGTCCTCGAGAAAATGTGCAGTATTCAAACAAGGTGTGGCATCACTTGGTTTCACTTAATTTGTCGTGGTTGAACCGCTAACAGCCATGGCAACAGCACATATCAAGTTGGGGATGTGCTGATATCGAAAGCAGTGATCTCGCATCCAAATTCATCTTGCGTAGATGAATTCGCGTGAGCTTTTTCAGTGTGAACTTCTGACCTCTATGTGTGGGAGTGGCGCAAGCTCGCACTTTCGATAATGGAAAAAACCAATTTTGGAGAAGACTCTATGAAATTTGTTCAGCTTTCATCTGCAATGAAAAAAGCCGGTGCCCTTTCTACAATCGCACTATCGTGCATGATGTTTTCGCAAACGGCACGCGCCGATGCAATTTTGCATGCCTTTGATTGGACTTATGCCGATGTCGGTGCAAAAGCGGCTGAAATTAAAAGCTTGGGCTACAAGGCCGTCTTAGTTGCACCACCGATCAAATCCAATGCAACTAACTCTTTATGGTGGCAACGCTATCAACCGCAAGACCCGCGCGTCATTGATCATGCGAAAGGCAATAAGCAAACCTTCCAAGCCATGATCAACGCCCTAACAGCACAAGGTGTGCAGGTGTATGCCGATATCGTTCTGAACCACATGGCCAATGAACGTAGCGGCGCGACAGACTTTCCTGGCACGGCTGCGATGAATACTTACAAATCCAATCTGACGTACTGGAATAACCAAAAGCTGTTCGGCGATTTGAATAACGGTATTTTTAGTAGTGGGGATTTTCACCAAGCTACTTGCATTACTAATTACAACGACGTATTTCAAGTACAAACCTATCGTCTATGTGGGGGAGCTGGCGATACGGGTTTGCCTGATCTCGACCCAAATAGCTGGGTGGTCACACAGCAACAAAATTACTTGAGCGCCTTAAAAGCGCTGGGCGTAAAAGGCTTTCGCGTTGATGCAGCAAAACATATGTCGCTGTATCACATCAATCAAATTTTTACAGCCACGATTAAATCCGGCATGTATGTTTTTGGTGAAATTATCACCAGCGGTGGAGCGGGGAATAGCGACTACAACAGTTTCTTATCGCCATATTTGAGTAATACTGATCATGCCGCCTACGATTTTCCATTACATAACACGATACGCAATGCCTTCTTACCCAGCGGTACGCTGAGCTCTTTGGTTAACCCTTTGTCGGTTGGCCAAGCCCTACAAAATGCTCGCGCTGTCACTTTCACGATCACACATGACATTCCCACCAATGACGGTTTCCGCTACCTGATTATGGACCCCACGGATGAGAAATTAGCCTATGCCTACGTGTTGGGTAGAGATGGCGGTAAGCCGTTAATATTTAGTGATAGCACGGGCACCGACAACGGCCGTTGGGTCAATGCTTATAAGGCACCAGATATAAAAAATATGATCACTTTCCATAATCGCACTCAAGGGCAAGGCATGGAAGTTGTCGGCTATAACAATTGTGCAATCTTGTTCCGCCGTGGCGAACAAGGCATCGTTGGCATTAACAAATGTGATACGCAACAAGCCTTCAACGTGAACACCAATGCGCGTTTCAAATGGTTCGTGAATTACCGTGACGTACTCACTGCAGGGGCGTTGGTGAACATCACCAGTGGTACATATAATTTCACGATTCCAGCACGTACCGCAAGGATGTGGTTGCCAGAGTAAGCGACTTACATGCAAGAACTTCGCTGAAGTTAGTCATGAAGAAGAGGAGTCACGACTCCTCTTCTTTTTTCGTTTCTGGCGCGCAGAAAAAATACTTTTATTTTTTTCAAATGCAGCACTCAGCACTCAGTTAAGCAACAATGCGGCGGGTAAATAAATAACGAATTGCGCACCACCCAATTGCGAAGTGCCTACTGTAATTGTTCCACCATGTTGCCGTACTGCTTGTAGTGCAATCGTCAACCCAAAACCAAAGCCGCCTGTTGCACGATCGCGGCTGCGATCAAGACGATAAAACGGCTCAAAAATTCGTTCACTCTCGGCTTCTGGAATGCCCGGCCCGTCATCGCTAATGGCGATCTGCATTGCTCGTTCTGCTGTCACGCTCAACGCAACGGTGACGCGACTAGTCGCATATTTTGCAGCGTTTTTGAGTAGATTGTTGATTGCACGTATGAGCAAGGCTTGGTCAGCGTTGATCATACAAATTTCTTCCTCAAATTCAAGCTTGATTTGGTGAGCTGAAAGCTCGTGTTGCAGGCCATCGACGCAGGCTCTTAAGGTCGCAGCTAAATCAAACGGCGCAGTTCGTAAAGTTTGCGATTGATT
>JAIETO010000079.1 GCA_019745005.1 Burkholderiaceae bacterium
CTCGCATCCTGCAGCACACCACCCGAAACGCAAGCGACGATACCAGCGACCACGCCAAAACCATCCGCGCCAATTCAGCCCTCGCAAGTTGCCGGATCGCTGGAAAACAAACCTGATCCCTTGTTGCAATTTTCCGCGCTGGAAGCGCCCCCTGCACCGAGGGAGTTTCGCGCTGCATGGGTGTCAACTGTCGCGAATATCGATTGGCCAAGCCGACGGGACTTGAGTACAGAGAAACAAAAAGCAGAAATTGTCGCCATCCTTGACACGGCACAGCAACTCAAACTCAATGCCATCATTCTTCAAGTGCGCCCCAGCGCCGACGCCATCTACGCTTCAGAGTTGGAACCATGGTCGGAGTTTTTAACCGGCACACAGGGGAAAGCACCTGAACCTTTTTATGACCCATTACAAGTTTGGATCGAACTTGCCCATGCGCGCGGCATGGAGCTGCATGCATGGTTTAACCCGTTCCGCGCGCGCAGTGCGTTGGGTAAATCGATCGTTAGCCCTAAGCATGTCAGCAAAAGCCTCGCCCACACCGTGCGCACATATGGCGACTTACTTTGGTTAGACCCCGCAGAACCCGAAGCAACGGCGCACACTTCGTCCGTCATACTCGATGTGGTACGTCGTTACGCGATCGACGGTGTGCATATCGACGATTACTTTTACCCTTACCCCATCAAGCAAGCTAACGGGCAAGAGCTTGATTTTCCTGACGATAAGCCTTGGACAGCTTACGTCCAGAACGGCGGCAGCTTAGTGCGCGCTGACTGGCGACGCGACCATGTGAATAAGTTAGTCGAATCCTTGAACCGACAAATTCATCAAATCAAACCCCAGCTTAAATTTGGCATTAGCCCGTTCGGCATTGGCCGCCCCGATCGTTTGCCCACGGGAATCGCTGGCTTTAGCCAATACGACAAGTTGTATGCGGATGTCGAACTCTGGCTAGAAAAGGGTTGGCTAGATTACTTAGCGCCCCAGTTGTATTGGCCTATTGATCAAACGCCGCAAGCCTTTAAAGTCTTGCATGCGTATTGGCTAAGCCAGAATCCGATGAATCGCCACATTTGGCCAGGGCTTTTTACCAGCAAGATCGATCAAAGCGAGAAATCGTGGAAAGTGGAAGAGATTCAGCGCCAAGTGGAAGCGACCAGAGAATTTGCCGCCAGTGGACAAATTCATTTCAGTATGATTGCCCTACTCCAAAATAGACGAAACCTACGGCAAAAACTCGCTGTCGAGCAGTACCAAACACCAGCACTGGTGCCCGCCTCACCATGGCTCCCCAGCACCACTTTGCCAGCGCCCGAAATCAAGCGCAATCCAACAGAAAAAGCCATCGACATCAGCGTCCAAAACGGCGTGGGTGGGCAAGCAAATTCTGGCGCGAAATTACTGGCAATTTGGAAGCGATATCAACAGCGCTGGGTGTTTTCCGTGCAGAGCGCTGCAGACAAACAAATTTCTGTCGCAGACGACACGGAACTGGGTAGCGTCGAACAAATCACCGTCAGCGTGGTGGGGCAAAATGGCGTTGAAAGCCCGCGCAAAAACCTCAAACTGAAGTAAGCGATGCAATTTAGCCTTGTATTGCGACGCTAGGCGGCAAATGATTGTGCTCATGGTTCACCGCAGACACCGGCGCGACTAAGGGCAAAACGATCGTAAAACAAGCGCCGTGACCGACTTCGCTCTCCACCTTGATACTTCCACCCAAGATGTTTTCAACTAAGTTGTAAACAATATTTAAGCCTAAGCCACTGCCGCCTCGACCCAATTTGGTGGTAAAGAAGGGGTCGAAAACGCGCGGCAGATTTGCCGCTGGGATACCGTTGCCATTATCAGTTACCGTGATTTTGACGTGATCTGTATCCATCACCATCGCGTCAAGATTGACTACACCCCCTTCGCGTCCTTCAAACGCATGAATCAAGGCATTATTGATTAAATTAGTTAAGACTTGACCTAAAGGCCCTGGATAACTTTCCATCGCAATATTTGGCGCAATCGTACTCACAAGCTGGTGCGAGGTGCGGCGCATTGAAGGGCGCAATGTCAGTAAAATTTCTTCAACAGTTGCATCTAACAAAAACGCGCGTCGATTCTCGCTACTTTGATCCACAGCGACCTGTTTAAAACTCGAAACAAGATTCGCAGCCACGCGCATGCTGCGCATCAAAATTTCGGTGCCTTCGCGATTTGATTGAACGAAGGCATCTAAGCGACTGCGCGTAATGCCTTGCGCTATTTCGCAAGAAAATGCATTCACTTGGTCCTGCAAAGTACTAGCGACTGTCAGGCTATTGCCGATAGGCGTATTCAACTCATGCGCCACGCCTGCAACCAAGGCACCCAAAGCGGCCATTTTTTCTGCCCGGACTAGCTCGGTTTTAGCAAAGGTTAATTGATTCACTGCGTCCGACAACATCTTGGTGCGTTCTTCAACGCGCTGTTCCAAGGTGGCATTCAGGTCCAAAATATTGCGTTCATATTGGTAATTACGGGTTACGTCATCAAATGCCAAAATCAGCATGCGCTTATCGCCCGTTGACACCACCTTGCCGGAAATTTCGCACAAAATTTCCGTCGTTTCGTCGCTCTTATACATCCAAGTTTGAAAGTTTGAAATTTCGCCTTTTTCACGTATCGTCGAAAAAATTTCTACGCGTTTCTCAGGATTTTTCCACATCTTAAATTGGACGCCAGTCTGCCCCACCACAGACATGCGCTCCCTACCGAATAAGCGCACCCAGGCTTTATTGGCATCGATAATCGTAAAACCTTCGTCCATGTGTCTTACCATCAATGCCACAGTTGAGGCGTCGAAAATTGTGGCAAATATAGCGCGGCTGATAAACAGTTGGTCTTCAGTGCGCTGCCGTTCGACCAATTCGGTTTGCAGGGCGGCATTTTTCTGATCGCGCTCAACAATGATGGACGCTAAATCAGTGCGCATTTTGTCCATGCCGCGCGCCAATTCGCCGATTTCGTCGCGCGTATTGATGGTAATTTTGCTCGCCAAATCGCCGCTGGCTAAGCGTGATGCGCCCTGCTGTAAGGCTTCCAAGGGTTTAATTACACGGCGATCGAGCAAATACCAAATCACAAACAAAGACACCACGAGTTGTGAAAACAGCCCTAAGGCTGACTTAATGAAGCTTGCCCAAACTTCGTTTTCAACTCTATCTGTCGACAACTCAACACGCAGGCGACCCGTCTGTATGCCGCTATACATAATGTCACGCTCTTCAATCAAGCTGGATTTTGCGTTCTTTTTAAGGCCCTGCTTGGTCAAAAAATCTTTGCCATATTCATCGGTAATGGAAATTCTGACCACATCTGGATTGCGCAAAACTGCATCAACCAGTTCAGTTGCAATGCCGCGATCTAAGTTCCATAAAGCCATGCCCATGCCGCGCGCCAGCATGTCGGCGTACTGCTGCATGGGTTGCCGCACACGTAGATCAATTTCTGTATCAAAACGATTGTTCACCTGAAACACGCCGAGGATCAGCGCTGGCACCACAATACCTAGGGTAATTCCAAGAAATAGAATTTGACGCAGTGAGAACGACCACTTGTTTGAGGGCTTGCTAGGATTGTCTTGGTCTAACGACATGCGGGAATTTGTGCGTTAAATTGGGCTAAAAAATCGGGCTGCGCTTGAAGAAAGCGCTTACTGAAATACACATGCATAGGGCGATTCTGCGCGACCACGGTGCGAAACATTTTTGGATTAACATTTAGCTTCTTCATTGCCTCAGCAATCGCCAAATCCCCCACCAAAATTGCCTCAGCACGTCCCGCCATAAAGGCGACCAACAGTTGTTGCTCAGATTGCGGTTTTAAAACCACGTTGTAGTTTTCTGTTTCCAGTGTCTTGAGCCGTTTCGATCCAAAAAATGCGCCAACTTTAGCGCTACGTTTGAACTCGTCGGAGAGCGGGTCAAGCTTGCTGTCCCAAGGTAGCAACCAAATCCATTTCTGCGCCGCGATAACATCTGAAGCCTCGCCCCACATCAAACGATCTGGTGTCGCTGCAGCGGGAAACATGCCATCTTCCTCCCCTTTTTCGGTCAACATTTGCGCGCGTTGCCAAGGATAGACCGTGATAATGTAAGGGCGATTCAAGCGCTTAAATACGCATTCAATGACATCAACTGCAATTCCGCCAAAGGATTTATCGGCTTGATAACTGCCATACGGCTCTTCGTCACGGGTGGCGAGACGAACGGGTGCCAGCGCTAAGCACGTTGAATCAAAATACGCGCACAGCATGACTGCAATAGCGAATTTTTTCAGCATCTTTGCCTGCCTATCATGGGATAACCCATCAGGATCTTTTTTAGAACACCATCGTAAGCTTACGTCTAAAAAAATACGCTTAAACAAAAATCATTAAGGACTACAAAAGCTCATTTTTTTCGATGAAACTTCAATGATACCGTCAGCTTCTTTTCGACCCCTAGTCTACTCGCATGGTGCAAAAATACAATTGATTCAAAACAACTTGTACGCAACGACGAACTTACTTCTTCGATTGTTGCGCAAAAGTAATTTGAAACTCGTTCAGGCTTTACAAAGCGACCTGCAGTACTTCTACATGGTCAGACGCCTCTAAGGCGTAAGCAATGCCGCTCGGCAAGACACAACTATCGCCCGCCTGCAAACTATGCATCCCAAGTTCGGGGCTTCGGATTAAAAGTTGTCCATCTAAAACAAAGAAAAAGAGAAATTCACCTTCGAAAAGTTCAACAGGAGAAATCAATTTCGCTCCCAGCGGCGTTGAACCTACACTGCGCAAAACCGTCACGCTCGCCAAACCACTCGTCGCTTCAGCAATGCCTGTATCGCGCATTTCGAAGCCTTGCTGAGATGCCGCATACCAAGTTGCTGATTGCGCGCTGTGGTGAACAAAGCGTTGCTCGTGAAATAAGCGTTCAGAACGACAAAATTCCGTAGGCAAGTTCAGCTCAGGATCACCGCAGGTTTCGTGAATTGCGGGGCAACCGATTTCGATTACTTCTAATCCGGCTGAGGCCTCTAATACGCGGTGGCGAATTTCCGGTGGTTGCAGCACGCAGTCTCCCGCCTTCAAAATAAATGGAGGACCTTGATCTTCGTACACCAATCGCACCCACCCTGTCTTGCAGTAAATCATTTGAAAACGTACGCGGTGAAAGTGCACGTAATCTGCGACTGGTCCGGCATTGGGAATGCGTAAATGTGAGGCAACAAAACGGCCACCAAGCCGCGACGGAATCAGGTCGCGATACAACATGCCTGCCCTGCCCAAGCCCCAACTTGCGTCGTCGTTAAAGCGTGTTAACACAAACTCTTGCTGAGCTTCTGGCACTTCCAGCGGTGGATGCGCATCAATCAGCTCAATCACCAAGGCATCGGGCCCCAGCAAAATTGATGGTGTGCCTGTCGGAAGTTTGGTCAAATCGCACAGCAAACGTAAATGCTGCGGCATCACATCTTTTGGCTCTAATTGCTCTAGCCGCAGATTGCATCCGTAGGCACTGAGCACGGCAACGCTGGGCGCATCGGAAGGCATGATCATGCGCACCTTAAAGCCCAGTTGCTGGGTCAAGAATGCGAGACTGAGATTGAGATCACTGCACGCCAACACGGTTTGTACTGAGACCACTGACGCAGCAATGTTCTGGGTGAAAGTTTGATTCATTCTTGGTGAGATTAATTGTGAGAGTGATTGTTTGAGTGGAGTCGATGCTTGCTGGCTCATTCAGGCGTAGCGAATCATATGAATTACCTGATTATCGTCTATCGGCAGGCTTTTCCAAAAGCGTTTCATGAGCGATGCTTCTGACCGTGGCATCGCGATAAAGTCGCTATGTTCAGATCGGGTGTTGATGAAATTAAATAGTAATGAAAAAGATCAAAACCTCTCAACACAGAGACACTGAGAAAAGCAAAATGCCGCTGCTTTTTCTCTTTGTTTTTCCTCTGAGCCTCTTTCGTAAAGCCTTGCTTTACCTCTGTGTTGAATGGTTTGTTTTTTCTTCGTAATACGAGCCTTTACTTTTATCAACATTCAATCTGAACATAGCCGATAAAATGATATACATGGCATAGTATTTTTTTACTTCGCCCAAAAAGCAAGCGCAAATTGCTCATAAATTTCTATTTTTATAGGAGTATGTGATTTCTCAAGCATTTGTGGCCTCATATCATTTGATCTGAAACAGCAATTGCCCGCACCTAAGGCTCACGGCGTACTACGCAGACATGTAAGCAATGCGCCCACAATGTGCTCCTCCCAAATGCTTAAGCTCGATTGGTCGCCGCGATTTTTCTCAGGGTCTGCGGCGCTTCCGCCGTGCGCGTAAATCACGCCGTTCCCTGTTTCAGGGTCAAATACAAAACCCGATTCTAAGCCGTAGGCAAACCCCAGATGCCCGAAACCCGTAAAGGGTGCGCCGTCCAATGCACCTAAATAGTCACCGTTTTGCTTACCAGCCTTGCCAATAAAATGCTGCAAGCCCAGCGACCACGCTTGAAACAAGCCTTGCTCGGTATCGCCATTTTTTGCATCCTCGTCGTAGCGCCAATGTTCATGCAATAAGGCGGTAACGCTGCTGGGTTGAAGCAGTTGTACGCCGTCCAAACTGCCTTTACCAATCAACATGCGCATCAATCGACCCAAGCCGCCGACGCTGATTCTGAGGCCTCCTTGTGGGCTAAACAAGGTTGGGTTGGAACCTAGCTCATAGCCGCGCAACTCTTCGCGCGGTGTTGGTATCTTGCCCTGCAAATCATCAACTTGCGCAAGCCAAGGTCCGCTCGTATTCCAAACGTCGTTGCTTTGCTTGCGATACAAAGTGGCGAGCTGTTTGATGTCCTCAGGCGGCAAACTATCGAGATTAAACGCGCCACGAATCTTGAGCGGTTGTAAAACTAACTTGTGCATTAAATGGTCAAAGCGTTCACCACCCGCTTTTTCCATGATGGCCGCAATCACGCCAAAATTCAGATTCACATAACTGAAATACAAACCCGGTGATTTTGCCGACCATTGCTTGCCCGCGCCGTAATGCGCCGCACCGGGAACAAGAAAGCTTTGCAAGGTCTGCCCAAACGGAAAACTATAGCCCGCATCGTCACGTAAAGATGATTGATGCGTTAGCAGCATGCGGGTGGTAATTACGCGCTTTGGAAAGTGCGGATTCCTGAATGTAAAGCCCAAATAGTCGCTGGCGTCACGATCTAAATCTAACTTACGCTGCTCGACTAACACCATCGCACCTATCGCAGTGACCATTTTTGAAATGGACGCAATGCGGTACAAGGTTTGCTCATTTGCTGGCTGATTTTTCGTAACATCATTCGCATCGATTCGGCGCGAGCCAAACTGCGCTTGATAAACCACCTGTCCATTTTTGATCGCCATCGCAGACAAGCTTGCCAACTCTTGCGCGGGCTTTTCAAGGACTAAGCGTAAGCGCTGATCAACTTCCGTCGCCGCGGGGCAGCTATTCAATGGAGGCGTGGCAAGGGCATTGTTTGACATGGCGGTAGCGAAAAAAACTGCGAAAACGAACGAAGTGGGTTTATTCATAATTGGGCCTAATCAATACGCGCATGGGTTTTTCTAATGTCCTCCGGGTCGCCAAAATTAAAATGCCACCATTCGCTTTGAATACCTTGAAAACCCGCATGAAATAAGGCACTTCTAAGAATCGAGCGGTGCGAAATATGCTGCGCGGTGAGTTTTCCCTGTCGCATAAACTCCGCCTCATATTCGGGATGCGACTCCGCCGCAAAAGAATCAAAACCAGTGCCCATGTCGATTTCCTGACCAGCATCATCAATTAAGCTAAGATCCAGCGCCATGCCGAAGGAGTGTATCGATCCTTTTGCTGGGTCGGCAAAGTACCGCTGTAAGGGCGAGCCAGATAAAGCATCCCACATCATTTTCTGCACGCGGTGCGGTCGCAGCGCGTCCAGCACGAGGAAACGCAATGCAGGTTGGTGCATTTGCAAATATGACACGGCATTACGTAGGCCTCGTGCGGCGTCGCGGTGCAACCAAGCATAATCGTGATCACCATATAGACTGCGTCCGACAAAGTTATTGTTGCCCGCATAACGCAAATCAATCACGATACCTTTTACGTCGCGCAATGAAACAAAATCGGCATGCGCATGCAAATCTTCAAAGCGTAAAGAACACGTTACTGTGCTCATGGTCGCCCCTCAATTTCGAGGTAGCGCCAATTCGTGAATTCCACGGGGTGCCGCTTATAGTTTTTTAACCAAGGCTGGGTAATATCGATCGACAAGGGATGGATTCTGAGCACCCACGGGTTATATGCATGCACGAGTTGCGCCATTTCTTCAAACAGCTTAACGCGTGCGGGTGAGTCGCCTAGGCGCTGCGTCTCCTCAAAACGCTGGTTAAAGGCAGGCAAATTAAACCGCGCGTAATTGGCACGGCCCGTGTTTGGCCCATACAGCAATTGGTAGAAATTTTCGCCATCTGGAAAATCGGCGATCCAATTTGCCTCAGTCATCTGCACCTTGCCCAAACGAGCGGCCTTTAAAATTTCTGCGTGTTTATCACTCTGAAAGCGTATCTTGATGCCTATGCTGTCCATGGTTTTACTCCACACCTCATCACGCAAGCGCCCGGTAGTTGACGCTTGGCTGTGCATGACCAATTCTAGCGGTGCGCCATCTGGCAAACGCCGAAATTGATCTACCCCTCGTTTGTAGCCGAATCGATCCAGCAATTGATTGGCTAAACCCACATCAAACTGAATGGGTTTCCGATATTTCTCCGAGTATCCAAGCACATTGGGTGGCAAAGGTGCTTGCGCAGCAATTGCGAAACCTTTTTCTAGCACTTGTATGTCTTCTTGATTGTTGTAGGCGAGCGCAATTGCTCGACGTAAGGCGACTTTTTCTTGCGTGTAGCCACCTATCACCGGGTCTTCCATGTTCATCCACATATAATAGGTTTGCAAAGGAGAGAAAAGCGCTAAGCGCATGCCACGCGCTTGCAAGTCGGCTTTCAAATTTTGCCCTTCCATCACCATGCCAGATAAAGGCGATGGCAACTGTTCAAGCACATCAAATTCCTTGTTTAACAAACCCAACACGCGCGCCTGTTGTTCCTCAACGACTTTGACTTCTATTTGCGGCACACGAGGTAAGCGTTGTCCTCTCAATTGTGCAAGTATTTTTTCGTCGTCGCCTATCGGCTTTGTGTTGGTTTGAAAAATCACTTCTCGATAAAATGGATTCGCAAGGAGTTGAATTCGGAAATTGCGTTGCCATTGCCCCAGCAAATAAGGTCCAGTACCAATCGGGTGCGCGCCGATTTGCCCGGCGTACTTCTCAACCACTTCGCGCGCCACTGCTGCCGTTGCGGGTGTGGCGAATTGGAGTAAAAAATTGTGATCAGGCGCGACCAGACGCACTTTCAAGGTGTAGCGATCGACGGCTTGTAGCCCTTCAATTTGAATATCAGGCGACCATTTGCCCGCCGCGGCGGCTTGCTTTAATTTGTCGGCGCCACGTAATTTGCCGTCAAACAAAAAAAGCCAAGATGATTTCACCGATGGGTCGTATAAACGCTTAAAACTGTAGGCGTAATCCTCCGCCGTGAGCTCTCGTTGTTTGCCTTGAAACGCCGGGTCAGCGGTAAAAAAAATCCCTGGCTGTATCTGGAAGGTATAGACCAAACCATCGTCTGACACGGTAGGCATCTTACTTAAGGTATTCGGCACTAACTTTACGGGACGCGCCAAATAGTCGTAGCGCAACATAGCGTCGAAGATATTTTCGTTCAGACTTAAAGATGAAATATCCGATGCCACTGCAGGGTCTAATGAAGATTCCGGCGTAGTAAATAAGACATGCAAGACTTTGCCCTGAACGGAAGTACTAGTACCCGACGCGCTGCACACCTTGCTACTAATCGTTAGCAACAAACAGATCGCAGAAGTAATGAAGAACAACAAAGCCGGCCGGCGCGAACTTGAATGAAAAAAGGGGAAACAAGATGGGGTCGGATCAATCATAGGCATGTGGAAAATCGCAGCAATTGGAAACTCTGCTTTCAAGCTTACAATAAAACCATAAAACGAACGCCTGCTTTTTTTGGCGAGAATTTTTAGCAATTTGTCTACCTCGCTGATTTCGGCTCAAAATCTCGTTGCACTCGCCCTGCCATTCGCATCAAAAAAAAACTAAATCTTGACTTGCTTAAGCCACGCAGTGTTAAATACAAAACCCTCGCGCAAACGATTGCGCGCCGCATTTATCATGTAAAGATTTCAATATGAAGCCTCGCATTTCTGTTGTTGGTAGCGTCAATATGGATTTGGTTTTTCGTACCCCGCGCTTGCCTGTGCTGGGCGAAACCCTGCAAGGCCATGAATTTCGACAAATCCCTGGTGGTAAGGGCGCAAATCAAGCAGTGGCAGCAGCGCGCCAAGGTGCCCATGTCGATTTTATAGGCGCTGTTGGGGACGATGGATTTGGTGAATTTTCGCGCAGTTGCCTACAAAAAGACGCTATTGCGCTTGATCATCTGGTGACCATTGCCAACACCGCAACGGGCGTGGCAGGTATCTTAGTCGAGGACGCGGGCGACAATTGCATCGTTTTAGCTGCGGGTGCCAACGCACGACTGAGCACTGCGCATATCGACGCCGCACGTGCCACGATTACAAAATCACAATTCTTGATTTGCCAACTTGAAACACCGCTTCCCGTGGTAACGCATGCCATCAGAATCGCGCGTGAACTTGGCGTGAAAGTTATCCTCAACACAGCACCTGTTTGCCCACTCGACGACCGGCTCCTCGCGCAAGTTGACTACCTTATCCTCAATGAAACAGAAGCCAGCCAACTCAGCGGCATCACTGTTACTGATCAAGCAAGCGCGAAGCATGCGGCACAGAATTTACTACAACGCGGTGTCGGCGCAGTTTTGCTGACCATGGGCGAAAATGGCGCGCTGATTGCGACTTCCGCTGTGACTACTCATAGCCCAGCAATGAAAGTAAAAGTCGTCGACACCACCGCCGCTGGCGACACTTTTGTGGGCGCCTTTGCAGTGGGCTTGGCAAACGGCCTTAGCTTAATCGAGGCAACGCGCGAGGCGCAATTTACGGCTGCTCTTACGGTAACGAAATTAGGCGCACAAACGTCGATCCCGCACCGTGCAGAAGTCCTCCAATTCATGGCTACAGGCGTTGTGGCTTAAGTACTTAATGTCGCCAAAAGATTTTTTCAGCTTTTAGCCATGCATGATAATCTTCCGTTTGTTGCTTTTACCGAGTTCAAGCTAACAAAAACTTGCTTGTAAGCTGTTTGACAAGTTCAATGATCGACGGCCTTTTTGCTCACTATTTATCTTTCAAAATTAGGATTCACCATGAAATTAAAACAGCTTTGTTTCGCGCTCATCACTGTATTCGCCGCAACGAGTGCAAGTGCGGCTGATCCTAAGTTTGCCGTGATTTACGATGCGGGTGGCAAGTTCGATAAATCGTTTAATCAATCCGCTTCAGAAGGGGCTGAACGCTTCAAAAAAGAAACGAAGATCAATTACATCGAAGTGCAGGTTGGTAGCGAAACCCAAACTGAACAAGTCTTGCGCAATTTGGCGCGCAAGAAAGTCGACCTGATCGCCGCCATCGGATTCGCGCAAGGCCAGGCTGTGCAAAATGTGGCGAAAGAATTTCCCAACACAAAATTTGTCTTGATTGATGGCGTTGCTGCGGGTGACAACGTTAGTTCCGTGCTGTTTAAGGAACAGGAAGGTTCTTATTTAGTTGGTGTTGCCGCCGCCATGGCAAGCAAGTCAAAGAAGATCGGTTTCGTCGGCGGCATTGATATTCCCTTGATACGCGCTTTTGCCTGCGGTTACGTGCAAGGCGCGAAAGCCTTTGATGCGAAGGTCGATGTAACGCAGAACATGGTCGGCACAACGGCTTCCGCGTGGAATGACCCAGCAAAAGGTGGCGAGTTAGCGCGCTCGCAATTTGAACGCGGCGTCGATGTTGTATTTGCCGCAGCAGGTGGCAGCGGTATGGGCACCTTGCAAACGGCTAAAGAAAAAGGGAAATTGGCGATCGGCGTCGATTCAAACCAAAACTATCTCTACCCAGGCACTATGCTGACTTCAATGGTGAAGCGGGTGGATATCGCGATATACGATAGCTTTATGCAACTCAAAAACGGCACCTGGAAAGGTGGCTTAATCAACAAAGGCTTGAAAGAAGGCGGTGTTGATTGGGCACTCGATAAAGATAACCGCGCCTTGATCACGCCTGAAATTGAAAAGCGTGTGAATGCGGTAAAACAAGACATCATCAGCGGGAAAATCAAAGTCATTGATTACCGCGAAAAAAGCAGCTGCCCTGTCTAATTCGTTGTAGGGCATTGCTAACAGCGATTTGCTTTCTCTCGCCGTGCTTAGCGCCCTACTTCAACCATAAAATTTCGTATGCAAGCTGCCGTCGAATTTCAAAATATATCAAAACGTTTCGGCGCTGTGCAAGCGAACCGAGATGTGACGTTTTCCATCGCGCCAGGTTCGATTCATGGCGTGATTGGCGAAAATGGCGCGGGCAAATCCACCCTAATGAGCATACTGTACGGCTACTACCGAGCGGACAGCGGGCAGATACTTCTTAATGGCGCCCCACAGACCATCCGCAATAGCCAGGAAGCGATTCATTTAGGCATAGGCATGGTGCATCAGCATTTCATGTTGGTGGAAAACATGAGTGTGCTCGACAACGTCATGTTAGGCACTGAAGGTGGCTTTCGTTTAGCCCAAAAACGCGTCGAAGTCGAAGCGAAATTAAGAGAAATTTGCCAACGCTATTCGCTCGATGTGGACCCACTTGCGCTGATACAAGATTTGTCAGTGGGTGTGCAGCAAAGGGTGGAAATCCTGAAGCAGATCTATCGCAGCGCCAATGTTTTGATTCTCGACGAACCAACCGCCGTGTTGACGGTGCAAGAAACCGCATCCTTGTTCGATGTTTTGCGCTTATTCAAAGAGCAAGGCAAAACGATCATTCTGATCACCCACAAGCTGCAAGAAATTCTCGAAATCACTGACGCGGTCACTGTCATGCGCGCAGGCTCGGTTGCTGGCCATGTGGTCACGGCAAACACAAGCAAAGAAGAGCTTGCAACGCTGATGGTAGGTCGGCCTATACAAACCCACTTACCACGTGCCCCGTACGCCCCCGGCGCCACTGTTTTGGAAGTCAAAGACCTGAGCCTGAGCAACCAACAAAAAGTCAGTCTCTTAAAGGATGTCAGTTTTCAATTGCGCGCAGGCGAAATTGTGGCGGTGGCTGGCGTATCAGGCAATGGGCAAAGTGAGCTGATGGAAATCTTAAGCGGCATGCGCTTGCCTAGTACGGGAAGCTTGCAGTTTTTAGGAAATGATCTTCCCATCGCTGGGCGCAAAGATGCTGATGGGCTTCCGGCAAAATTCCGTGCGCTGGGCATCGCGCATGTTCCAGAAGATCGATTACGTGATGGCGTGATCAAAAATTTTTCCGTCATGATGAATAGCTTTTTTGGCGATCAACAGAAACTCAAAAAAGCGTTCGGCTTGCTCGACTTTGCAACGATCGCACAACGTTGTGGTGAGATGTTAAAAACCTTTGACGTGCGCCCTGCAGACCCCCAACTCCGCATTGGCTTGCTTTCAGGCGGCAACCAACAAAAGGTGGTGCTAGCACGCGAAATTGCGGCAAAACCCAAATTGATTTTAGTCGGACAACCAACACGTGGTGTTGATATCGGCACGATAGAAAGTATCCACACGCAATTACTTGCGATGCGCGATGCGGGAGTCGCCATCTTGCTCGTATCAGTTGAATTAGAAGAAGTGCGCGCGTTGGCGGACCGCATCTTGGTCATGTCCAGCGGACGTATCACGGGTGAATTGAAAGTCGAAGAATTCGACGCAACACGAATAGGCTTGCTGATGGGCGGACTGCACAAATCATGAAAGCCAACTTATGAATAGCGCCAATCTGCCACGCTGGGCAACTGCTTTTGTCCTGCCACTATTGAATCTCCTCTCCGCCCTTGTGGTGGCAGGATTCGTGATTTATTTGCTGGGCGAAAACCCACTTGAATCCTTACAAATCTTGCTCAATGCCGCTTTGTTTAATGCTGAAGGATTCGGCTACACCTTATTTTATGCGTCAACTTTTATTTTTACAGGGCTCTCGGTATCGGTAGCCATGCAGGCGGGCTTGTTCAATATTGGTAGCGAAGGCCAGATGTATTTAGGTGGCTTAGGCTTAACCGTGGTGGTGCTGGCGTTCGATGCAAGTTTGCCTGCCTTCATCTTAATTCCCCTCGCCATCATTGGTAGCGCCTTGTTCGGCGCAGGATGGGCGTTTTTGCCCGGTTATTTACAAGCAAAACGGGGCAGTCACATCGTCGTGACCACCATCATGTTCAATTTCATTGCTGCAAGCTTAATGAATTATCTGATCATCGCATTTTTGATTCCTGCTGGTCAGCAGAATACGGCGAGTCGCGTTTTTGCCGAGTCGGCATGGCTACCCAAACTCAATAGTGCACTGCCATTTTTAGGTGAAACGCCGTTAAATATCAGCTTTATCTTGGCCATAATCGCCTTGGTGATTTATGGCATTGCGATTTGGCGTTCTGCTTGGGGCTATCAGTTGCGTGCAGCAGGGCTTAACCAACATGCCGCACATTACGCTGGGGTCTCGATTACAAAAACCATCGTTGTAGCGATGCTGATTTCTGGTGCCTTGGCGGGTATAGCATCGATTAATTCTGTGATGGGATCTACCCATTATTTAGGCTTGAATTTTCCCGCTGGTGCAGGGTTTATAGGTATTGCGATTGCGCTGATGGGGCGGCAGCATCCCGTTGGAATTTTCTTATCCTCGATTTTGTTTGGCGCCTTGATTCAAGGTGGTTTTGACTTGTCCTTGGAAAAACCCAACATCCCCACCGAAACTTTCATTTTTATTCAGGGCTTGATTATTTTGTTTTGCGGCGCAATGGAAAACCTGTATGCGCCCGCGCTGGCAAAACTATTTCAACGTAAGGAAGCCTGATGTTTGACGACATTCATTTTTCTAGCATCTTAGTCTCCACAGTCCGCAATGCGCCTGTGCTGTTATTTGCCGCCATGGCAGGACTGTTTGCGGAACGCAGTGGCGTGGTCGACCTCGCCTTGGAAGGCAAGATGTTGGCGGCAGCCTTTGTCTCGGCAGCGGTTGCGTATGTCACGCAAAATCCTTGGTTAGGCATTGCGGCAGGTATTGCTGTGTCAGTTGCCGTCGCGATGCTACAAGGCTTTGTCAGCATTACGCAAAAAGGTAATCAGTTGGTGGGCGGTATTGCACTGAATATTGCGATTAGTGGTTTGACGTTTGTGCTTGCGCAATTTTACTTTTCTCAAGGTGGGCGCACGCCAGATCTTGGCCAAGCGCGGCTTTTTGATATCGTCTTTCCAGGCTCCGCTGCGGTTGCCGACGTGCCCTTGTTAGGTTGGCTCTACACAAAATTAATAGGTGGACACAGTATCCTGGTGTATCTGGCGTTTGCTCTCATTCCTATCGTGCATTGGGTGATCTACCACAGCCGTTTTGGTTTGCGCCTGCGCGCCGTCGGTGAAAACCCGCATGCTGCTGATGCAGCAGGTGTGAACGTCGAGCGCACACGTTTTTTAGCGATGTTGTGTGCGGGCGTGTTGTGCTCTTTTTCCGGTGCATATCTCGCATTGGTACAGAGCGGCTTTTTCTTGCGGGATATGTCTGCTGGCAATGGCTATTTGGCGCTCACTGCGCTGGTGTTTGGTAATTGGCGTCCCTTGCAGACGGCAGCAGGTTGCCTTATGTTTGGTTTTTTCGCCGCGCTTCAGGTACAAATTGAGGGCGTAACTTTTCCCGGCGTGGGGAAAATTCCGGGTTCCTTAATTCAAATGATTCCTTATGTTGTCACTGTCGTTGTTCTGGCAGGATTTATGGCGAAGTCCATTGCGCCTAAGGCGATTGGTACGCCGTTTGTGAAATCGCGCTAAGCGCAGACTGAAATTATTTCGACCTCCTTGAACCGGGTCAATAAAAAACCCCGAAACTTAGGTTCTGCTGTACGGCTAAGTTTCGCAAGCACTTAGGAGCAATCAATGCAAACTCCACAAACCAAACACAAAGTTATTTTTGACACAGACCCGGGCGTTGACGACGCGATGGCTTTGTATTTCGCCATGGCACATCCGGCAATTGATCTGATCGGTATCACCACCACGTTCGGGAATGTTCACGTTGAGCAAGCCACCATTAACGCCCTGTATTTGACGCGCATCGCTGGTCAATCCATCCCTGTTGCGCAAGGTGTGCCGGTTCCCTTTGCAAAAGCGCCAGGCACGCCACCCGACTTTATTCACGGCGCGGATGGTTTGGGTAATTTACCCAGCCGCATTCAGGTTGGTGGGCAAGCAGAAAACCAAAGCGCGGCAGAATTTATTGTCAACATGGCGCGCCAACATCCTGGCGAAATCACCCTGGTCGCCGTTGGTCCGTTTGGCAACCTTGGCCTGGCCTTAAAATTAGAGCCGCAACTGCCTAAATTGCTTAAGCAAGTAGTTTTGATGGGTGGCACCGTGGACGAACCGGGTAATGTGTCACCCGTCGCCGAAGCCAATGTGTGGAATGACCCCGATGCGGCTGATTTGGTCTTCACAGCGGGTTGGGATCTCACCATGGTCGGGCTCGACGTCACCCATAGAGTGGTTTTGCTGTCTGATTTCTTCAAGCGTTTGAAAGAACATCATCAACACGTCGCCATGGACACGCTGTATCACGCTGTCATGTTCTACAGTGATTTCTATAGCTCGATTCGTCCAGATATGGGGCACGGTTGCTATGGCCATGACGTATTGGCCTTCGTCTGGTTGGTGGCACCTGAATTGTTCAAAACAAGTATTGGTCGCATGCGTGTTGCGAAAGAAGGAATCGCGAATGGTCAAACTATGCTGGCGAAATTAGCGATACCCTATCCACAAGCGGGCTGGGAGTCTGACAAACCAGAAACACGGGTTTGTATGGAAGTCGATGCCAAAGCTTGTGCTGCACTCATTGATAGTGTGCTTGCCAGCGCATGGTTGCGCCCTGCACTGCAAGCGTAAACGAAAGGACGATCATGTTTATTCAACCAGTCGATTACCGCAGCCCCGATGCTGCACAGAAGTTTACCGAAAGCCTGCACAACACGGGTTTTGGAGTGCTGACAAACCACCCCTTGTCGCAAACCCGCTTAGAAACCATTTATAAAGAATGGTATGAATTTTTTCTAACAGAAGCGAAGAACAACTACCAGTTCGATCCGAGTTTGATGGATGGCTATTTTTCACCAAAAATTTCAGAAACGGCGAAAGGCAATACCAAGCGCGATTTGAAAGAGTTTTACCATATCTACCCACAAGGTCGTTACCCAACAGAAGTGTCTGATGCGGCACATCAGTATTACCAAGAAGGTTCCGCATTAGCAGCGAAGTTACTGGCTTGGGTTGAAGAATACACACCCGCCGACATCAAAGCCAAGTATTCCATGCCTTTGCCCGACATGATCACCGGCAGCGACCACACCTTGTTACGCGTCTTACATTATCCGCCACTGTTGGGCGACGAAGAGCCGGGTTCGGTGCGTGCTGCGGCGCATGGCGACATCAATTTGCTCACGCTGCTACCTGCGGCTACCCAAGCGGGCTTGCAAGTATTGGGCAAAGACGAGGCTTGGCATGACGTGCCCTGCGATTTCGGTATGTTGATTGTCAACATAGGCGATATGCTGGATGAGGCATCTGAAGGCTATTACCCATCCACGATTCACCGCGTATTAAATCCAACGGGCGAAGATGCAAAAAAATCACGCATCTCTTTACCTTTGTTTTTGCACCCAAGGCCCGATGTGAAATTGTCTGAGCGCCATACAGCAGGGACCTATTTGACCGAGCGTTTGATTGAATTGGGAATGAAGAAGTAGAAATCGAGATTTGAAAAAACCTCTCAACACAGAGACACAGAGACACAGAGACACAGAGACACCAGAATAAAAACAAAGAGACAAAACGGAAAAGGATCGTATTGCCCGCTATTCGTCGAGTTTTTTGATTTTCTCCGTGTCTCAGTGTCTCTGTGTTGAGAGGTTTCAAGATGTCTTAAGAGGTTTTAAGTAGTTTTAAGAATTTTTGGAATACTCAATCTTCAAGCTTTCCGATAATTATTCAACACGTTATAAGTTCGTGCATACATCACGAATAACAACGAGGTCAGCAGCGCGAACCCTGCAAAGAAAAACATTTGAAACGCCGTCACACTTATACCCGTTGTGGCGATTTTCTCCGTCACTGCAGGGCTTTTCACACTGGCGTTGGCAAGTAAAACCCATAAATTGCCTATCGTGACGGCCAGACTCCAAAAACTCATAATCACCCCTTTCATGGCCAAGGGCGCTTGGCTGTAGGCAAATTCCAAGCCTGAAGCCGATACCAACACCTCACCGAAAGTTAATAAGGCATACGGCAAAATTTGCCAAATAATGGAAATAGGATTGCCGCCATCAATCGCCAACTGCATGCAGCCCACTGCAATCCAAGCCAAACCAGAGAACGCAATACCCAAGCCCATGCGGCGTAAGGCGGGCATTTCTATGCCCATGCGCTTTAAGGCAGGATACAAAACCAAGTTATTAAAAGGAATCAACAACATCACCAATAAGGGATTAATCGCTTGCATTTGCGCAGGTAAAATGCCCCACGTCGTGGTCATTTGTCCTGCCTGCAAAACCCAAGTAGAGGCTTTTTGATCAAACAAAGACCAAAATGGTGTTACCAAGGCAAATACCACTAAAAGCCGCAAAACCGCCCGCACACCGTCAACGGCCGCATCGGGATGCTTGCCCCGCGCACGCTCAATTTGCAACCAAGCACCCACGCCACCGCCCAGCAAAACCGAAACAAGTGCGAGGCATAACGCGGCAACAATCCCAATTTGCGGTTGCAACGTCAGTGAAGCAATCGCGCCAATAAAACTTGCTACTGCGATGTAAAAACCAGCCCGCCCTTGCCCGGGCGCTTCACTTAACAGCGCGGTCTTCACGACATTCAAAAACGAATCGGGATTTTTTGCGTTTGGCGGTAACAAGACATATTTTGTGCGACCCGACCAAAAAATAATCGTCGCGATCAACATCAAAATGCCTGGAATACCGAAGGCAATACTTCCGCCGAATTCTTTCAGAAACAAAGGCATCAATAAAGACGCAAAGAAAGAACCAAAGTTAATGATCCAGTAAAAACCGTCAAATACTTTTTGCGCCAAGCTCCGATTACTTTGGTCAAATTGGTCGCCAACCAAGGAACTGACTAAGGGTTTGATGCCACCAGAGCCTAAAGCGATTAAGAACAAGCCCGTATAAAAACCGTTGCGGTTATTTTCAAAAATCGCCAAGCACGCATGTCCGGCGCAGTACACCAAGCTGAGCCAAAACATGGTGTTGTACTTGCCAAAATAGCGATCTGCAATCCAACCACCTAACAATGGAAAAAAAGAAACGCCGATCACAAAGGTGTGAAACACCTCTTTCGCCATGCCTTTGCGCATGTCTTCCGGCATCGAGAGCAAGAGACTGCTGATTAAAAACGGAATCAGAATATTCCGCATGCCATAAAAGCTAAACCGCTCACAGCCTTCGGTGGCAATGATGTAGGGAATTTGGCGCGGCATTTTCGGTTGCGCAGCCACCTCATTCATGGTTGGATTTGCTGTATTCAATGGTGTCTCCTCGATACTTTTTAATTGGACTTAGGTAAGAAAACGGCCTTCGAAAAGGCCGTTTTTACTTTATCCCCAGTATCGCGGGTTCACCGCGCCGCCGTCAAGCATTGGAAATTTTGACGTGGCGTCCGGTCAACATCTGGAAGCCTTTAATTGCCATGCGCATCACAAAGCGCAACAAAATCAGCGTGAAAAATGCCTCAAACAAGGTCGCAAAAAACGCCAATGCTGGATTCCACGTCTGAGCACGACGATGAAACTTAGCGATTGCACGATCACGAGAGATTTCGATGCTGTCATAGAACGATGGCACCACCAAGAGCGTCAGCAGCGTTGCCGTAATCGTGCCACCAATGATTGCGATTGCCATAGGGCGGTAAAACTCACCGCCTTCACCCAAGCCCAAGGCGACGGGGAACATACCCGCAATCAACGCAAAGGTCGTCATCAAAATCGGACGCAGACGTTGACGGCCAGCATTCATCAAAGCCTCCTCACGCGGCACGCCTTGTGCTTCTTGTTTTCTGGCCGCGTCTAGCAATAGGATCGCATTCTTTGCCACCAAGCCCATCAACATAATCACGCCAATAAAGCTCATGAGGTTCAGAGTATTCTTGGTTACCAACAGCGCCAAGACCACACCAATCAGCGACAAAGGCAAGGAAAGCATCACCCCCAAAGGCGCGGTGAACGAACCAAACTGAATTACTAAGATGAAGTACATCAAGCCTATGCCTGTGACCAAAGCGATGCCCATTTCTGTGAATAACTCGTTTTGATCTTTACCTGCACCGCCAACAGACAGTCCATAACCGGGCGGGTAATCCAAACTCTTTGCCAATTTAATCGCGTCGGCCGTCACTTCACCGCTAGAACGCCCTTGCGCATTCGCGGCAACCGTGATGGTGCGCTTACCGTCTTTATGATCAATGCCTGATGGTCCCTTGCCTAAAGTGATATCAGCGATCTGATCTAAAGGCACCACTTGGTTCGATCCTGTTACGGCCAAGGGTAAGCGATCAATATTCTCTTTACCCACTCGGTCGGCAGGATGCAAGCGCACGGCCACGTCGCGCGTTTCACCCGTTGGGTCGACCCAATCACCCACCTCAACACCGGCAAATGC
>JAIETO010000249.1 GCA_019745005.1 Burkholderiaceae bacterium
ATTGGCACCATGGCAGGTCTGCATTTGCTCGGCTACAGCATCAATACCTTGACCTTGTTTGGCATGGTGTTAGCGATTGGTATCGTGGTCGATGACGCTATTGTGGTGCTAGAAAACGTTGAACGCCTAATGAACGAAGAGGGCATGACACCGAAAGACGCCGCGATTGAAGCCATGCACGAGGTAACGGGACCTGTGGTAGCGATTGTCTTGGTGTTGGTTGCCGCGTTTGGCCCTATCGCATTTTTAGGCGGGCTGGCTGGCGAATTGTATAGACAGTTTTCTGTGACGATTTCTATTGCGGTGATTTTGTCTGGCTTTGTCGCGCTGACACTCACACCAGCGATGTGCGCGTTGTTGTTGAAGCCGGGGTCGGAAAATCATAATCGTTTTTTCACCTGGTTCAATGCGGCATTTTTGCGCTTAACCAAGCGGTATACCAATGGCGTTTCTTTCATCTTAAAGCGCGCACTGTTGGGCATTTTCTTGTTTGTCGGCATGGTCGCTTTGACTGGCGTTCTTTGGAAAACCGTGCCGAGTGGCTTGGTTCCAGATGAAGATCAAGGTTACTTTTTGGGTGCGGCGATCTTACCTGAGGGCGCATCCCTGGCTCGCACCGATGCAATGGTCAGGCAAATCGAGGCTATTCAAGAAAAGAACCCAGAAATCGCCACGCGTTTCGCTTTGGTTGGTCTAGATTTCTTAGGCGGTGGTGGACTGAAATCTTCCACAGCCACGATGTTTTTCCCGCTCAAGCCTTGGGACGAGCGGACAAAATCTGCCAAGCAATTGGTCGGTGAAAGCTTTATGAAAACCGGCGGAATCAAAGAAGGTTTGCCCTTATTTTTTGCGCCACCGTCGATTCAAGGTCTAGGCCAGACCGGAGGTTTTGAATTTTATTTGCAAAACAAAGGCGAAGGAGGCGTGCGTCGCTTAGCGCAAATCTTGCCTTCATTGATTGCTGAAGCAGAAAAACAGCCTGAATTGGCTGGCGTAAAAACTTTGTGGCAGGCTAACTCACCGCAGCTTTACGTCGATGTTGACAATGAAAAGGCCCGTTCACTTGGGGTCGTGCTTTCCGATGTGTACAACACGTTAGCAGCCACCTTAGGTAGCTATTATGTGAATGACTTCAATAAAAACGGACGCATCTACAACGTACAGTTGCAAGCGGAAGGGCAGTTCCGCGCTAAACCTGAAGACATCGGCAATATCTACGTGCGTTCAACCACGGGACAAATGATTCCTGTGCGAGCATTTACGACGGTGAAGTTCGTTTCCGGCCCCGATTCGGTGCAGCACTTTAATGCCTTACCCGCGATCAAATTATTGGGCGATGCCAAGCCCGGTTTTAGCTCAGGCCAAGCGATTGCGGCGATGGAAAAAGCCGCCAAGAAGGTGCTACCGCCTGACATGCAATATGACTGGGGTGGCGCATCGTTCCAAGAAAAACGCAGTAGCAGTGCATCTGGCATTGCGCTTGGCGCTGGCGTTGTAATGATCTTTTTGATTCTCGCCGCGCAGTATGAAAAATGGTCACTGCCTTTCTCTGTTTTGCTGGCTATGCCATTCGGGATTTTCGGCGCATTGATGGCGGTGTATTTACGACACTTCAACAATGACGTGTATTTCCAAATTGGTTTAGTCACCTTGTTGGGGCTGTCGGCGAAAAATGCGATTTTGATTGTTGAATTCGCTGTGCTTAAAGTACATGAAGGTTTTGCACCAGTTGCTGCGGTGGTCGAGGCAGCACGCCTGCGCTTCCGCCCGATTTTAATGACCTCGCTCGCATTTATTTTGGGTGTCGTGCCTTTGGCGTTTTCCACCGGTGCGGGCGCTGCCGCGCGCCAATCCTTAGGGAATGGCGTGCTGGGCGGCATGATGGCGGCTACCTTTTTGGCGATTTTCTTCGTTCCTTTGTTTTTTAAACTGATCAACGACAAACGCATCAGAACCACGGAAGAAGATTTCCATCACCCCGAACCTAAAAAGCATTTGCAAGAAAAGAATACGCAAGAAGGCATGAAAGCCGCGCCTGCGCAAATGGAAGGGAAAGTCTCAACATGAACAAACTAAATGTAAAAATCAGTGTGTTGGCGGCTGCGATATTGGTCAGCGCTTGCGGGTCGGTCGGCAAAGATTATCAACGCCCCAATTTTGATACCCCTGCCAGCATAGGGCAGATTAATTCAAGTAAGCCTGTGTCGACGGTTGATTTTAAGCAGTGGTGGAAAAGTTTTCATGACCCCGTGCTGGATAAGTTGTTAGATGAAGCCGAGGCAAATAGCCAAGATTTGAAATTAGCTGTAGCGCGTATGGCAGAAGCAAAAGCCACTTTCGATGCGGGCGCGTCCAATCATTACCCGATTGTTGACGGTACTTTTAGCGATGTACGCAATCGCTATAGCCGTACCGGTAGCCGCTTGGGGATTCCCTCTGCATCAATTTATTCCTTGTACAACATCGGCATCAACGCTTCGTATGAAATTGATTTTTGGGGCAAGTTTGCTCGCGCAGACGAGGCCAATAAGGCGCGTTTGTTGGCGCAATCGGCGAACCGCGATCTGGCGCAAAGCGCGCTCTACGCGAGCATCGCGCAGACGTATTTCGCGTTGCGTGCCGCAGATGGACAGTTGCGTTTAGCACAGGACGCGCTAAAGTTTCGCCAAGAAAACTTCAATCTGCAAAAGAAACGATTTGACGCGGGATCAATCGGCGCATTCGATTTACATCAAGCGGAGTCAGAAGTCTTGTCTGCCGAGGTTGCCGTAGCGCAGGCGAAGCAAACGGTGGCCTTAAACGAGACAAGTCTAGCCGTGCTAGTGGGACGTTCCCCTGCCGCAATCACGCAGGGCAACATCGTACGCGGAAAGAGCATTGACGAGCTGTACCAAGCCTTACAATTGCCTGCCGATTTACCTTCCGATTTATTAAACCGGAGGCCAGATCTCGCAGCAGCCGAGCAAACCTTGATCGCCGCCAATGCCGAAATCGGTCAAGTGAAAGCACAGTATTTTCCGAGTATTCGTCTGACCGCTGGCACTGGTTATGAGTCGCGGGCGCTGCGCGACTTATTTGACCCCATCTCGTGGTTTTGGAATTTGGGTAGCAGCATTACGCAGCCACTTTTCCGCGCTGGTGCAATTGGCGCGGCAGTAGCGGGTGCCGAAGCCCGTCAGCAAAGCGCGTTAGCGCAGTACAGCAAGGCCGTGCAAGAAGCGTTTCGCGATGTACATGATGCGCTGACCAACAGCGAAGCCAACGATCAAATTCACATTGCAACTGAACAGCGGGTGAAGGCATTAAAAGATTCCTTGCGCTTGGCAGATCTGCGCTATAAAAATGGGTATAGCGCCTATTTAGAAGTGCTATCTGCCCAGCGTGACGTGTTGCAAGCAGAGGGCAGCCTGATCGAAACCAAACGTGCGCATCTGGCGGCTTTGGTCGGCGTGTATAAGGCTATCGGCGGTGGATGGGAAAAGCCGCAGGAATTCACACAGCGATGAAATTTTGCGCCATTCGGCAACACGTAATTCAAGTGTGCGACTGAGAGCCAAGTTTAGAGTGTCGTGAGTTACCGCAGTTGCATAAAAAAAGCCGTCGCTTGCGCAACGGCTTTTTTGTTTGGACAAGCGCAAAAACTAGCCGCCTCTGCGCATCATTTCGAAAAATTCTGCATTGTTTTTGGTCGCCTTCATTTTGTCGAGGATGAACTCCATCGCTTCGATCTCGTCCATGCTGTAAAGCAGTTTGCGCAGAATCCAGATTTTCTGCAATTGATCTGGTTTGATCAACAACTCTTCGCGCCGTGTACCAGACTTATTCAAGTTAATTGATGGATAGACCCGCTTTTCCGCAAGACGACGTTCCAAATGCACTTCCATGTTGCCCGTGCCTTTGAACTCCTCGTAGATCACATCATCCATACGGCTACCGGTTTCGATCAATGCGGTAGCGATGATGGTCAGTGAACCGCCTTCTTCAACATTACGCGCAGCACCGAAAAAGCGTTTTGGGCGTTGCAACGCGTTGGCATCGACACCACCCGTCAAGACCTTGCCTGACGCGGGAATCACAGTGTTATAAGCACGTGCTAAACGGGTGATCGAATCCAATAAAATCACGACGTCCTTTTTCATCTCCACCAAGCGCTTGGCTTTTTCCAAGACCATTTCAGCGACTTGCACGTGGCGTGTTGCTGGTTCGTCAAAGGTCGATGCAACCACCTCGCCGCGCACTGAACGCTGCATTTCTGTCACTTCCTCTGGCCGTTCATCGATGAGCAAAACAATCATCGTCACGTCTGGGTGATTCGTCGTAATGGCATGCGCAATGTGTTGCAGCATTACTGACTTACCGGACTTTGGTGAGGCAACCAATAGCCCGCGCTGACCACGACCGATTGGCGCAATCAAATCAATAATACGGCCCGTAGTATTTTCTTCACCACGCATGTCACGTTCTAGCGTGAGGACTTTGCTCGGGTGTAAGGGCGTTAAGTTTTCAAACAAAATACGATGCTTCGACGCTTCAGGGGCTTCACCGTTGACCTTGTCAACTTTCACTAAGGCAAAATAGCGCTCGCCGTCTTTTGGCGTACGTACTTCACCCTCAATCGAATCACCAGTATGCAGATTAAAGCGGCGGATTTGCGATGGCGAAATGTAGATATCGTCCGTCGAGGCCATATAGCTCGCGTCGGGAGAGCGCAAAAAGCCAAAGCCATCCGGCAAGACTTCAAGCGCGCCATCACCAAAAATTTGTTCGCCCGACTTCGCGCGCTTTTTTAGGATCGCGAACATCAGTTCTTGTTTGCGCAAACGCGCAGCGTTGTCGATATCAAGGCCGATGGCCATTTCAAGAAGGGCAGAGACGTGTAACGCCTTTAATTCTGATAAATGCATAGTGTGAGTAGTGAGTGTCCCGAGACGGGAAAGAAAGGTGGGGGAGTGAACAGAAGTGAACTACAGAATGGATATTAGGAAACTTTTGCGCATTGTGCCAGAAAAATCAACAAAATATCTGTCGGTGCAACAAAAATTGAAAAAACAAAGAAAAAATCAGGCAATTACGAGGAATCGCCTGATTTTTATTAGATCAGCTTAGTAAGTGCGTCGGCACAAATTTTAAGACGCCTTAAATATTGCTATCAATGAACGAAGTCAATTGACCTTTAGCGAGTGCACCCACTTTTTGCGCTGCAGGAACACCGTTCTTAAACAGAATCAAGGTTGGGATGCCGCGGATACCGAATTTAGCTGGCACGCCTTGGTTTGCGTCCACGTCCATCTTCGCGATGGTGACTTTGCCTTCGTATTCTTTGGCGACTTCTTCGAGAATCGGCGCGATCATCTTACATGGGCCGCACCATTCAGCCCAGAAATCAACCAATACTGGTTTGTCGGATTTTAAAACGTCTACTTCGAATGAAGCATCGCTGACATATTTGATGTTTTCGCTCATGGAATTCTCGTCGAGAAAGAAAATTAAAAGGGTTGTTATTTGTACCAGTGGGAATTTTTGCGATCTCCCATAATGTAAATAGTCGGGGAGTGCGCTGGATTCTTACGGTATTTTTTAAAGTTACCAGCAATTCACTCAAGGTTTTGTTGAAAATGACTGGTCGCTTCGCCTGCCTATCTGAGTTGGAGCCAAAATCAAAGAATTCAAGTCGGGCTTTTTGTTCGTTCTAGGATGAACCACAAGCGATAGAAATCATCATAACCTATTTTAGACGCCTTGATTGAATTCGCCGCTTCGGCCTATCTTCGAGAAGAGTAGCGGCAATTTAGCATGCAAGGCAGTGTTAAGTGACGCGTTAAATGTTGCTGGTTTTTTCATATACAGGGCTTAGTATATTTGCTTATTGCCATTTAATATAAGCGCAATATGGTATGTTTAATATTAAAAAGCAGGCAGTATCGCTTTTTTAAGTGCTGTTAAGGTTCGTGCGAACGGGTGCGTTGGCTTCTCGCTTAGAATGCCAAACATGCCACTCAATTCTTTACACCAGCTCGAAACGCGCTATTTGCCTCCCTCAGCAGATTTTTGGGATGCCTTGGTAAGACTCCTGAATGATGAGCGTACGCGCCCCTGTTGGTGGCAGCCGCAGGGTCGCGACTATTCTGCCTTGCGTGTTTTGGTTCCCACTTTTGAGCACGCGCATCTGCTGCAAGCGGCATTGGTACGGGCTTTGGGCGGCGATTTTATTCCTCCGCGTATATCAACGCTATTTGCTTTACTTGAAATGCAAGCGCCCAGTGAAGAAACACCGGTCTCGGCTGCTGCCAGCGCCCGTTTGTTGTCTTTGTTTGCCGAATTACGCGAACATGCTTGGCTGAAGTCGCTTTTTGGCGCAACGTCAAACGCTGATTTACTGCCCTTGGCGCAAACCTTGCTGAGCTTATCGGATGAGCTAACCACCGCTTTTTTACCTACCGATACCAAGTCGCGCGAGCAAGCAACGCAGCGCTGGCGAGCAGCGTTAGAAAGCTTGCCTTTACCTGTGAAAAGTTTAGTCTCAAATGAAACCCAATTGGTCTGGGGGATTTGGCAGAGCCAACTCGACAGCGGCGATGTGGTCTTGCAAAAAATGCGGAAGTTGTTGCAGATTGCAAGCGCGGCAACAGAACCCCTCTTGTGGATTTCGCCCAATCAACCGGATCGATTGGAGCAAGCCTTTCTTGCACATTACAGCGAAAAGTTTCCAGTCACTGCAGTGCATCTTGCGTGGCAACGAGCATCATTGCCTCGTTTGTTGGCGGCGGCGTGGCCTGAGGTGTCGGCAAACAGCACCGCACTCGACGAGGATCATGACTTGGCCGACATGCGTGGCGAGATGAGTGCAGAAGCGTTGTCACACATCGCATTGTGCGAGTGCGTTTCACTTGAGCACGAAGCACAGCAGGCGGCGCAGACAATCGTCGATTGGATACAGCAAGGCAAACAGCGAATTGCCATCATCGCGCAAGATCGGGTTGTAGCGCGCCGTTTGCGCGCTTTGCTGGCGCGCGCAAGGATTGTCGTGGCGGACGAAACGGGTTGGAAACTGTCCACCACGCGTGCCGCTGCCTTGTTAGCCACATGGTTCGATGTCGTCGCCACACGGGGCGACAGCGTCAGCTTGCTTGATTTGTTGAAGTCGCCGTTTGTGCCACTGCTTTCTGCACGAATCAATCACCCCTCACCGAACGTGGTGGTAACTTCTGAGCGTGGAGTGCAGCCCGAATCGGAGCCGACGATCGGCGTGGCGGCGCGCTATGAGAAGACCGATGTTGTGATGCAAATCGAGGCGAAGCTCAAACGCGAAAATGTGCTCGGCGGTTGGGAGGCGATTCAAAATGTCATCGAACAAAACGCCGATAAGATCGCCGCTGACTGGCTGCGCAGGATTGCAAGCCAAGCGAAAGCCAGTAGCAAACCACGACGCATCGCGGAGTGGTGCGCCCAATCCCGTCAAACGATGAATGAGTTGGGTTGGAGCGCGTCGCTAGAAGTGGACGCTGCAGGCGCGCAAGTTTTGCAAATGCTCACGGCGCTTGAGCATGATTGTGCAGCAAATTTAAGCTTGTTAAGTTTTGCAGAATGGCGTGCATTAGTGAATTTGCAGATGGAAAGCACACCGTATGTGGTGGAAAAGACCGATCATCGCGTAATCATGTTGCCGTTAAACGGCGCTCATTTACGGAGCTTTGATGCGGTTTTTTTGGTTGGTGCTGATAGCAATCATTTACCATCGCAAGCGCGTGAGACGCTATTTTTTACCAACACAGTGCGACGTGAATGTGGCTTGGTGAGTCAAGAAGAGCGGCGTTGTCAGCAGTTGCGCGATGTCGCTGAGTTAATCCTTTCCAACCCGCTCGTCGTTTTGTCTTGGCAGTCGCAGAAGGATGATGAACATCAACCTATAAGCCCTTGGCTTGCACAACTCAATTTACAGCTTGAACGCCGTGGCATGCAACCGTTACGCAAACATCAAGCGAGCTTGCATTCACATCGCGCTGAATTCATCATCGCCAAGCAACCCGCACCGCAGGCTGGGGTGCTTGCACCAAAGAGCCTTTCAGCCAGTGCATACGCAAGTTTGGTTGCTTGCCCCTATCAGTTTTTCGCACGGCGCATGCTGAGCTTGAGCACGCCAGACGAGCTGTCAGATATGCCAGAAAAACGCGATTACGGTGATTGGCTGCACGCCATTTTAAAGACCTATCACGAGCAATTAAAGATCGCGAAAATCGTCGATTTCGCTGCCAAAGAAAAGCTATTAGAGGATATTGCTAACACTTTGTTCACGCAGGTTTTAGCCAAAACGCCAGCCGCTTTAGGCTACCAAGTACGGTGGACAAAACTCGCCCCTGCTTATTTGGCTTGGGCACATCAGCGTGAAGAAGAAGGCTGGCAATTTGAATTTGGTGAACTGTGGCAAGAGCGCGTGCTTCAATGGGACGACGGTGAAGTCATTTTGCGTGGCCAAATCGACCGTATCGATACAAATAGCCAAGGCGAAGCGCCTGCATTTGCTTTGCTCGACTACAAAACCAAACCACTTTCAGCGCTGCGCACACGCTTAAAAAAAGTCGAAGACCATCAACTGGCTTTCTACGGCTTACTTGTGGGACAAACGGCGCACGCCGCGCAGTCGGCCCATTATGTTGCGCTTGAACCCGAAAAGAAAAAGACCGGTGATGTGGCGGCCGAGGACTTTGACCAATGGCAAAACGAACTAGAAAAAGCCATTGTGCGTAATTTGTCCGCAATCAAAAAAGACGCGCCTATGCCCGCAAACGGTGTTGAATCAGTTTGCCAATACTGCGATATGCGCGGCTTGTGTCGCAAAGGAAACTGGTGATGGCACAAGCAGATCTTTTCGAAGAAGGTAATCTGCAAACTTCTGCGCAGGCGTATGAAGCGAATGGTCAAGCTATTGACGCAATGCGCTTCACTGCATTGGCTTGCGAACCGCAGCACTCGGTAGTGGTGGAGGCGTGTGCTGGCAGCGGTAAGACATGGCTGTTAGTGGCGCGTATGTTGCGGCTGTTGTTGGCGGGGGCGCAGCCTAGCGAATTTTTGGCGATTACCTTCACCCGCAAAGCGGCGCAGGAAATGCGTTCACGTTTGCTTGAGTTGTTGCATGAGCTGGCGCTAGGCGACCAAGCCTTGGTGGAAACCCGCTTACTCGAACGGGGGCTTGCGCGCAGCGATTTGGCAAACGCCGTACCCAAAGCGCGTGCGCTGTATGAACAGTTGCTGAGTAGCACACAAGGCTTGGCGATGGATACTTTTCATAGTTGGTTTGCGCGACTCTTGCAATTGGCGCCATTGAGTTCAGGCGTGCCACAAGGCTTTACTTTGTTAGAAGCGACGAGTGAGTTGCGCCACGAAGCCTACCGCCAATTAATGCAATCAATCAGCGCGCCAGACATGCTCGATTGCAAACAAGCTTTGCTATTTTTGTACACCGAATTGGGCGACCACACCACGAAGCAACTGTTAGACGCGTTCATCGAAAAGCGCGCGGAATGGTGGGCCTCAAATCAAGAACCTGCCGAAGGTGATCCGCTAAGTTGGCTGCAAACGCTTTGCGGGGCAGACGGGCAAAGTGACGCACGTTTGCGCTTATGGGAAAACCACAGCCTGATGCAGCGCGTCGCCGCAGTTGCTAGCTGTTTGGGCAAAGGCAGCAAAGTCAATCAAGATCGGGGCAACAAGATTGAGCGTGCCATGAACAGTGGCGCGAGTGTTGAGCACTTTGCTGCATTAGCCAATGAGTTTTACGCGAGCGATGGTGAGCCGCGAAAAAACCGCATGACGAAAGATTTATCCAAGGCCATTGCTGATTGGTTGGGTGCCGATAACGAAGCGGCTTTCCATGATGAATGCAACGCGCTTGCACAAGCCTTGTTGGAATTTGAACAGCGTGCGCAAGAACCGTTTGTCATCGAGATCAATCGCGCCGTTTTTATGGTGGGCGAGGTCTATTTGCAAGCCTACCAAGACCTCAAAGCGAGCCAGCGCGTGCTCGATTTTGCGGATTTGGAGTGGCATGCCTATCGTTTATTGCATGAGCCTGAATGGGCGGCGTATCTACAAGCAAGGCTAGATGCCCGTTACAAGCACATTTTGTTGGATGAGTTTCAAGATACCAACCCGCTGCAATGGCAAATCGTGAAATCGTGGTTAGAGGCTTACGGCGGTGATGAAAGCCGCCCCAGCGTCTTTATTGTGGGCGACCCCAAGCAATCAATTTATCGTTTTCGACGCGCCGAACCACGAGTGTTTGACGCCGCGAAAAATTTTTTGCTGAACCAAGGCGCGCAATTTCTCCGCACCAATCAAACACGCCGCAATGCGCCCGCTATTATTGCGTGCCTGAATCAAGCGATGGTGGGCAATCCCAAATACCATGCGCAAACCACCGCCATATCTGACGCTATAGTCGAAGCGGAAAGTAGTGTTTGGCGTTTGCCATTAATTGCAGACGAGCGTGAAATGACCAATGCACGTCCGCGTTTTCCGCTGCGCGATTCGCTCACAACACCGGTCGAAGAGGAGGAAGATTTGCGCCGCTACGCCGAAGCGCAACAAGTGGCTAGAGCCTTATACGCCCTGCGGGAAAAGCACGGTGCTTCCGATTGGAAGTGGTCAGATGTGATGTTGTTGGTGCGTCGGCGCAGTTTTTTGAGCGCTTATGAGCGGGCATTTCGTGACGCGCACATTCCCTTTGTGTCAAATCGGCGCGGCGGATTGCTGGAAGCGTTGGAAGTGGTCGATCTGATTGCGCTATTGAATTTTTTGGTATCGCCCAGTGATAACCGCTCCTTAGCGCATATTTTGAAGTCGCCCATCATGAACGCGAGCGACGACGATCTGATCGCACTGGCTCTTGGCGCTGAAGCAACGTGGTGGAAGCGTCTTCAAGTTCTCAACTTATCGTCGCAAACATCAGCAGCATTGCATCGCGCGCAAACCTTATTGCAAATGTGGCTTGACGCCGCGCTACATTTGCCGGTGCATGATTTGCTTGATCAGATTTTCCACGAAGGTGAAATCATGATGCGCTACGCGCAGTGTTCCGCGCCAGAAACACGCGCTCAGGTACTTGGCAATTTAGACGCGTTTATCGAACTTGCCTTAAATTTAGACGGTGGACGCTATCCCAGCGTGCCAAAATTTATTCGCGCACTGACACGCTTTGATCGCATCGCGCAAGACGACGCGCCGGACGAAGCAAGCGCGGACGCTGCGCTCGATGCGGCACGCATATTGACGATACACAGCGCCAAAGGTTTAGAGGCCAAGGTCGTTGTATTGCTTGATACAAATCATAGTGAAGCCAAAGACGATCATTTTGGCGTGCTCTGCCAATGGCCATTGCAAGAAGGCGAGGCAAAGCATTTTTCGGTGTTCGGTAAAAAATCTCAGCGTGGTTTCGCGCGCAACGTGCTGTTCGCAAATGAAGAAGCCCTCGCTGCGCAAGAGAATTGGAACATGTTGTATGTCGCCGCGACAAGGGCAAAGCAGCATTTGATACTGAGTGGCATCGCCGACCCGAGGCGTGTGAATGTTGAAGAAGAGGAATTTAGTTGGTATGAGCGTTTCGCAAGAGTCAGCGAGTGGGAAGACGACGAGCTACCTGCGTTTGAGGAGGAACTGCCTGCGAAGGAGATTGAGCTCGATCTATTTTCACCGCCCGATTTGAGCTTAGGTGCGGCCGAGACATTGTTAGAACGGGCGTCAGCATTGCCCTTAAGCCAAGAGCAAATCGAAGGGATTGCGTTGCACTCTCTGATGGAAAGGCTGACCGGCCCCGTTAGTATTTGGCCCATCGCCATGCCTGATGTTGAAAGCATCGCCGCGTGGTTACCTTGTTCCAATCAAGTCGCCAAGTTGGTGCGGGCGCAGGCGCAGTGTATTTTGGTGCAAGCCGATTTACAGCGATTTTTTGATCGCTCGTATTTCGTGGCAGCACGCAATGAAATGGAAATTTGGTGGAACGCGACACTCTTGCGCTTAGACCGCGTAGTGCACTTTCACGATGAAAGTTGGATCTTAGATTACAAGCGCCAGTGTTTAGATAGCGAAATCGAAGCCTACCGAGAACAATTGCGCGGCTATGCCCAAGCCTTAGCGGCAACGCACGGCGCGAAAAGAATTCGGACTGCGCTTATTCTCGCCGATGGTCGCTTGATTGAAATCTCGTAAATTTAATATACTAAGGTGGGTATTTTTTGCTTGTGCTTATTAATTAAGCGCAAAATGAGGTAAAAATAAGCATACTCCGCCTTTTTCAGTTTATTCGCTGTGTCAGCGTAAGATGATAGCGCACTCGGTTAAAAGCACTCGTTTTACAGGCTAAGAAAAAGAAAAAGTTTGCCCAAGTCCGGTAGAGATTATATGATCGTGACGGATGGCTCGCATTGCATTCTGTGTTGATCGTTTAAATTTGCGCATCGCGTTTTCATGTGCGATTCTCTTCATCGAGTGACGATCAATCAAGCAAACATGAGCAAAAAAGAATACACACACTTACTTGAAAAAGAACTGCCGAGATGATTTCTGAATTTGAAATAATCGCCGAAAAGGTCAAAAAGCTCAGCGAAATGGTACACGCCTTGCGCTTAGAAAATGCCGAACTTCGTCGTAACGCAGCAAGCCTGACAGCCGACAACCAAGACTTGCAGCAACGCATGCAGCAAGCGCATCAACGCATAGAAAAAATACTAGCGCAATTGCCTGCGGATTCCCTGAGTGGTGATGACGCCGATGGTGCCGATGATGCAATTCGAGGAGAAGCGGCATGAGCGATAAAAAGACCATACAACTTGATGTGTCCATTATGGGGCAGCCGTATAAACTGAGTTGCAAAGAGGGCGAAGATTTCGCGCTGCTCAATGCGGTGAACTATTTGAACGACAAAATGTGCGCCATTCGCGACGCCGCGAAGATCAAAGGCACTGATCGCATCGCAGTCATGGCCGCATTGGGTTTAGCCACCGAGCTGCTGGCGACAAAATCACCTGAAGGCCCGTTGTCAGGCTTAAGCATGGCGGAAGTCAAACAAAAAATGTTGGAAATGAATGCAGACTTAGATCAAGCCCTGACGCCGCAAGAGAAACTATTTTAAAGTCTTTTTATATTACAAAATTTAATAAAAAAAGACGCTCCCACAGCGTGAGTTGAGAGTACACTTCAGTTCCCTACCGTGTTCGCCAGTGCCATATATTCCTTGAACCATTTATGTGCATAGGCTGTGGAAATTGTTTGACAGGTGTGAGCGTCGCTAGTCCGATGAACCCGAAGTTGAACTGACCGTGGCCAACTTGAACCATCAGGTTCAGGATGCCGGCATAGCGGCATCGGTGGGGACTTATTCTTGGTTTGTTGAATATAACTAATTCCATTTCCAAATCAATCGTGTCTAGGCGACGAGCCGCAGACAGTGCTGTAGCACGGCAAGGCGAAGGCAACAACGACACGATTGATTTAGAAATGGAATAAAGCATCCGAAGCACTTATGACAATGGTTATGAGTGCTTTTTTTATGCGCAAATTTTTAAAAATTTCAATTGGAAAGAGGTTTGCAATGGCCTATTGGTTGATGAAATCGGAACCGCACGAGCTTAGTATTGATGATGCATTAGCAGAGGGCGCAGCCCCATGGTTTGGTGTACGTAATTACCAAGCGCGTAATTTTATGCGTGATCAAATGAAGGTCGGCGACGGCGTGTTGTTTTATCACTCTAGCTGTGCAGTGCCTGGCATTGCTGGCATCGCAGAAATTACCAGTACGCCTTACCCAGACGAAACGCAATTCGATAAAAACAGCAAATATTTTGACCCGAAAGCCACGCGCGAAACACCGCGTTGGATGCTGGTCGATGTGAAGGCATTACGTAAGACGCGCTTGCTTTCTCTGGCAGAACTACGCGCCACTGAGAGCCTATCTGACATGGTGGTGCTGCAAAAAGGAAGCCGTCTTTCAATTAATCCGGTGACGCCGCAGCAATGGAAAATAGTGCAAAAGCTGCTTGAAAAATAATAGGTATTAAGCCGATTTTTTCTTTCTCTTAGACGTACGATTTTCCGGAGCTGTTGTGTTTTTTTGTGGCGACGTGCGAACTGGAGCAGACTCAAAAAAGCCACGATACGCCAAGAAAAAGAGCAACGCACCCGCAGCGATCATGGGCAACGAGAGCATCTGCCCCGCCGAAATGGTCAGCCCTGCGAAATGAACTTCGTAGTCTGGCGTGCGGAAATACTCGGTAAAGAATCGTGCACAGCCATACAGTCCCACGAAGCTTGCGCCCACTGCTAATGTGGGGCGTTGTTTGCGTGCATATACCCACACAATGATAAACAGCAGTAAGCCGTCCACTAAGGCTTGGTAAATGGGCGAGGGATGCACAGGAACGGAGATGCCAGGCCAAAGCATAGCCCAAGGTAAATCGGGTGGCGCGATGCGGCCTGGTAATTCATGATTGATGAAGTTACCAATCCGACCAGCCGCGTAGCCTAGAGGTACTAGCGGCGCAATAAAGTCATATACCTGTGGTAGTGGCCTTTGTGCTTTACGTGACCACAAAAACATTGCTGCCAACACACCGATCAAACCACCATGGAAGGACATGCCGCCTTGCCAAATGAAAAATATTTCTAAGGGATGCGACAAGAAATAGCTAGGCTGATAAAAAAATACTTCACCCAGTCGTCCGCCTATCACCACTCCCAATACGCCGTAGAAGAGCATATCCTCGATATCCTCTTTCGTCCAACCAAGCGCAGCGACGTGGGGCAGTTTTAAGCGTTGCCGACCCAGCACAACAAATTGAACAAATGCCACCAAGTACATCAAGCCGTACCAATGTACGGAAATAGGGCCAAGGTGGAGTGCGACAGGATCTGGGTTGGGATGAATCAACATGAGTTTGGATCTATTCAAGTAATCGGAGGAAATTCAGCAGTGCTGGCGACGCTTGTTCATTGCGCCAAGCGACGCCAATTTCCACACATGCATCGGTATTTGCTAAGGTATGGTAAGTCACGCCGGGGCGCTTCAAATTTGACACGGATTGTGGCACAAGTGCGATGCCCATGCCAGCGGAGACCAAAGCAACGATGGTTTGCATTTGTATCGCTTCTTGTCCAATGCTTGGTGTAAGGCCATGCTGCCTAAAGCACGCCAAAATCGTGTCATGCAAGGCAGGGGCAATTTTGCGAGGAAACAAAATCAGCGGCAAGGCTTGATACGCACTTAAATTATTTGGATTTTTTGTTTGAAAATTGCTCGGCGCGGCTAAGACCAAGCTCTCCGTGAGCACTTTACGATAACTCAGTCGGCTTTGGTTATCACTAGCAATGGGCGGGATGATGAAGCCGACATCAATATCGTTGGCCATCAGCAGATCCAATTGCACATTGCTAGTTGCTTCGCGCAAATTGACTTGTACTTGGGGATACAGTTGGTGGAACTTCTGCAGTAAAGGCGGCAGGATGCTGTAATCAGCAATCGACACAAAGGCGATATCAATTTGCCCGAGATTGCCACTGGCCGCGCGCTGCGCGAGCTGCGGCAGCGCATTGGCTTGGGCTAATAGACGGCGCGCTTCTGGTAACAAGACTTCTCCCGCCACACTAAGACAAATTTTTCGCGTGTCGCGGATGAACAAAGGGGCGCCCAGTTGCAGCTCTAAGGCCATAATCGCCTGCGATAAAGGCGGCTGGCTCATACTCAATTTAATCGCAGCGCGGCCAAAATGCATTTCGTCGGCAACAGCAACAAAATACCTGAGCTGACGCAACTCAATATGCATAATGGGGGGATTTGAGCGAGTGAGAAATGCCTGACTTAATGTCTTACTTCTTCTTATCAAACGAGCGTTTGATACGCGTCTTTTTCATTTCTTCGTAATGCGCGTCACCTTTGCGCTTATCTAAGCCCAACATGCGTTCGAAAAACTCAAACCAAAGAAACGCAAAGAACGCCAAGCCAACAATCCAACCCCACGACAGCCAGTCTAGGAAGCTCACTTCGAGGTATTTAAGCAGGAAGAGTAGGGCAATAACAATAATGAGTGGCATGATGGATTTCCTTTGAAGCAATCATAGGAGCATTCTTTGAATCGGTCAACTTGGCAAACCGTTACAAAAGCGCTTGCACCATATCGATGTTTCGCGATTATGGATAGAAGTAAGCCAGACCATTCATCCGAGTAAGGAAGCGGGTAAAATAAAGTGTTTTTTTAACTTTGGAGCACGCAATGAAATTATCAGTTTTAGTTGGAGCAAGTATTGCCTTGGTGTTAAGTGGATCAGCGTTAGCAAATGCTGATTTGGCAAAGGCAAAGAATTGTTTATCTTGTCACGCTGTTGACAATAAAATTGTTGGACCAGGATTTAAAGACGTAGCGAAAAAATACGCCGGTGATAAAACTGCCGAAGCCAAATTAGCGACAAAAGTAGTTAAGGGTGGTTCTGGCGTTTGGGGTGCGATTGCCATGCCTGCCAACCCGCAAGTGTCCGAAGCTGAGGCAAAGATTTTGGTGAAGTGGGTTTTAGCTCTGAAGTAAATTTTTGCATTTGCTGCAGAAAAACTTATTCAGCGTTTCTTTAAATAAAAAATCCCGGTGAATTAATATTTCACCGGGATTTTTTTAAGGAAACTCTGATTAAGTTACTGCGCGGCCAAATTTTGTACCTGCGACTCCGGCTACCGTGCTCGCTGTACTGTCGTACAGGTGCGCTTCTCGATTCAAACTTTGACCGCTCGCTACACTTAATCAGAGCTTCCTTAACTTCAAATAGGCATTTACTTGACGACTTGCACAACTTCTTTCTTGCCACCTTTGTAGGTGAAAATGGTCAAGGCACCATCTTTAATATCGCCTCTTTCATCAAACGCGATATCGCCCGTGATTCCCTTGTACTGAATCTTTTTCAGCACTGGTAAATACTTTGCTGGTTCGGCTGAATTGGCTTGCTTCATCGCTTCAGCCATCACCATCAAAGCGTCATAAACATAGGGCGCGTAAATTTGCACGTCGAGCCCAAATTTCTTTTTGTATGCTGCATCCCAATCTTCCCTTACTTTTTTCTGCGCTGCTAATACGCCGCCCGCCTCAGCGCAGACAACTTTACCGTCGCCCAAGCCATCGGCTGCGAGTTCAATCAACTTCGTAGTGCAAAGCCCGTCACCACCCATAAAATTCGCGTTCACGCCGAGTGCCTTCATTTGTCTGAGCATAGGGCCACCGACGGAATCGAAGCCACCAAAGAAAATCAGATCAGGTTTTTTACTACGAATGCTGGTGAGGATAGCGTTGAAGTCGGTTGCGGTTTTGGTTGTGTGTTGTTGGTCAACAATCACAGCACCTTTGCTTTTTGCACCGATAATAAATTGCTTTGCGACGCCTTCGCCATACGCGGTTTTATCGTCGATGACAGCAATTTTTTTCGCGCCTTTTACTTCGACGGCATAGCGACCTAAAGTGCCGCCAAGTTGGCCATCGTTGGCAACAACGCGGAATGCGCCTTTAAATCCTTGGTGCGTGTATTCCACTAAGGTCGCTGAGGGAGAAATTTGCACAATACCCGCTTTGTCGTAAATTTTTGATGCAGGCACTGTCGTACCTGAATTCAAATGACCGATCACACCGTTGACCTTGGCATCAACTAATTTTTGCGCGACGGCCGTGCCTTGTTTCGGGTCCGCAGCGTCGTCTTCAGCGAGCAGCTCAAATTTCACTTTTTTGCCACCGATGACGATGCCTTTGGCGTTGAGTTCTTCAATTGCCAATTTCGCGCCATTTTCATTGTCTTTACCGAGGTGAGAAATTTCACCAGAAACAGGGGCGACATGGCCAATTTTTACAACGAGCTCCTGTGCACCAACGGTGCCAGCGAAAGCCAAAGCAACAGCACCAGCGAGAGGAATTAACTTAGATTTGAACAGCATGAACAAACTCCTAATTAGTAGTGGTGGTGAAAGAACTGCGGACTTCATTATAGGACTTACGCAAAACAGACGTTGGCGTTGTTGCTTTGCCTCACCGTACTATTTTTACTGTCTGCGGCTTCGCGACTAGCCAACGCAATTTTGCGTAAGTCCTACATTAACAGGTGTGAAAATCATAGCCCTGCAACGCATCGCGCGATTAGTCAGTGTCAAGCAAGCAAGGAACTGAATGGCATCACGGTACAACAGAAAAAACAGTTTATAAAGATTTTTTGTAGATTGTTCGCAATTATCTGACGGATTTGATCTTTGCAATTTCCTGATTGATGGCTCGCGTGACCACATCTTCCAGGGTTTTGTTTAATCCTTGCCGAATCTCGTTGGCTAAATTTTCAACGGCCAACTGTAAGACATCTGCCAAGCTATCACGCACCCGATGTTCGAGGACAAAATCAATGCGCGAAAGAACTTGCCGTAAGACATTTTCTCTCAGGGTTTGTTCTAGCTGCTGCCATTCTTCCGCTGTGATTTTGCGATATTGCTCACGATCACCACTTGATTCGGAGCTATGAGGGAGCAAAACCGAGCCACTGAAATCATTTTCAGCCCCATCGTCGGGAGCGATAACTTCAGTGAGGATAGGTATCGTGACGTCGATTTGAGAATTCATGCGGTTTTAACTTCTAAATGTTCTGGCGTGTAGCCGGCTTGTTGATAAGTTTTGTAGCGCTGTCGTCCGGCTAGCTTGTCGTCTTGGTCGGTCGTTATGATTTCAATCAGCCGGTCGAAGCGATCAAAATTTGCAGGGACTTGGTTCGATAGATTGATTAAGAGTTCGTAATGGGGGAATTCTTGAACAACGTTCTTGGCAAGGATAATTGGAGTACTCACAGCGTTCGGGTCGTCGGAAAACACGTGCGGCAAGAAGCTGGTATCGGCAAACGTCCATAGTGCTTCATCAAGTGCTAAAAGTTGGGCAGGGTCGTCTTGCAACACGACGATGCGACAATCTGCCGCATTCGCTTTACGAATCAGGCGGCACACGTAATGACTTTTGTCCGTGATGTTGGTATGGAAAGCGATTTTTGTTGTTCGCTCGGTCGTCGCCATCGTAAAACCTTAAAAGCGAATACCTGAATCAGGCGCGGGTTTCGGCTTTGGTGGTGGCACGACTCGTTTTTCAGGCTCTGCTTTGACTACAGGCAGGGGTAAAGGCACGGCAGGCTCAGCTTCCGCATATTTAAAATCCTTTGGCAACTTATTGCTTTCTGGGTAGCCCGCGCTGCTTAGCGCTTGCTCCCACTCTGTGCTGCTATAGCCAGAAAATTTGGTGCTACTGATCGTTAAGAATGGCAATGAAGTTTGCCCGCTAATTTGCTTTAATTTTTCACCATCTTCATAACTTGTAATGGTTTTTTCGCTAAACGGCACGCCACGCTTCTTCAGCAAAGCGCGGCCGTCGTTACATGGGTTGCAGTTCGGTGCGGTGTAAAGCACCACGGGATTTTTTGCAACCGCTGCCGCCACGTCTGCGGGCAAGGGGACACTAGAGCCACCGCCGGCATTCGCCGCTTTTGTATTTAATTGCTTGGCGCCTGCAGGCGGAGGTGTATCGCTGTACGTTACTTTACCGTCAGGGCCAACCCATTTATACAATTGTGCTTGCGCTGTTTGTCCGAGCAGACATACCGCCATGGTTAATCCGACTAAACCAAAACGTTGAACGGCGACTTTTAAAGCAATCTGTTTCATTGTTTTTTGTCCTTAAGTTCGTTAATTCAAGCTGCCATGCCATGGTGCCGAAGTAGTGCATCGATTTTCGGCTCGCGCCCGCGGAAGGCGGTGAAAGATGCAAGCGCCGGGCGGGACCCACCTACCTCCAAAATCTCGCGCTGAAATTTCTCACCGATACGTCGCGATAGTGTACTCCCTTCGCTTGCCATTGCTTCTTCGAACGCAGCGTAGGCGTCGGCTGAAAGGACTTCAGCCCATTTATAGCTAAAATAACCCGCCGCATAGCCGCCCGCGAAGATGTGGCCGAAGGAATGCTGGAAGCGGTTGAATGTTGGAGGCACCAATACGGCTACTTCGGCTCTTACTTGGTCTAATACGGTTTGCACAATATTCGGCGCGTCGATGTCGAGATTGTCATGCAAGCGCATATCAAATAGGGAAAATTCGATTTGTCGCAAAGTCTGTAAGCCAGATTGAAAGTTCTTCGCCGCGATCATTTTGTCAAACAGGCTGCGTGGCAAACTTTCTCCAGTTTCAACGTGGGCTGTCATGTGCTGCAGTACGTCCCACTCCCAACAAAAGTTTTCCATAAATTGCGATGGGAGTTCAACGGCGTCCCATTCAACGCCAGATATACCGGAAACGGAAAGGTCTTCGACTTGAGTGAGCAAGTGGTGCAAGCCGTGGCCAAACTCGTGAAATATCGTGATGACTTCATCGTGGCTAAACGTGGCTGACTTTTTGACGCCATCAACAATGACGGGTTCGTTGAAATTACAGGTCAGGTAGGCAACGGGCGTTTGTATGCCCTCTGCCGTTCGTCTGCGGCTGCGTGCATCGTCCATCCAAGCACCACCGCGTTTGCCGTTGCGGGCGTATAGGTCGAGATAGAATTGCCCGATGAGTTTTCCTTCGCGGGTTATCCGGTAAAACTGCACATCAGGATGCCATGTCTCGGCTTGCTCGACACTGATCTCAACGTCAAAAAGGCTACGGATAACGCGAAACAAGCCGTCTATTACTTTATGTTCAGGAAAATACTGTTTTAGCTCTTGCTCGGAAAACGCGTAGCGCTTTTCACGCAACTTTTCGGATGCATATGTGCTGTCCCACGCTTGCATGTCGTCAATGCCGAGTTCCTCACGTGCAAAGTCGCGCAATTGTGCCAAGTCGTTCTCCGCAAATGGCCGCGCGCGTGTCGCGAGTTCTTCTAAGAATTGGCTCACTTGTTGCGGTGACTCTGCCATTTTGCTGAC
>JAIETO010000082.1 GCA_019745005.1 Burkholderiaceae bacterium
TCTACGTCGGCTTTTGCACGTACCACCGGTTTCGCTCGAAATGCCACCGACATGCCCGCGATAGCCATCATCTTTAAATCGTTAGCACCGTCGCCCATGACGATGGCTTGCTTCGTTGAGATACCCAACTCGGCGCATACGCGTTCGACCGTGCGCTGTTTTTCGTCAGCATCAACAATGGGCCCAAGGACTTTTCCCGTCAGCTTGTCGTCCGCGATTTCTAAGTGGTTAGCATGCGCAAAATCGAGCCCTAGTCGCTGTTTCATGCGCTCGGTAAAAAAAGTAAAACCGCCAGACACCAATAAAGTTTTTAAGCCCGCCGCCTGCACCTTCGTGAGCATTTCCTCTGCCCCCAAGGAAAGCACCAAGCGCTGATCAATCACTCGCTGCAGCGCGCTTGCTGGCAAGCCTTTTAACAAGGCGACACGATGGGTCAAACTTTCACGAAATTCAATTTCGCCGCGCATTGCCGCTTCAGTTATTGCCGCGACCTCTGTTTTCAACCCCTGCATGTCTGCAATTTCGTCTATGCACTCGATGGTGATCAGGGTGGAATCCATGTCCATGGCAACTAAGCCGAAATCTTGCAGTGTCTGTGCGGCGGGTGTTACGGCGATATCTAACATCGCTTGGTAGCATTCGGTTTCAATTTGTTGGCGCACATCGCCATGCAGTTCAACATGCTTAAGGCGCACAGCATGTTGATTTATGGGGACAATTTTTTCTGCGTGCGCAAGATCGGCGATGTGTTTAATGAGTTTGAGATCTTGGCTCAGGATGGCGCGCAAACCTTGCAGTGTGATGTTTTGCATAGCGGTGATCGATCAAGTAATTACTGTAAGGCTTTTAAGGTGGTTTTTATTTGTGCCACCCTAGACGCGAGGTCAGGCATGTTGGCGGTAATGCGCAATTTGTCTTGGCCATTCAGTTTGATATGTTTATTTTTTTGGATGAGGTTGATGATGCGCATTGCGTCAATAGGCGGTTGCGGCTCAAATTGTAAGGTCGCCGCTTCACTATGGGCATCAATTTTAATAATGCCTAAAAGCTTTGAGGCTACGCGCAATCGATGTGTTTCTAAGAGCGATTTGACGGGCTCTGGCAACTTGCCGAAGCGGTCGATCAACTCTTCTTGTAAAGCGTCAATGTCTTCGGCTTTCTTTCCATTCGCGAGTCGTTTGTAGATGGACAGGCGTTCGTGCACGTCGCCGCAGAAATCGCTGGGTAGCAGCGCAGGAATATGGAGGTTGATTTCTGTCATGGTCGACATGGGCGCTGCTAAGTCTGGCTCTTTACCCGCTTTAAGCGCACGTACCGCTTCGCTCAGCATATCGGAATACATTTGAAAGCCGATTTCGTGCATTTCACCAGACTGGTTGTCGCCCAAGACTTCGCCTGCGCCACGAATTTCTAGGTCGTGCATGGCGAGATAAAAGCCGCTGCCAAGCTCTTCCATTTGTTGTATCGCATCGAGGCGGCGGTTTGCTTGTTTGGTGAGACTTTGCACATCGTGCACTAACAAGTAGGCGTACGCTTGGTGATGAGAGCGGCCAACCCGCCCACGTAATTGGTGCAACTGCGCCAAGCCAAATTTGTCGGCTCTGTGCATGATGATGGTATTCGCCGTGGGTACGTCAATACCGGTTTCGATAATCGTCGTACAGAGCAAAATATTATGTCGTTGTGCGACGAAATCGCGCATGACTTTTTCCAAGTCTCGTTCATGCATTTGCCCGTGGCCGACAGCGATGCGGGCTTCTGGCAACAATGCTTCTAGCATCGCCTTGCGGTTTTCGATGGTTTCGACTTCGTTATGTAAGAAATAGACCTGACCACCGCGCTTCAATTCGCGTATGCAAGCTTCACGAATTACCGAATTATCTTCGCTGCGGACAAACGTTTTGATGGCCAAACGCTTTTGTGGCGCCGTGGCAATAATCGAAAAGTCGCGTAAGCCTTCTAGCGCCATGCCCAAGGTGCGTGGAATCGGCGTGGCCGTTAAAGTCAGCACGTCCACTTCAGCGCGTAGCGATTTGAGTGCTTCTTTCTGGCGCACGCCGAAACGGTGTTCTTCGTCAATGATGACAAGGCCAAGGCGTGAGAATTTCACATCATCCGACAGCAATTTGTGCGTACCGATCACGATGTCTAGCGTACCGTCGCCCATCCCTTTAATTGCCTGCGCAATTTCTTTGCCGCTGCGGAAACGAGAAAGTTCAGCAATGCGCACGGGCCAATTGGCGAAACGGTCCGCAAAGGTTTGTGCGTGTTGCTCCGCAAGCAGTGTGGTTGGTGCCAAAATGGCGACTTGCTTGCCACCCATGACGGCGACAAAAGCAGCACGCAAGGCGACTTCAGTTTTACCAAATCCGACATCGCCGCAGATCAGTCTATCCATGGGTTTGCCAGAGGTCATATCGCCAATCACCGCGTTGATGGCGGCTGCTTGATCAGGCGTTTCTTCGAAGCCAAACGACTCCGCGAAGGCGTCGTAATCTTTGGCGGAAAACTCAAATGCATGGCCTTGGCGAAGTGCCCGGCGCGCATACAGGTTGAGCAGTTCGGCGGCTGTATCGCGAATTTGCTGCGCCGCTTTGCGCTTGGCTTTCTCCCATTGGCCAGAGCCCAAAGAATGCAAAGGCGCATCGTCAGGTGACGCGCCTGAATACCTTGAAATAACGTGCAGTTGGGCGACTGGCACATATAACTTGGTGTCTTTGGCATACTCCAAGTGCAAAAATTCGGTTTCGCCTTCACCCAAATCCATGCTGATGAGTCCCATGTAGCGGCCAATACCATGATTGCTATGGACGACTGGGTCACCGATTTTTAGCTCCGACAAGTCGCGCACCATGTGCTCGACTTGCGTCACCGCTTCTTGTTTTTTACGCCCTATGCGCTTCCCAGAACCGGCATAAAGTTCGGTTTCGGTAATGAAACTCACATCGCTTAAGGCGAAGCCTGCGTGCAATGGTGCGACTCCCAGCATGAGTTTGCCGCTTCCGGTGATAAAGTCCGTATAGCCATCGCACAAATTGATATGGATATTGTATTCAGCAAAATACTGTTGCAAGGTCTCGCGCCGGCCCAGGCTCTCAGCGCAGATCATCACACGTTGCTTGCTTTGCAGCAGGTAAGAGCGCAAGTTGGTAAGCGGATCGTCAGCACGACGATTCACGGCCACATCGGGCAAAAAGCTAGAAATTTCCGAGGCGGCGCCACCATTATTGATGACCCAACGTGCTTCGTTTTTCAATGCAGAAAAAAAATCTTCGTCGCGTAAGAAAAGACTTTCTGGTGCAAGTAATGGGCGCTCACGATTCGATTTAAGAAATTGGTAGCGCGATTTTGTATCAACCCAGAAACGCTGAATGGCTTCGTCAATATCACCGATTAAAACGAAATGCGTCTGCTCCGGTAAGTAATCAAATAGGGTGGCTGTGGCATCAAAAAACAATGGCAAATAATACTCAATGCCTGCCGAAGGGATGCCGCTTCCTATATCTTTGTAAATGCTTGATCTTGAAGGGTCTCCTTCAAATTGTTCACGCCAACGGCTGCGAAAAGCCGTGCGCGCCGCTTCATCCATAGGAAATTCACGACCGGGCAGCAAGCGTACTTCTTTGACGGGATACAGCGAACGCTGCGTGTCGGCATCGAAAGTGCGTATGGTCTCAATACTGTCACCAAACAAATCGATACGGTAGGGCAGCACTGATCCCATCGGAAACAAATCGATTAAGCCGCCCCGCACAGAATACTCGCCAGGCGACATGACTTGAGACACATGCGCGTAGCCAGCCAAGGTCAATTGTGACTTGAGCTTACTTTCATTCAGTGTTTCGCCTTGGCGGAAGAAAAACGTGTAGGCCGCTAAGAAAGAGGGTGGTGCCATGCGCAATAGCGCTGTTGTCGCAGGTACGATCAATACGTCGCAATTGCCGCTATTGATTTCATAGAGCGTTGCTAAACGTTCGGAAACCAAGTCTTGATGCGGAGAAAAGGCGTCGTAGGGTAAGGTCTCCCAATCAGGCAAAAAATGGCAACGAAGCTGCGGCGCAAACCAAGGTATTTCATCAAGCAAACGTTGACCATCGCTTGGGTTCGCTACAAAGACCGTTAATAGACGCTTTTGCTGCTGATGCGCGCTCGCCGCTTGCGCAATAGCGTAGGCGTCAGCGGAACCGTGTAAGTTGGGCAACGCAAGCCGATGACCAGTTTTTGGAATGGCTTTAGTGAAATCAAAGGACATGGATGGTGTTTGGTGCATACTCGCTATGTCTATTCTTGAGCACAGAGAACTCAAAGTGCAGAAGGAACATAGGAGAAAGGGCGGTTAAAATGACGCCCAATTATAAACGAACCCAAACGTAGCAATTTTAGACAGCAATTTTTGCCATGCAGCCCGACGATCCAACCACAAATAGCCAAGCCCGATATGTGGCGCTCATTCCTGCTGCGGGTGTCGGCGCACGTATGGGTGCACAGTGCCCGAAACAATACATGGAAATTGCGGGTCGGTCTGTCATCGCTCATACGGTCGCGGCTTTCCTCGCAACACCACAAATCGCCCACGTGTTTATCGTTGTGAGTGCCGAGGATGCTTATATTGACGAGTTACAGCTTTGTTCGGCGCGCGTGACTGTTTTGCGCTGTGGTGGCGCGACGCGACAGGCCTCTGTTACGAATGGTTTGCTGCACATGAGTACTCACCATCATCAATTACGTGAAACAGATTGGGTGTTAGTGCACGATGCGGCGCGGCCCGCGATAGGTTCGGCACTCATCACGAAGTTAATCGAGACAGTCGCAGATCACGCCGTCGGAGGTCTGTTAGCCTTACCTGTGGTTGATACGGTTAAACGTTTTCAAAATGGTCGCTTAGAAACGATTAATCGCGAAGGATTATGGTTGGCGCAAACACCGCAAATGTTTCGTCATGGGTTATTAAAAAAAGCGCTCTTGGATGCAAGCAAGGTCACGGATGAGGCAAGTGCAATCGAGGCACTTGGCCTTACCCCAATGTTAGTTGAAGGACATCAACGAAATAGCAAACTGACGCGTCCCGACGACTTCGCGTTGATTGCCAGCTATTTAAGTACGATTTGAGGAGAATCAAAAGATGGAGAGTGCTTTACCTAATTTCAGAGTAGGTCAGGGTTATGATTGCCACGCTTTGACCGCTGGGCGCAAGTTAATCATAGGTGGCGTTGACATACCGCACCACTTGGGGCTTCTTGGACATTCGGATGCGGACGTGCTGTTGCATGCCATTACCGACGCAATTTTGGGTGCGGCGGCTTTGGGGGATATTGGACGTCATTTTCCCGATACCGACGCACAGTTTGCAGGGGCGGATTCAAGAAAATTGTTACGCGAGACAGTTTTGCGTTTGAAGGCGGCAGGTTTTCGTATTGGTAACATTGACGCAACGATCATTGCGCAAAAGCCGAAAATGGCACCACACATTGCAAGCATGGTCGCGTATATTGCGGAAGATTGCCAACTTGCGATTGACCGCGTTAATGTGAAGGCCAAAACCAATGAGCGTTTAGGCTATTTAGGGCGTGAGGAAGGCATCGCCGCAGAAGCGATCGCACTGGTATTTAAAGCGTAAAGGACTATACTCAAAACAACATCTTCGTATTGCAAGAGGCTATACAGAGGCCGCTGCAAATTCACTTGTTTGGCTCAGCGTCGTTGACGCAAAAGGAGAATCACCGTGGAAAAAGAAAATCTAAAGCTCATGCTAAAACAATTGCATGATGGATTGATGGAGACTGACGGGCTGGATGAGGAGCTAAAGAGTTTACTTGAAGAATTGGGGCACGATATTTCTCATGTACTGGCAAACCAAGAAACGCCGGATGACCCTGTATTTACCGCGCTAAGTGATCGTTCATTGGCTTTGTCCGCACGTTTTGCGGCGCGCCATCCAAAATTAGAACCGGCCTTGCGCGAATTGGGCAGTATGCTGGAGAAAATTGGTGTGTAGCCGCTTGTGACATCTATCGCTCACGCCTGATTGAGTCTCTCAAACTAGTTGAAAAAAATGCCGCACTGATTGCGGCATTTTTGTTTTGGCGAATGGACGAAATTACTTTTGCAATTGCGGAAAACGTTTGTCTATCGTTTGGTTCCAGGCGGTGAGCTTCTCAGCGACTTGCGCCATCAATGCCGTTGTATCGCCTTCAATAGTGAGTTTTTCGATCACGTCGCCTTTAGCAATACTGTTGACGACTTTTTGATCGTCCGCACTGACAACCGCGCCGAAAACAGAATGCTTGCCATTCAAATGCGGTGTTGGTAGGTGCGTAATGAAAAATTGGCTGCCATTGGTCGCGGGTCCCGCATTGGCCATCGACAAGATGCCTGGCTTATCGTGCTTAAGTTCAGAAACAAATTCGTCTTCGAACTTGTAACCTGGGCCGCCCATACCAGTACCGTCAGGGCAACCGCCTTGAATCATAAAATTGCCGATAACACGATGGAAGGACAGGCCATCATAGTAGCCGCGCGTGGCAAGATTGACGAAATTGGCGACAGTAACAGGTGTTTTATCATCAAATAAGTTGATATTGATCGTACCTTTGTTGGTCTGCATAACTGCTTTAAGCGTGCTCATAAGGGCTCCGTTAGGGTTAATGTTGTGTTAAAAAATGCGTGTGCGAGTTTTTTTTCAATTTGTCGCATTCTAACAGTTCATTACCACGCCACTATGTGTGGACTGCGCCTTGGGCAAAAGATTCGTGGGTCAATTTTCTGCGCACGTGTTACAGTCCTTGAAAAACTTGAAAGCATACTGTGGCTACTCCAAATTACGGATACGATAAACGTCAAAAAGAATTGGCGAAAAAGAAGAAAAAAGAAGAGAAATTGAAGTCGAGAGCTGAGCGAAAAACCGACGAAGTGGGAGACGATGCGGCAACGCCGAGTTCGGATGACAAAGGCGACGACGCAACGCCGCATACGGGCGAGGAGATTTAATCTCTATTTTTGCATGAGCGGTCTTTATACCAGCGGAGTATCCCTAGCAAACTAATTAGTAGCCAAAATGACTCGATAATAATCGAGGGCAAATTGGGCTCAATTGCCAAGGAAATCAAAATAAAGCCAGCACCGATGGCGTTAGTGCATGAAAACGCCAAACGCGTCGCTTCCCACCTAGCGCTTTGCAGCATGGCGTAGGCAAAGATAATTGCAGCAGCGCCCAACGTGCCAATTACATTTCCAAAGAGGATCATCAAATCTCCGCAATCAATAGGCATTTGCCTAAGGAAGCTCTGATTAAGTTACTGCGCGGCCAAATTTTGAACCTGCGACTCCGGCTACCGTGCTCGCTGTACAGTCGTACAGGTGCGCTTCTCGATTCAAACTTTGACCGCTCGCTACACTTAATCAGAGCTTCCCTAATTGTTCATGTAGTTTTCGGTAGCGTGTCAAACCTTCTAACGTTCTCGAAAACAAGTTAAGTTGGGGCGTCGTGCTTAATCCCTTAATGTCGCTAATTCGAGCTTCTTTCTAACCATTCATCCAATTGCAGATGCAACCAAGTGGAAACGGCTGCGAATCTTTCTGCATCGATTTCACGTGGTAATGGCGACGCCACGCCGCAATAGTCATTTAAGCTAGCAATGCTTTCCGCATTCCACTCTGGGTGAAATTGCACTCCAATTCGGTCTTTTGGAAGACGAAACATCTGCAAGCAGTTTTCATTGCGTGCGGCGGGTTGACCGTTAGGCGGTAATGTGAATTGGTCTTCGTGCCAAGTCATGAAGTCTAGACTGGAGGTATCTGAAAAACGCACGTTCGACCAGCCTGATTCAATTGTAGGCATCTTTTTGACTTGCGCACCAGAAGCGAGAGCAAGCAGTTGGGCACCTAAACAAATGGCGAAAACTTTTGCGTCTGTTTTGAGTTTGGCGCTCAGCCATTCGCGTTCTGCGCGCAACCACTCTTCGTCGCCCAGCGATGAGTAAGGACCACCTAAAATGATGCAAGGGTGATCATTGGGCGCGGGAAGTTGTGCTAAATCTGCTCGATAAACTTGTAATCTGATACTTCTGGCTTGCGCCCAATGCAATATTTCGCCAGCGCTTTCAGCACAATGGTGCTGAATAATGTCAATTTGAGTTTGAGCCATGAGAACTAGTGTGTGCTGAGTGTTGGACTTGAAATGGCTGAAAGTGTTTCTGACTTTGTTTGCGTAATCGTCATGATCACAGCGTTGGATTGTGCGCCGAAACGATGGCGCGTCTGCGGTGAAATTTCGATTAGCTGGCCCGCATTGGCGAGTACCATCTCGTCTTGATCGGTCTCTAAAATGATGTGTCCATCAACGCAAAAAATGAATTCTGTGTTCGCATGAAGCTCAAAGGCATAAATGCCCTTAGGAACGTGCGTAAGTAACATGTTTCCTCCAGTAAGTGCGCTCACTAATTGGTCTTTATCGGCTTCTAATGAGCGACCAATGTGACTTAGTTCGTGCAATGTGAGGTTCTTTTTGTAGGGCGTTTTTTGTATGAAATTGGACATAAATAAAAAATGGCGAGCCTATTACGTGATTGTTATCTTATGCCCAAAATTTAATTCGACGAAGGTAATTAAAGTGCACAGCTTGGAAGCACGCGTCATTAATTCTAGGGGAGTGTGGATTGATTCAGTACGTGCGAAACATCAGTTTCTATGGCAACCACCATTTTTGCAAAGTGCATCTTGAGTAAGTGCGATGAACGAAGCGACAAATCGTGAAAATCATGTTTATCAATTGCAAAGGATTCGATTTGCAAAGAAGTAGATGCTTGTATAGTATTTGGCGGCCTCGGCATGTGGCTTGCCAAGTTTTTTCGTATTGACTGTCATTGTTTGGATTATGCAAATACTCTCCTGTGGGCGTTTTCAATTTCGCCTAAATCAACCGCAATCTATCCCGATTGTCATGGGCATATTAAATGTGACGCCTGACTCTTTTTCTGATGGCGGCCGGTATCAGCATTTAGATCAAGCACTTAATCATGCAGAAAAAATGATTCGCGATGGCGTCGATATTATTGACATCGGCGGCGAATCGACACGACCAGGCGCGACGCCGCTGTCCTTGCAAGAGGAGCTTGATCGCGTCATGCCAGCAATTTTTGCGTTGCGCGATTGCGGTAAAGCCCTGTCAATCGATACCCGAAAACCAGAAGTCATGCGCGAAGCGGTGATTGCAGGCGTTGATATGGTGAATGATGTGGGCGGTTTTGGCTTGCTTGCGGCGCGCGAGGCGGTTGCGCAAAGCGAGGTTGGTCTGTGCGTGATGCACATGCAGAACACACCCAGCGATATGCAATTGCAACCGCAATATAAAGATGTTAATCGTGAAATCATCGATTTTTTGCGGGAAAAAATCGCATTGCTTGCGACACACGGTGTCGCGCGTGAACGGATTTGTGTCGATCCGGGATTTGGATTCGGAAAAACTTTGGCGCATAATATCGAGATTTTTGAGCAATTAGGCTCTTATTCATCGGAATTAGGGGCAGCAGTCTTGGTCGGCGTGTCACGAAAATCAATGATCGGCGCGCTAACAGGCAAACCGATTGAGCAGCGAATGGCAGGCAGCGTTGCGGCGGCGCTGTTTGCCGCTAAGCAAGGGGCTCATCTGATCCGCGTGCACGATGTGGCTGAGACAGTAGACGCTTTGAAAGTTTGGCAAGCATTCAGGAAGCTCTGATTAAGTGGAACGAGCGGTCAAAGTTTGAATCGAGAAGCATACCTTTACAAGAGTACAGCGAGCATCACAGATTAAAAATTTGGTCGCGCAGGAACTAAATCAAAGCCTCCGTAACAACTAAATCGAATAGAAATGAGTAATACGATGGGCAGAAAATATTTTGGGACAGATGGTATTCGCGGCAAAGTGGGTGTCAGTCCAATCACCCCAGACTTCGTGATGCGCTTGGGCTATGCGGCTGGCATGGTTTTGGCGCGCGCGGACAATACAGGCGAGAAAAAACCGACAGTATTGATTGGTAAAGATACGCGTGTCTCTGGCTATATGCTGGAAGCAGCGTTGGAAGCAGGTTTTGCCGCAGCGGGCGTCGATGTCATGCTTTCTGGCCCTATGCCCACACCCGCAGTCGCTTATTTGACGCGGGCATTGCGGCTTTCTGCTGGGGTAGTGATTTCTGCATCGCATAATCCCTTCGACGATAACGGCATAAAATTTTTCTCTGCGCAAGGAAACAAATTGCCCGACGAGGTAGAACTGGCGATTGAAGCCCAGTTAGAGCGCGAGATGGCTTGTGTTAGCTCAGATCGCTTGGGCAAAGCACATCGATTGCGTGACGCAAACGGGCGTTACATTGAATTTTGTAAGAGCACGTATCCCAATGAATTAGATTTGCGCGGACTAAAAATCGTTGTCGATTGCGCCCATGGTGCTGCATACGATATGGCACCACAAGTGTTCCATGAGCTGGGCGCTGAGGTCATTGCGATAGGAAATACGCCCAACGGTTTTAACATCAATGACAATGTTGGCGCGACCGCACCAGAGGCCTTAGCCCGTGCTGTAAAAGCGAACCACGCAGATATTGGCGTTGCCTTAGATGGTGATGCCGACCGCTTGGTGATGGTTGATCGGCATGGTCGAATCTATAACGGCGACGAGTTGCTGTATTTGATGGTGATTGATCGACTTGCAGTTGGCGCCGTGCCTGGTGTCGTCGGCACGCTCATGACGAATATGGCGGTGGAGTTAGCGCTAAAAAAATTAGGCGTCGGATTTGCCCGCGCTAAAGTGGGTGACCGTTATGTGTTGGAGCAAATGCAAGAGCGCGGTTGGTTACTAGGTGGCGAAGGTTCTGGCCATTTGCTCTGCCTCGATAAGCACACGACAGGCGATGGGATTGTGTCAGCGTTGCAAGTGTTATCAGCTTTAAGGCGCAACAACAAAACACTGGATCAATGTTTTGACGATTTAAAACTTTTCCCGCAAGTGTTGATCAACGTGAAAGTGACGCCTGGCTTTGATTGGCAAAATAACGCCAAATTGAAGAGTGAAAAGGCACTCGTTGAAGCGGAACTTGGCGATGCAGGACGCGTGTTGATACGGGCATCCGGTACAGAGCCACTGTTGCGGGTGATGGTAGAGGCAAGTGCGGCAGAAACTGCGCAAAACATGGCTCGCCGCTTAGTCGATAGTCTGGCAGCCTGAGCCTTGAGTGCCGTTGGGCGGTCGTATTCACCTTGAATACAAGACCGATACAAGGTACACTCCTGCTTCTGATTTACAGGGCAAGTGACTTAGACGCTTTGTAGATTATCTTACGACCTGTCCATAGCTCAGTTGGATAGAGCACGAGCCTTCTAAGCTCGGGGTCGCAGGTTCGATTCCTGCTGGGCAGGCCAAAATTTTTCCGGTAGTATTGTGAGCAAGCCACCGATGAATAGTGGCTTTCCGCTTATCTTTTCTGTGTTTCTTAATCACAAGTTGCACACGATTTGCAGTTTGCAACGGTACATGCCAAAAACCTGTACCTGCCGTCCTCAACCCGAGGAATGAATCTTTGACGAGTAGTTTTTTCCGTAATAGTTTTTTACTAGAGGAATTGTATGAACCGTCTTACGCATCTCAAAATTGCAACACGCCTCACCCTTGGTTTTAGCTTAGTGCTTGCGCTGTCTACGGTGATTCTGCTGATGGGCTTATTCCGCATGAGCCAGTTGCACAAGTCGACCGATTACATCGTGAACAATAAAGTCGCGGCACTCAATGCAGCGGTTGAGATGCGCTCGCAGGGGCGCGCACTTGCCTTGATTTTGCGCAAGATGACGGCGCCTACCGATACAGCGGAGGGCGAACGTGAAGCAAAAAAACTGGCACAGACGCTCGATGATTACGCGAAGTCTGAATTGATTTTGAAAAACCTCATATCAGGCAACGAGTCTGAGGCTGCCTTCATGAAGGTCGCGAATCAAAAACAAGCGCTTTTGCAAGTGATAGGAAAAATCAAGGCGTTTTCCGCTGAAGCGAATTACTTTGATGCGGCCAACCTTTTGCAAACTGACTTCAGTGCGCCGCATGAAACCTGGTCCGTCGCTTTGGGTGAGCTTGCGCATTTCCAAAACGAAGCGATGAAAATAACTTTTGAAGAGTCAAAAGTCAATTATCAGTCTTCAGTGCGGGTGATGATTTTGATTGGTATTTTAACGATAGGCTTTGGCGCTTTTGGCGGGTGGGTGATATCCCGCTCGATCGCCGCGCCCCTTAAACGCGCAGCTCGTTACGCCGATCGTATTGCTGCGGGCGAGTTGACCAGCACTATCGATGCGCAAGGCCACGACGAACTTAGTGATCTCTTAGCATCTTTGAAGCAAATGCAGGAGAACTTGATCAACACGGTACTCAAAATTAAAGAAGGCACTGACACGATTTCCGTGGCCTCACGTGAAATTGCCTCTGGCAATGCCGATTTGTCGAGTAGGACGGAGTCGCAGGCGAGTTCTTTAGAGGAGACGGCAAGCTCCATGGAAGAATTAACCTCAACAGTAAAACAAAACGCCGATAACGCCCGCCAAGCCAATCAATTGGTGGTGTCTGCGAGTGGTGTTGCGGTAAAAGGTGGCGCTGTTGTTGGTCAAGTCGTGTCCACTATGGGGTCGATCAAAGAAAGCTCACGGAAAATTGTGGACATCATTTCTGTCATCGATGGAATCGCTTTCCAAACCAATATTTTGGCGTTGAATGCAGCCGTTGAAGCGGCAAGGGCGGGAGAACAAGGACGTGGGTTCGCCGTGGTAGCGTCAGAAGTTCGTAGCCTTGCCCAGCGCAGCGCGAGTGCCGCAAAGGAGATTAAAGATTTGATCGGTGACTCGGTCGCTAAAGTCGATCAAGGAAGTAAGTTGGTTGATGAAGCGGGTAAAACCATGGATGAGATCGTGACGAGCGTGCAGCACGTGGCGGACATCATGAGCGAAATTACGGCGGCGAGCCAAGAGCAAAGCGCGGGGATTGAGCAGGTCAACCTCGCCATTACGCAAATGGACGAAATGACGCAACAAAATGCTGCGTTGGTCGAGCAAGCGGCCGCTGCCGCTGAAAGCATGGAAGAACAGTCTGCCGAATTAGCGAAGTCTGTGGATGTGTTTAAATTGAATCAGAATCATTTGTCGTCTGTCAAAACCTCACGTGCTCAACAAAATACAGCACGTTCGATGGCGCAGGCATCACCAATGGCGCGTCAACAACTCGCGATGAGTCAGCAAACCAAGGCAACTAAAAAATCCAATAAGGATACGTCCGACGATAGCTGGGAAAGTTTTTAGCTGAAGCGGCGAAATTCCTTTTAATTTTGGCACGTTTCACCGTACGTTTTTCGGTGCGATTCTCGGCGCGATTCTCGGCGCGATTCTCGGCGCGTTGAAGTTGTCGGGTATGGAGTTCGCCGCTTAAATAAGCGCCTTGGAAGTTTGTGCTAGTTGCTCAAATGAGCGCATTCTAGTTGCGGCAAGCCTGGTCGGCTTTTTCGCTAGCGCGCCTGACTTTGGTTTTGGCTTTCTCTTCATTTTTGATGCTCGCATTTCTCGCATCTTCTTGCGCCCACTTTAGTTTTTGTTGCAGGTCGGCGCATTTCTCTTTCTTTTTTTCATTTTTAGCAACGAGTGCTTTGTTCTCTTTGTCCTGTTTTGCTAGTTCCTTATCGCGCGTCGTTTCGATTTTTTTTAATGTAGCTTCATCATTTTTTTTGTTCTTCAAAGCGCGTTGGTATTCGCTGTCCGTGACAGGGTTGGCATTTGAGTTTAGCTTCAGTTCGCTAGCTTTGCCGTCCGTGCAGGGAATTTCGGTAAATGTTGTTCGCCCATCTTTTTCGCATTTATAGGTTTCTGCTTCGGCTTCAGAAACCCCAAGCGTGAGCGCTGAGCAGAGTAGTAGTTGCGTGAATGTAGAAAGTTTCATGTTTATCCTTCAATGACTTTTCCAGGGTTCATTAAATTTTTTGGGTCTAAGGCATGTTTGATTGATCGCATTAATTGTATTTCTAACGGCGACTTATAGCGCAAAATTTCATCACGTTTTAACTCGCCAAGCCCATGTTCGGCCGAAATTGAACCAAAAAATGCATGAACTTGATCATGCACTATGCGGTTGATTTCCTGCTGGTCATTGAGAAAAGTGTCGACGCTCGTCCCTTGTGGTGCGGAGACGTTGTAGTGTAGGTTGCCATCACCGATATGGCCAAACGCAACGATTTGGCAACCGGGATAATGTTTAGCAAGAAGCGCGTCAGTTTGTTCAATAAACTGGGGAATTGCGGATAGTGGAAGGGAAACATCGTGTTTAATGTTCTTGCCCTCTTTTGACTGCGCCGCAGAGATGTTTTCTCGTAGAGACCAAAGCATATTTGCTTGTTTCTCGGAACTCGCGACCACAGCATTTTGGATCACGCAGCGCTGGCTTGCTTGGTTCAATAACTCGTTCAATTTCTGCTGAACGATATGGTCTTCGTCTTGGCTGCTCAATTCGAGCAAGGCGTACTGTGGGAAGCTTGCTTTAAATAATGACGTCGTCTGCGCCTGATACTTTTGAACCAAACGTAAACAAAAGTCTGACATGAATTCAAACGCAGATAAATCGGTACCGCATTGCGCTTGGGCAAAGTGAAATAATTTTAATGTGTCGCCAACTGAAGCGAGAGCCACAATCGCGGTTGCTTTGGCACGTGGCACTGGATAAAGTTTGAGCACAGCGGCGGTGATCAATCCCAAGCTTCCTTCCGCGCCAATGTACAAGTCGCGTAGGGCATAACCCGTATTATCTTTTCTTAGAGCCCGCAAACCGTTCCAAATTTCACCGATTGGCGTGACAACTTCGAGACCCAGGCATAAGTCACGCATGTTGCCGTAGCGCAGAACTGCCGTTCCTCCCGCATTGGTAGAAAGGTTGCCACCTATTGTGCAACTTCCCTCAGAAGCCAAGGATAAGGGAAAAAAACGATCAGAATTGAGTGCCGCTTGCTGGATATTCTCTAGTAGGCATCCCGCTTCGACTGTCATCGTATTGTTGTCTGTATCGACGGCACGAATTCGGTTTAGTCGGCGTGTGGACATTACGACCGCATGCCCCGTTTCGCTCGGAATACTGCCCAACACCAAGCCCGTATTGCCTCCTTGTGGAACGATGGGAATAGCAAACTCCGCACAAAGAGCCACGAGCCGGGCTGTTTCCTCGGCGCTTGCTGGTAGAAGCACGGCGATGGCTGATCGCACCGCGCGCTTGCGCCAATCGGTTACGTAACCTTCCATCAACGGTGTGTCGGATAGAACAAATTCGTCTCCGACAATGTCGCGGCAGCGTAGAAGAAACTGGTGCGTTTCGGCGGATGAATTAGCAGGTAAATGCAATTACGATCTCACTTGCGAAATTTCTGCTCGCGTCGATTAACATTTTTTAGTGGCTCAGGCTTTTTGAATATCGTCTTTTTTCTGTGCGTTCTTCGCTGCTTTTTTGAGCGGCCTCAAATAGAAAATAGAGCAAAAAAAGAAGATTAACGAGAGGCAGATTTCAATTCCCGCTAAGGCGCTGGAAATACCTGACTTGTCGCTGACCGCCCGCACCACACCTTCTGTAAAGTACAGCAATATAAACATCGATGACCACTGTAAAGTGTAATTGTCATGGCGCAAAACACCGCGAAGTGGAATTAGCAGCGGAATTACTTTCAAAACTAGCCAGGAACCGCCTGGCCGCAAGGGAGATAAAACAAGCTCCCACAGAATTGACAGCACAATCAAGCCAATTAAACTCGCGCACGCCGCTATATGGAACTTCTTTTGATTGTCTTCCATTAGGACTTTGCCCGAAGTTTTACGGCATGGCTTGCAAGGCGCGCACCTAGGGCGATCGCTAATTGGCTGGTTTCATCTGAAAGTACTTTGTTCCCCGCCAGACCTGACCAATGTGTTGCGCCATAGGGTGAACCACCTGTGCTGGTAGTCATTAACGCTGGATTGCTGTAGGGAAGACCCAAGATGAGCATGCCATGGTGCAAAAGCGGCAGCATCATCGTTAGCAAGGTAGATTCTTGCCCGCCATGCAAACTGCCGGTGGACGTAAAAACGCAGGCTGGTTTCCCTTCCAAGGTGCCAGATAACCATTGCGTACTTGTGCCATCCAAAAAGTACTTCATCGCTGCCGCCATATTGCCAAAACGTGTGGGCGAGCCAAGCGCTAAACCATCGCATTCGGCTAAATCACTATGTTCTACGTAGGGCGCGCCTTCAGTGGGAATATCCGCTTCCGTTGCCTCGGTCACCGTTGACACGGCAGGCACAGTGCGCAGCCGCGCAGTGCAACCGGGAATGCTTTCTATTCCTTGCGCAATCATTTCTGCTAGGCGTCGTGTCGCGCCGTTTCTAGAGTAATAAAGAACCAGCAAGGTAATGGGTATTTGACTCATTTTGGCATTTTCAAGGAAACGGTGACGTGGCGGTTTTCGTATTGCTATGTCATCAAGATGGTTGTTTTGTTCTTTCAACTTAATTGGGGATTATAGAGGAGATAGCCGTGCTCTCATCTGGCAACAATGGCGCACTGTTGCTGTAAGAGAGGGACAATCACTCAATTTTCAAAATTCGATTGCTCAAACTCTATTTTTTCGCCGCTTGTCTCCAAGAAAAGCGGCACGCAAATGGCATGCTTATTTTTGCCCGCCCTCATATGCCGTTAGAATGTCGTGCCGTTTGTTTTTGTTTTTTTGAGGACTTACGCAAAACTGCTCCAGCGTTGTTGCGCTGCCTTGTTGTACAGAAGTACTGCCTGCGGCAGCAAGCCTAGCTGGAACAATTTTGCTTACGTCGTATTTGTAAAGAAAAGAGTAAATACGCCATGCGCGGAATAAGTTGGCCACAATTAAAAAATCTTTTTAGCTTTGCGCATCAACGATTGCGTGAAGTGCGTTTGCCTCAAGTCGCTGGAAGTTTGACCTTCAATACCGTCTTGGCTCTCGTGCCGATTTTGACGATTGCCCTTGCGATACTCACCGCTTTCCCCTTATTCGCAACATTCAAGAGTGCGCTTGAAGCGTATTTCACGCAAAGTTTGATGCCGAAAAATATTTCGACGACGGTACTTGGTTATCTCACGCAATTTGCGACCAAGGCGACACGCCTTTCTGCCTTTGGCGGTCTCGCATTGTTTGCTACCGCGATGGCAACCATGGCGATGATTGATAAGACGTTTAATGAAATTTGGCATGTAAAACGGGCTCGCCCTTTACTGCAAAGGCTCATGGTTTATTGGGTCATCGTCACGCTTGGTCCTTTATTGATTGGTATCTCGATTACATCAACTTCCTTTGTCTTTAGCCTAACGTCAGGCGCGTTCACTAAAGCGCCCTTAATCGGCGCGATGTTGTACAGCTTGTTTTCTGTCTTGGTTAGCACTGGCGCATTTACCCTCCTGTATGTCGTCGTTCCTAATCGCGCGGTCGATTGGCGCGATGCGGTGTGGGGGGCTTTATTTGCTGCGGTTGTGTTTGAGTTCGCTAAAAGAATTTTCGCCATTTTCATTACTCAGTTCCCCACTTACACCGTGGTATATGGCGCGTTGGCGGCTGTGCCAATATTTCTATTGTGGATTTATCTGTCATGGCTGATCACCTTGTTTGGCGCAGTGATTGCTGCGGCATTGCCGGTGGTGAAGTTTGAGCGTTGGTGGCATGTGCCCTCTCCAGGAAGTGCATTTGAAGATGCGATTGCGGTGCTTAAGATTTTGGTGTTGGCGCGAGAAGCGCACGAAACGGCAACCGTGGACATTGCGAGTATTCGCATTCAAACGCGGTTTGGTTTAGAGGAGATAGAGGGCTTGTTGGAATGTATGCATGAACTAGGTTGGGTTGCCCGCGTCTCGGCAGATACGCCTCAAGTCAAGCAGCATCGATGGTGGAGGAAGGTGAACGGCGAGACGGAACGTTGGATACTTGTCATGAACCCAAGTGCACTCACGCTGTCGGACGTTTATCGCGTTTTTGTCTACAACCCAGTCAAAGAAACCAGCCTCGCCAATGCGGTCAATGGCGTTATCGATCAAGGCTTACACCAAAATTTGCATGATTATTTTTTTGTGCAATAAACCTCCAATGCTCGACGCGAAGTAGCACTTTTTTCACATGCGTTTTAGGATGTGCAAAGCATTTTTCACATTATGAAATATTTAAACGTGCTGCACAAAAAATATTTCTCATTTTAAGGTTTGTCATTTCACATAGTAAAATTATAAAGTTAAGTTATTGATTTTAAAGTATAAAAATTAACTTATATGTCTTATATAAGACCTTGCTGCATTGCAGAATATGGCCTACTATTTCTCTCATGGATGCACCGTTTTTATTCAACCAAGGAGAGAAGTCATGACCACACGCCAACAACAAATCGATGCCCTTCAAAAAGATTGGGACACCAATCCGCGTTGGAAAGGCATTAAACGCAATTACACGGCGGAAGACGTCGTGCGTTTGCGCGGCTCTTTACAAGTCGAGCACACGATTGCAAAAAAAGGTGCGATTAAATTGTGGGACTTGGTCAATAACGAGCCTTTCGTTAATGCGCTGGGTGCATTGACAGGTAATCAAGCGATGCAGCAAGTCAAAGCGGGCTTGAAAGCCATCTATTTATCGGGCTGGCAAGTTGCAGGTGACGCCAACGTGGCTGGCGAAATGTATCCAGATCAATCGCTCTATCCAGCGAATTCAGTTCCTTTGGTTGTCAAACGTATCAACAATACCCTGACGCGGGCAGATCAAATTCAATGGTCCGAAGGTAGTGGCGATATTGATTTTTTTGCGCCCATCGTGGCTGATGCGGAAGCGGGTTTTGGCGGCGTGTTAAATGCGTTTGAACTCATGAAAGCAATGATCGAAGCGGGCGCATCCGGCGTGCATTTCGAAGACCAATTAGCTTCAGTAAAAAAATGCGGCCACATGGGCGGTAAAGTTCTGGTGCCAACCCGCGAAGCCGTTGAAAAGCTTAACGCAGCGCGCTTGGCTTCTGATGTGATGGGCACGCCCACTGTGTTGCTTGCTCGGACCGATGCAGAAGCCGCAGATCTGATCACTTCTGATATTGATGATAATGACAAGCCTTACTTAACAGGCGAGCGCACCGTTGAAGGTTTCTACAAGACCAAGCCAGGTCTACAACAAGCCATTTCGCGTGGTTTGGCTTATGCTGAATATGCCGACATGATCTGGTGCGAAACGGGCAAACCTGATTTGGCCTTCGCAAAAGCCTTCGCCGATGCGATTCACGCTAAATTCCCAGGCAAGTTACTTTCATATAACTGCTCACCGTCGTTTAACTGGAAAAAAAATCTGGACGACGCAACGATCGCCAAATTCCAAAAAGAATTGGGCGCGATGGGTTATAAGTTCCAATTCATTACCTTGGCGGGCTTCCATGCTTTGAACTACGGAATGTTTAACTTGGCTCATGGCTATGCACGCCGTCAAATGTCTGCTTTTGTCGAATTGCAAGAAGCCGAATTCGCTGCGGCAGAGAAGGGTTTCACGGCGGTAAAACATCAGAGAGAAGTTGGCACGGGCTACTTTGATGCGGTGACACAGGTGATTCAACAAGGTTTGTCATCGACCACTGCACTGCACGGATCGACTGAAGATGAACAATTCTTCGACTCGAAAAAGGTCGCATAATTTGGTGCAGGCTCCTTCAAAGACTGGTGCATTTTAATAATTTGGGCTTTCAGCCTCACCGTCCGAAGATGGTTTGAAAACCGCAAGCGAGAGTTTGCGGTTTTTTTTGCTTTCTAGGGTGGCAAACACGTATAGTTAGGTTTTCGGATAGACCTTCTTATCATGTCTAGAAATACCAAAGTAAAAATTTGCGGCCTCACGCGCGCTGAGGATGTGCGCGTCGCTGTGGACGCAGGCGCGAATGCCTTGGGTTTTGTGTTTTATCCGGCTAGTCCCCGTTTTATTGCGCCCGAAACAGCAGCGAGTCTAATTCGCGGCTTGCCTCCTTTTGTGATGAGCGTCGGTTTGTTCGTCAATGCCAATCTGGAGGAATTGCAAAATGTCGTCGCCACAGCACCCGTGCAGTTGTTGCAATTTCATGGTGACGAAACGGTCGCACAGTGCGCCGCATTAGCGAAAAGTGTTCACCGCCCATTTTTGCGCGCATTTCGCGTTAAACCTGACACAAGCGCTACTGATTTGTTAGAATGTGACGCAGAATATCGCGCAGCAAGTCCCTTGTTTTCAGGTTTGTTGCTCGATACCTTCGTGGATAGCTTTGGTGGTAGTGGAAAGGTTTTTGATTGGTCTCTCATTCCAAAAGAACTCGCGCCTCGGGTCGTTTTAAGTGGTGGCTTGAGCGTACAAAACGTGAACGATGCGGTGCGTCGGGTACGCCCTTTTGCGCTTGATATCAGCAGTGGTGTCGAGGTAGCAAAAGGCATTAAGGATGAGGCGAAGTTGCGCGCTTTTATGCAAGCGGTGCAACTAGCTGATCAGCAATAACCGAGAATGTTTGTCAAACGCAGAGGAACTCGCAAGTAGAGAGCGAAGTTTCGCGGCTTGCATCTCATTCTGCTTTGATAAGCACCATTACAAGGACTACCATGAAATCGAATTCTTCCGTTTCATCTTTGTCGGCAACCCATTCTGCCGATATTTCATCTGCATCTCCTTCTGAGTTTTCGTCGTACTTAGCGCCGCAAGCGCTTTCCTCCCAACATATCTATCACGCAAGTGATTACAACTTTCCTGACGTGAAGGGTCATTTTGGCCCTTACGGCGGCGTGTTTGTCTCAGAAACCTTGACTCATGCCTTGTCAGAGCTGAATGCGGCGTACACCAAATACCAAGACGATGC
>JAIETO010000110.1 GCA_019745005.1 Burkholderiaceae bacterium
TTAAAAGCGTCGTCAATTTTGGATCAATTTCTGGCGTGACTGACGGTTCTTCGTTGGTTGACTCAGGCGTTGAATGAAGCGCGAAGAGATCGAGTTGCGCCGTGCTTTGTTTGGATTGCGCTTCGAGTTCCGTTAAGTGCTTGCGCGCTGCCTTGATCACTTGTTGCGGAATGCCTGCGAGTTGGGCGACTTGTAAGCCATAGCTCTGCGACGCCGGACCTTCATTGACGGCATGTAAGAAAACGATGTGTTCTTTGTGTTCCACTGCACTGAGGTGCACATTTTTTGCTGTGCTATGTAAATCTGGCAGTTGCGTTAATTCAAAGTAATGCGTCGCGAACAGGGTAAAACTCTTGGAACTTGCGATTAAATGGCGGGCGATTGCCCAGGCTAATGCAAGGCCGTCAAATGTTGAAGTACCACGCCCAACTTCGTCCATCAACACAAGCGAGTGTTCTGTCGCGTTGTGCAAAATTGCGGCAGATTCAGTCATTTCCACCATGAAGGTAGAGCGTCCACCTGCAAGGTCGTCGGCGGCACCTATGCGCGTGAAAATACGATCAATTGGGCCGATTGTGGCTTGCGCAGCGGGGACATAGCTCCCAACATAGGCCAGCAAGGTTATGAGCGCCACTTGCCGCATATAGGTCGATTTACCGCCCATGTTGGGACCAGTTATTAGCAGAAGTTTTTTCTCGTCAGAGAGGTCGCAATCATTCGCGATGAAACGTTCGATCTGATTTTCAACGACAGGGTGGCGTCCTTGTTGAATTTGAAGTACCGCTTCCTCGCTCAAACTTGGTGCGCACCAATTATTTTTTGCAGCGTGCTCGGCGAGGCTTACCAAAGTGTCGAGTTGGGCGAGAGCGTGGGCGATTTTTTGTAGTGTGCTGATAAAAGGTAAGCAGTCATTGAGCAAATTCTCATACAGCACTTTTTCTCTCGCCAGCGCGCGTTCTTGTGCCGATAAGGCTTTGTCTTCAAATGCCTTTAATTCGGGCGTGATGTAACGCTCAGCATTTTTGAGTGTTTGTCGACGGCGATAATTCTCCGGCACTTTGTCAGTTTGGCCATGTGTCACCTCAATGTAAAAGCCGTGCACTTTGTTGTATTCGACGCGTAGGTTAGCAATGCCTGTGCGGGCTCTTTCGGCAATTTCTAAATCGATCAAAAATTGTCCCGCATTTTCTGATAATGCGCGTAACTCATCTAGTGCGGCGTCAAAACCGTTTGCTATGACACCGCCATCTCTGATCATATTCGCTGGTTGCAACATCAAGCCACGCTCTAACAATTCGAGGCAATCGCTGGGCGTGGCAAGGTCTTGCAAAATGTCCGTTAAAAGACTGGTTTGGTTATCCGCCGTGCATAGGGCGACATAGGAACGTATAGTGGGTAGATGTTGCAAGCCATCTCGTAAGCCAGCCAAATCTCGTGGTCGTGCGGACAGCAGGGCAATACGCGTGGTAATGCGTTCAATATCAGGAATCGCCGTTAACGTGGTCGACAAACCCGCCACTGAATCAGCCTGTTGTATTGCATTAATCGCGTGGTGGCGCGCACGCGCAATGCCTTGATCGCGTTTGGCGTGGTGCAACCAATGGCGCAACATGCGTGAACCCATGGCCGTGCGACAGTGGTCAAGCAGAGAAAACAGCGTTGGTGATTCTTGGCCACGTAGGGTTTCTGTTAGCTCAAGGTTTCGCCGCGTTGCACTGTCTAGGCCGATATTGTCGTTTTCGTTTTCGACTTGCAGTCGATTGACGTGACGCAAGCCACGACCTTGCGTGGATTCAGCATAACGTAGCAAGGCACCCGCCGCGCCCAATGCGGCGTTCATTTGCTCGGCACCGAACGCCTCTAAGCTCGCAACGCCCAGTTGATCTTGCAGCAGTTTGTGACCTTGTTTAAGGTCAAAGTGCCAATCGGGCACGATCGATAATTTTCCGGGAAGGCTGAGCTGCTCATGATCGATCAAATTCGCACCAGCGGAGATCAATACTTCTGCTGGTGAAATACGTTCTAACTCTTGCAGTAATTTTTGCTGCACATCTTTTGTGTCGACATGGAGTTCCATGAGCTTTAACCCACCGCTTGCCAAAGATAACCAAGCAAGGCCGATTTGTACTGATTTACGCTGCTCATGTAAAACCACGGCGAGGAGTGGTCGCTCCGATTTCTCGGGCAGTAGCTCGGTATCGGTCAAGGTACCGGGTGTAACAACGCGCATTACCTTGCGTTCAACCGGGCCTTTACTGGTCGCAGGGTCGCCAATTTGTTCGCAAATTGCGGCGGACTCGCCAATTTTGACAAGCTTAGCGAGATAGGGTTCGAGTGAATGAAATGGCACACCAGCCATCTTGATCGGTGCGCCATTGGAGGTACCACGTTGGGTTAATGTTATTCCCAATAGACGCGAGACTTTCTCTGCGTCGTCGAAGAAAACTTCGTAAAAATCGCCCATGCGATAAAACAGCAACGTGTCTGGATGGTCGGCTTTGATGCGCAGGTATTGCTGCATCATAGGGGTGTGAGCTACTGGCTCCTTGTGTGATGTGTTCAATTTTTAAAGCCTTTTAAAGCAAATGCGTACCTTGATTGAGGCAATGTTTCAATTAAATTATCAGCCTTCGTGTTGAAACAAACGGCTTTTTAGTGCGAGCGCTTTTGTTAAATTAAGCGTGGCATCAAACTATGACTGGTTCAATTTGAAAGCGTCACTTAAAAGTTATTGCCCACATTTTTTGCAATTGTTTTACAAATAAAAATATTGCCAGAGAAACGAAGTAAGACATGGTGTCGCGCTGCTAGTTTCAAGTAATAATTTGCAATTTTGAGTCTGCGTTTTTGTGCACGAGGTGCATGGGAAAATTTGCATAAAATTTAGAACGTTTAACCAGTTTGCCGTGCCTAGTTTAACTGTAAATGCGTCGATAAGAATGAATAAACGGTAGCTACTCGAAGAAGGTGTTTTGATTCGCGATGCGTCAGCAACCATAAATCAGTTTGGCATTCATCGAGAGTATCACTAAGTTGTCGTAAATCCGTCCGATTTTTTGCGAGAAACAAAGGCAGAAGGCCGATGGCCGCACCTTGTGAAACAAGCTCTGCGACCGTCAATATACTGCCCGTTCGATACGTTGGTATTATTTTTGGAAAATGATTTCTGCGCCAAACAACCGATGGGTGATCAGGCAATTCATCATCCGGTGCCGCCCACGGGCAGGACGCCGCAATTTTCTCGTTGAACGTTTTCGGGCCTGATTTTTTCGAACCGTACAGTGCTACTTGTATTGTGCCGATGCGTTTTCCGACCAAGTGCTGAGGAGGCTTTTTGGTCGCCCGCACGGCAATATCGGCGTCGCGCCGGTTCAGGTTAGCCAATTCATTTCCTGTGTGTAAATCGAAAGAAAGCTGTGGATGGTTCTCGCGTAGACGTTTGAGTGAGGGCATGATCAAACCATGCATGACGGTGTCGGTACTGGTAATGCGTACTGTTCCAGATACTTCGCCAGGCTTCAATTGCGCGATCGACTGCGCTGCCTCTAATTGCGCCTCGATGTGCTCAGCATATTGCACAAGTTCTTGCGCTAATTCTGACGGTAAATAGCCACTGCGGGAGCGTTCGAATAAACGTTGCCCTAATCCCTTTTCAATGCGTTGAATAGTACGAAAGATGGTTGAGGCATCTATTTCCAGACGACTTGCCGCGCCGGCTAAAGTGCCTGCCCGAGCCAACGCAAGAATGACGCTTAGATCTGTGGGGTTAAATTTGTATTGCATTTTCGCATTCAATAATTTCGTTACTGCCTATTTTCATTGCATGGATGAAATCATACATTTCATCTATGGTCAATTTTTAAGGTGAACAAATGAACACAAAATCGCAGGATTTCATGCCACGGTCGGCACAACTCGGCATCACATTGTTGCGGATAAGCCTAGGAATTATGTGGGTTGCACACGCTCAGTTAAAGTTGTTAGTGTTTACGCTGCCTCTCGCGGCAGAGTTCTTTCAAAACCATGGCTTTCCCGGCTTCTTGGTGTATCCGGTTTACATACTCGAAACCGTTGGTGGCGTCATGTTAATTCTAGGAACTTACGGACGCCAAGTTTCGCTTGCGCTCATCCCAATCTTGCTGGCAGCGGCTTCGGTGCACATTCACAATGGGTGGGTCTTTTCTAATCCAAACGGCGGATGGGAGTATCCGGCTTTTCTGTTGGTTGCATCAGCCTCGATCTATTTAGTTGGTGACGGCGCGTGGGCGATTCGTCGCAGTAATCGCTTGCTTTTGAGTTTTTAAAGGAGATTGCGATGTCTCCAAAACTGACACTGATAAGTCACACGCTTTGCCCTTACGTGCAGCGCGTCGCCATTGTGCTTGCGGAGAAAAATGTGCCGTTCGAGCGCATTGATATTGATTTAGCGTGCAAGCCGGATTGGTTTCTTAAAATCTCGCCTTTAGGCAAGACGCCAGTGCTACTCGTCAATGAACAAGCCATATTTGAATCATCCGTTATTTGCGAGTATCTTGAGGAAACCATGCTGCCACGATTGCATCCCGAGGACGCGTTACAACGGGCGCGCCATCGGGGATGGATGGAGTTTGGTTCTTCTATATTGAATTCCATTGGAGCGTTTTACAACGCCCAAACTGAGGAAGCGTTGCGCGAACGGGTGCTACAGTTACGTGGTCAATTCGAACAGCTTGAGCAAATGTTCGGTGCAGGTCCGTACTTTGATGGTGACCGATTCTGCATGGTGGACGCGGTTTTTGGCCCAGTTTTTCGGTATTTCGACGTTTTCGAATCATTTAACGACTTCGGCTTTTTCAATGAATTGCCGAAGGTGCGTCATTGGAGATACGCGCTCAAAGATCGCAAATCAGTCTTGTTAGCAGCGCACGAGGACTATCGCCAGCTTTTGTGCAATTTTCTAGTTCGTCGAAACAGTGCGTTATCAGCACATTTAAAAAATCATCGGTAACTACAAAATTTGAGGTGGCGAATCCACGCTTTGAAATCGCTCGAAACCGAATTCTTTAACTGATGCTGGGCAAATGTATTGACGCTTGTAAGCTTTGAGCGACCAAACTATTTAAGGAAGCTCTGATTAAGTGCAGCGAGCGGTCAAAGTTTGAATCGATGAGCGCACCTGTAGGACTGTACAGCGAGCACGGTAGCCGGAGTCGTCGGTACAAAGTTTGGTCGCGCAATAACTTGATCAGAGTTTCCTAATGATTTTTCTCAATTGGGCGCATGCTTTCTTTCAGAAAACGTGCCGGATAATTGCTTTGAATTTCCTTCCAATACGCGTTGCTTTGCGCAATGTCGTTGAGCACGCTGCGCAGCAATTGCCGATCATTTTCTTGCATACTAAATTTTGATAGGTAGGTACCGGTTTCTGCCCAAGGGAGTTCGTTTAAAGGCTCTAAGCGCAATTTATCCACCATGTCGCCGACACGATCGTCATCAAAGATGGCGGCATAAAAAACCGTGGGTGCCATGATCGTTGCGATTGTGCGTCCATCAATTACTCGCTTCATCATGCGAGCGACGGAGAGCGCGTCAGGTTGAAAAGTGATTCGTCCTTGCTTTTGTAATTGAACGACGAGTTGTTGGTAATCAGCACCAAAGTCATAACCGCGCACCAACATCAGGTGTATTTCTGGTGTCGTGAGCAGTTGCTGTATGGTGGAAATTTTGCTGTGTTTTTGATCGAGAGAAATCAGTTGTGCTCGCCCTTGGATTAAGGGAATAAATTCCCCTAACTCTTCTCGAAGCGGTGTTTTAAAAGTGAGCATGAGTAGGTCAGCCGTGCCGTTTTTAAACATTTCTGCAGCGCGGCTTGGCGGTACCGAAACAAAGTTGATTTCACAGCCGACTTTTTTCACTTCCTCGGAAAATAGCTTAGGCAAAATCCCCGAAACTTTGCTGTTGCGTACGATGATGCTTTGGCCGGCATTCCAAGCGGGTGCCTGCAAGGTCCGTTCGCAGCTCGCAAAGGAAATGCCTGCGGTGTTCAGTAGTACGAACACAGACAGCAGTTGCAACTTTCTTTTAATACGAAAAAGCGTCAGCGATAGGCGCATGGCAATTTGCTCAAATGCAATGGAATGTGAAATATTACCCCGATTGCTGTATTCGTTGCAGCCGTCTCAAGTCGGCATCAGATAAAGCTTCAAATTGGTCGTGCTAGTGGCGTGAAACATCTGTTTTTCGCGTCGATACGCAAACTTTTTTTATGCTTGACAGTCCTTCTGCATTTTTTTGATACGTTCTGATTTTCTTACACACCATCCAGTATTTTTATCATACGCTTTAAAAACGAGCGCAGATGATTTGTTTTCTAATAAAAAACAGGGAGTATGGTCGTGGAGGCGAAAGCGGGATAGTTTTTTTCCCGCATCTCCAGAAAATTTTTATCGACAAGTTTGCCCTGATATCTCGATTAGATTTTGTCGCTTTCGGACTCTTTCGCATCCGTCACCAGCACGATAAGCAAAACGCTAAGCGCAGCGCCGTAATAATATTGGGCATCTATGCCGGTGAAGTCGAAAACCAAGGGCGCGGCGGCGAAGACGACAAAGGCTGCGCTATCAAACATCATATGGATATGAAAGGGGATCAATTTTTTCAGTCCAAATGCGTAATCAGTCAGCAAGCTATAGGCGATTAGCCCGACGCCCATAATGATAGTCAATCAATGCGCAATGGCGTTGTGAGTGCCAATCGGCAGGATAAATGGGGCAGCAATTAAAGCGCTGGCGGCGGCGTAATCACCCGCGCCATGTAAATTAGCCGAAACAAAGCGTAGTTTCATGTTGATTCCTTAGGTTGTTCAGAGTTTTCTCGGTTGCTCCAAAAGCTTTTTTCGGAGCCCATTTAGGCCTGACCAACGCCAAACCATTGCGCTACTTTAACGAAGCTCGTGCTACGATTTGACCTCAATCGTCGTGAAAAACAAATTAATCGTCTCATTATGGATATGCTCTCACCGATCTTTCTGCGCTACAGTTTGCGTGCGAAGGTGTTCTTTTCTGGCACCTTGTGCGGTGTATCAGCGATGGAAAGCGAGCCTGGCCTAGGCTCATTGCATGTGCTGCGCGCGGGCGAACTTTTAGTGACGAACGACGGGGAGGCGCCGTTCCGAATTACGGAGCCGACCTTACTGTTTTATCCGCAATCGCGACGCCACTGTTTTCAGGCAGAGCGCGATGCGAAACTGGTCTGTGCTTTGATTGATTTTGGCGGCAATATCGGCAACCCGCTGCTCTTCGGCTTGCCCAAAGTTTTAATGCTGCCGTTGCGCACCGTACCCGGCATTGATGCCACCTTGGATCTGTTATTCGACGAGGCTTTTCAGGCGCGTGCTGGGCGCCAAGCCGCATTAGATAGGCTGGTCGAATACTTCCTCATCTTGCTGCTGCGGCACAGTATGGAAGAGGGAAGTATGGATGGCGGTATTTTCGCGGCGATGGCTGAACCACGGCTTGCAAAAGCCGTCAATGCAATGCATGAAAAACCTGAGGAGCCGTGGACAGTGGAGCAATTAGCACAACTTGCTGGCATGTCACGCGCGCGTTTCGCGGCACATTTTCATGCAGTGTCAGGTCATACGCCTTTGGGCTATTTGACTGATTGGCGTTTGGGTGTCGCCAAGACGCTGATCAAAACCGGCAAGTCTTTAAAGTTGATTGCCCCACAAGTGGGCTATGCCAGTGTTGTGGCACTTAATCGGGTATTTGCGCAACGTCATGGGCAGACCTTGGGTGAATGGTCGGCAACACAAAAGGAGTCGGCCGCGGGGCGAGCGGAGAGCGAGAAATAGCGCTGAGTTTTAAGTGTCGCGGGTTGCGCGGGGCGGTGTAGATCGAAATTTCAGCAATCAATCTGCTCAAAATCGCGGTTTTTCATATACACAATAGGGTATATTTTTGATCTGCTTTAACAGCAGGCGAAAATAGGTCATGAAATATAATTTTTGGTGGAGTATATGGATATTGGACGTTTTGCAGACATTTTTTGCGCGCATGCTCTTTTCACTAATTCAAGCTGATCGTCCTCACTGCGGTTTTTATCATCGCATGCACCACCAGTTGCATAAAACCAAGTGAAACCCCATCGTTTGGCAAACGAAATACTTTAGAATAGCGACCTGACCTCCATTGCCATCGTTTGTCGCGTGTTGCTGTTTTGTTTTGGGTGAGTCAAACCAAACAGCACGAACCGAAAAAACATGGCGCAACCATCAGGAATTTCCCGCATGAGCATTTCCACGACGCAAGAAATCGTTTCCGAACTCCGAGCTGGCCGCATGGTGATCTTGGTTGATGAAGAAGATCGTGAAAACGAAGGCGATTTAGTTTTAGCTGCCGATTTTGTGACGCCAGAAGCAATTAATTTTATGGCCAAGTTTGGCCGTGGTTTGATTTGCCTGACCTTGACTGAAGAACGCTGTGAGCAGTTGCAATTGCCAATGATGACGACGCGCAATGGCACGTCTTATGGTACCAATTTCACGGTATCAATTGAAGCGGCAGAAGGCGTGACAACGGGTATTTCGGCTGCTGATCGAGCGAAAACGGTGCAGGTGGCAGTTGCTAAACACGCGAGTGCGCACGATATTGTGCAACCTGGCCATATCTTTCCCTTGAAGGCGCAAAAAGGTGGCGTGTTGATGCGCGCTGGTCATACGGAAGCCGGTTGTGATTTAACCGAAATGGCGGGCCTGACACCCGCCTCGGTTATCTGCGAAATTATGAAGGACGATGGCACCATGGCGCGTCTGCCAGATTTGCTTGAGTTCGCCAAAGAACATGATTTAAAAATCGGCACAATTGCTGACCTGATTCATTATCGGAGCCAAACAGAAAGTATTGTTGAACGCATTGCCGAGCACTCCATGAATACCGTGTATGGCGAGTTTCGTGCGATTGTTTATCGCGACAAACCTAGCGGCTCGGCTCATCTGGCCTTGGTGCATGGCGACATTAGTAACGCGCAAGAAGCCTTGGTGCGCGTGCATCAACCCGTGTCGATTTTAGATTTATTGGATAGCAGCGTCTCGACCCATTCTTGGAACGTTTCCACTGCCTTAGCGACGATCAAAAGCGCCAACAATGGCGTGATGGTTTTGCTCAATTGCGAAGAAACCGCCGAGCAAATGTTTGAACAATTTAAGCTATTGAAAACACCCAACGCACGCCCGAAAGTACGCGCGACACAAATGGATTTGCGAAATTACGGTATCGGTGCACAAATCTTGAAAGATGTCGGCGTACGACGCATGAAGCTGATGGCGAATCCCCGGAAAATGCCTTCAATGATGGGTTTTAATTTGGAAGTGGTTGGTTATCTAGATAAGCCTGCGAGCGCATAAAATTGTGAGTGGTTTGTAATTTGATAGACCGAACATCGTGCTAAAGAATCAAACAAGAATTAAGGAAGCTCTAATTAAGTTACTGCGCGGCCAAATTTTGAACCTGCGATGCTCGCTGTACAGTCGTACAGGTGCGCTTCTCGATTCAAACTTTGACCGCTCGCTACACTTAATCAGAACTTCCTTAATTGCGTATTTTGGAAATAGAAACTCAAACTGTGCAGTTCATTACCTCTAAAATTTAGACATACCAGAGCGCACGTCGGCGCTCGACAAAGGCACTTAGTGCAGAAGGAAATATCATGACAGTTGGACATTATGAAAGCAATCTCGATGGCGCCGGCGTGAGAATCGGTATTGTTCAGGCGCGCTTCAACGAAAATATTGGCGCGGGTTTGTTGAGCGCTTGCTTGGCAGAATTAAGCCAACTTGGTGTCATGAATGAAGATATCTTGCATGTCACCGTTCCTGGCGCACTAGAGGTGCCTTTGGCTTTGCAAAAATTGGCTGATACGCATCAGTTTGACGCCTTGATTGCCTTGGGCGCGATTATTCGCGGTGAAACATATCACTTCGAATTAGTTTCAAACGAATCTGGTGCAGGCATCACACGTGTGGGTTTGGATGCGGGTATTCCTATCGCAAACGCTATCTTGACGACAGAAAATGATGAACAAGCCGAAGTGCGCATGCGTGAAAAAGGCACTGATGCAGCGCGCGTCGCCGTCGAAATGGCGAACTTAGTTTTGGCCTTGGAAGAGTTGGCTGAAGCCACTGAAGACGTGAATTACGACGCCTAAAAGCGTACGCTTGCATGATTGAGTTGCGCGCTTTTTTTGCGTGCGAAGGCAGGGAAGGCTGCATTTTAGCGGCCAGCCCTCTGAATGAACGCAAGATGAATATAGTAAATACACAGTAAAGCAAATATCATGACCACTAAAAATCTCCACGCGAACCCCAGCAAAAGTCGTTCACCGCGTCATCGCGCTCGGGAATTTGCATTACAAGGGCTGTACCAATGGCTGCTCAACAATGAAGACGCAGGCGCAATCGATGCGCACATTCGCGAGGCTCACGGTTTTGATAAAGCAGATCGTGAACATTTCGATGCACTTTTACATGGGGCGATCAAGAATTCGGTTGCTTTACGTGCTGAGTTTTCGTCATTAATTGATCGCAATATCGCCGAGCTTTCGCCAATCGAACACGCGGTGCTCTTGATAGGCGCATTTGAATTGAAGAATCATCTAGAAATTCCCTATCGCGTGGTCATCAACGAGGCTGTCGAGTTAACGAAATCGTTCGGCGCGCAAGATGGACACAAGTACGTCAACGGTGTGCTCGATAAGCTTGCCGCGAGCTTGCGTGCGGAAGAGTTCGCCGAGGCAAGTAAGAAATAATCATGGTCGCAGCGCGCAGTTTTGTATGGCGCGTGACCTCATGTGTATTCAACACCTTTACCTTCGACGACTAGCCGCTTTTGTCTTCGCACGTGTTGATGTCAGAAAGTAAGCCGCTTGGAAAGCAAAATATCCCCCGTGTTAGCTGAACGCCTTGCGCGTATCGCGCCGTTTCATGTCATGGAATTGGCAAAGATGGCTGCTGCCCTAGAAAAAGAAGGGCGCTCAATTATTCATTTGGGCATAGGCGAACCAGATTTTACAGCGCCACCCTGCGTGATTGAGGCGGCAACGCAAGCCATGCGCGAAGGTCGCTTGCAATACACATCGGCATTGGGATTACCTGCCTTGCGCGAGGCGATTGCGACGCATTACCAGTCCACGTATGGCATCAACATTTCCAGTAATCGCATTGTCGTGACAGCGGGTGCGTCTGCAGCACTCTTGTTAGCGTGCGCTGCACTGGTTGAAGTTAATGCTGAAGTGTTAATGCCTGATCCCTGCTATCCATGTAACCGCCATTTTGTTGCGGCATTCGACGGGCTCCCTAAGCAAATACCGACTGGTCCGGCGGAGCGCTTTCAATTAAGTGCGGCGTTGGTGGAAGCGCATTGGCGCTCTACAACTAAAGGTGTTTTGCTGGCTTCGCCGTCAAACCCAACGGGGACGTCCATCTTACCGAACGAATTGGCCGCGATCATCTCAAAAGTGAAGCAAAAAGGCGGCTTCACTATTGTTGACGAAATTTACCAAGGCCTCAGTTACGATCAAGCGCCTTTTTGTGCGTTGTCTTTAGATAGCGACATCGTCGTGGTAAATAGCTTTAGCAAATATTTTCATATGACAGGATGGCGCTTGGGATGGCTAGTGGTGCCCGAAGCATGGCTTCCTCAATTTGAAAAACTTGCGCAAAATCTGTTTATTTGCCCTTCGACTGTCGCGCAACATGCGGCATTGGCGTGTTTCTCTTCTGAGGCTGCGCAAACCTATGTTGAACGCAAAGCAGAAATGAAACGACGCCGCGATTATCTGATCCCTGCATTGTTGCAGTTAGGTTTTCAAGTGCCCGTCGTGCCTGATGGCGCGTTTTATGTGTATGCAGATTGCAGCCGGTTTAGCGATGACGCTGATCAATTTACGCGTCATCTACTGCATCAGGCGGGTGTAGTGATTGTGCCTGGGTTAGATTTTGGCGAGGTTGGCGCAAGGCGTTACGTGCGCATTTCCTATGCGACTTCCATCGAGAATCTTCAAGAAGCTGTGCGGCGCATAGGCGAATTTTTAGCAAGCTCGCCTGCGGGAAACGCTAGTTAAGTTACTAGGCGTCCAAATTTTGCATCGTTGACTCCCGCTACGGCCCCCGCTACGGTGCCCGCCGTACTTAAGTACGGCTTCGCTTCACTCTAGTCGAACGTATATTCCAATAAGACTTGCGAATTATCTTCGCCGCTTGCGTGCCACGTTGTGCGACCATGGCCTTTTATGCCTGCTAGGTCGCCCGTGCCAGAGCCAGCGAGCACGTGCAAGGTACTCTCAGATCGGCCTGATTTTGTCGAACCGATGTGCTGCAAAATAAAGCCGCCATTTCGATTTCCGATGCGCCCCGTGAGATATTCGAGACCAACAAAATTAGCAGCCCCAGGCGAGCCTTCGTAGCTCAAACATTCAAATTTTGATTCCGCTTCAATATCACCAGCGTAGTGATGCGTTACGCGTGATTTTGTCATGCCCGTGAGGTGGTCGAACTTTTCGTCCATGCCTTTGAGCTTTATGGTTCCAAACGCCAGCATATTTCCCCTAATACCGTTAAAAACAGTTCAAGCAGTGGTCAATCAATAAGAGGAACGCAGCTTTTGGCTGAATACCTTTTTTTTAATTCACAACCTTGTGGGTAATGTCGCTGGCGCCATGTCTGCTACATCCTAAGCGCATGCAATGATGTGCGTGTTTGTATTTTGGAAGCACTGATTAAGTGACGACACGACCAAAGTTTGAATCTGCGCATCCGCTACAGCACCTGCTACGGCACCTGCTTCCGGGCTTGCAGTACTTTCGTACTGGTACGCTTCTCGATCCAAACTTTGACTGCTCGTTACACTTAATTAGAGCTTCCTTATTTGTTTTTGACACTTCCAGCGGCGGGAAGGTAAGCGTGTATGTAAGTGTAGTTTTCTCTTACTTTCCTGTAACAAAGTATTTCAAAGTAGATCTTTCGTGTCAACTCACATATTTATATACTTCATGTGAAATTGTTATACGCGCTTGAGCGAACAGACCATTCAACTTGCAATGTGAGTAAAGAGAAAAATGATTCAATTCAGACAGATCGAGGCTTTCCGTTGCTTGATGATTTCGGGCACCAGCGTTGGCGCTGCGCGCAAGATGAACGTGACGCAGCCAGCCATAAGCCGCTTGATTACCGATTTAGAGGAGACTCTCGGTTTTCGGTTGTTTAATCGCATCAAAGGACGCTTAGAACCAACGATTTCGGGCGTGCAGTTTTACCGCGCCGTTGAGGAGAATTTTCTAGGGCTCGAGCGGCTGGCGCAAGTCGCCAATAATATTCGTGACGAGACACCCCAAGGATTGACGATTGCTTGTTTGCCCGTATTGTCGAGCACGATTTTGCCGTTGGTTCTGATTGAATTTTTCAAGCGGCATCCGCATGTGCCCGTGACTGTCGATAGTAGTAATGGGCCAGAGATTCTCGTGCGTTTGCAGGACATGAAAGTTGATCTGGCATTGTGCTTAGCTTTTCCACCATTGGCGGGCATTGAGGTGGAGCCAGTGATGGAAAAGAGCGTGATGTGCGCGCTTCCAAAAAATCATCGATTAACAAAAAAGGCTAGCATCACGCCAAAAGATTTGGATGGTGAAAACATGATTGGTTGGGTGCCCTTGACCACGCAAGGTTACAAAGAAGAGTTAAATTCTCTCAACAAAGCAGAGAGCGCGCCAAAGCACGTGATCAAAACACACACGTCTCATACACGTTACGCGATGGTTGCGAATGGTTTAGGCATCTCGATTGTTGAACCATTTGCCGCAAAGGTTTGGCAAAACAATGGCGTCGTCGTGCGACCGTACGAAGCTGAAATTAAATACCAATATGTGCTCGCTTACCCAGGTTCGGGAATACGGTCTGAGTTGATCCAAGATTTTCGCGACGCTGTAATCGCAGTGGCCAAGAATTACGACTTTGGCTTCGATGCATGAAAAATGCGCCAACTCTCATGGAGAATTGGCGCATTTTTTTCAGCAAGGCTATAAAGTCGCGACGATGTCGACGGCTTTTTGTTCGACAGGCATAATTTTTGTTTCGACGGGCGTTTCAAACTTGCTGTCGTCCGCCGTATTACTCGGCTTGTTCGACGATGGGATAGTTTGTACGGTATTCATCGTGGGAACATTTTTCCCTGTTGCTACATCTTTTAAGCGCCGATACTCAGCGATTACGCGTGAACCATAACCGCCGTCGTTTTCAAAGGCACCCGCTCCAACGTACAACTTTAAACCCGCTTCCAAAGAACCACCGCGCGTCACGTAATCCTTCAGAATAAGTGCGCCGACGCGAATATTGGCGACGGGATTGAGTGCTGCTTTGACGCCACCCATTTCTTCGAATTTATCACGGTGAATTTTTGACATGACTTGCATGAGACCTTGCGCGCCGACTGGGCTTTCAGCGAACGGATTCAATCCAGACTCAATCGCCATGACCGACAAAATAAGAAGAGGGTCGATTTTGACATCTTTTGCCGTTAGGTAAGCGGCGGAGACCAGCATATTGCTGGCGTCACTTGCGACCCGGTAGCGCTTGGCCAGCCAATTCGTGACCCATTGCTGTTGGCGTTGGTCGCCAATAAAATTCTTCTCATCGCTCACCGTTGCGATCGCATCAGGCGTGACCATTTCGTCGTTTTGCGCTTGTTCTAGTTGTTTAGGTGTTGCCATAAGCAGGGCAAGGCTTGGCGGTGCGGGCGCGTCGACGTCGGGTGCTCTTTCGATGGTTGCGAAAGGTGAAAGTGCTTTGAATTTTTCCGCCAATTCTGGTTTGATGAACATGGCGGCTAAGATAACAACGGCAGCAAAGCCTATTGCACGCAGAACATGTTGTGTCAGGCTCGCGAAAACTGCCTTAGAAGTGCTATTTAGAGTGGGTGCGCTGACCATTTGTGCGATCGTGTAGATCTGCTTGGCGCCGCCTTGTTGTACAACTGGGATGAAGCTTTGAAACATAATACCTCCTGAATCATCGTGAAGTGTCCCCCTATGTTGCAAAGTGCTGGCGGGCAAACTTCTACGAATCAGAAACATCGTCTAGGCTCGTGTGAGTGTCCAGACGCCGGAGTTATTTACCAATGATGCTCCTGTGACTTTGTTCGTCAGGTGGCAAATAACGATTTCGGGATGTGGGCAGAAGCCCAATGAAATCTATCCTTAAAATGTAAGGCGGTTCCCGATGCCCGCAGGTTTGAATTGCAGTGTGTCAAATTCAAACAATTCGACTTGATTGCTACTTTCGTGATATTTAGTCAAGGTCGCTGTTTTCAAGTTCGGCGAATTGTAGGGTCGGTTTTATATCAAGTCAACACTATAAAAACAATCTTTAATTACTTTTAAATCTTAAAATTATTGCTGCAACGCAGCAAATCGCAATGAAATCAAGCACTTGCCGCCGTTTTTTAGCTCAAATTATTTAAACTAATGTCAAGTCAAAAAATATGAAATATTCGGATTTAAGAGATTTTATTTCTCAGTTACAAGAGAAAAATGAATTAAAACAAATAGTTATACCTGTTTCACCTTTTTTGGAGATGACCGAGATTTGTGACCGCACCTTGAGAGCGGCCGGTCCTGCTTTGCTGTTTACGAATCCCGTTGGGCACTCGATGCCGGTTCTGGGAAATCTCTTTGGCACGCCACAGCGCGTGGCAATGGGCATGGGTGCGAATAGCATTACGGAATTGCGGCAAATTGGCCACGTACTTTCATCATTGAAGGAGCCAGAGCCACCAAAAGGCTTCAAAGAAATCTTGGGTCTGGGTTCTTTGGTCAAGGCAGTTTGGGATATGGCACCGAAGGAGTTACGTTCAGCGCCGTGTCAAGCCATCATTTGGCAAGGTGATGACGTCGATTTGAGTCGTTTGCCAATACAACATTGCTGGCCAGGCGACGTAGCGCCTTTAATTACTTGGGGATTGGTCATCACAAAAGGCCCCCATAAGAAGCGGCAAAACTTAGGTATATATCGCCAGCAGGTTGTGGCACGTAATAAAGTCATCATGCGTTGGCTGGCACATCGCGGCGGTGCATTAGATTTTCGTGAGCATTGCATTACAAACAAGGGACAACCCTATCCAATTGCGGTTGCCTTAGGTGCCGATCCAGCAACGATCTTGGGTGCCGTCACGCCCGTGCCCGATAGTTTGTCGGAATACCAATTTGCGGGGCTTTTGCGAGGTAGTCGAACTGAGCTTGTCAAAGCAATTGGTAGCGAGTTGCGTGTGCCTGCTTCTGCAGAGATCGTGCTAGAAGGGCACATTTACCCCGATGCAAGTCATCCTAGTGGGTACGAGCATGCCTTAGAAGGTCCGTATGGCGACCACACTGGGTATTACAACGAGCAAGATTACTTTCCGGTTTTTACGATCGATCGCATTACGATGCGGGAAAATCCGATTTATCACTCAACGTACACGGGAAAGCCGCCCGATGAACCCGCCGTGTTGGGCGTTGCATTAAACGAAGTCTTCATCCCATTATTACAAAAACAGTTTACAGAGATTCTTGATTTTTATTTGCCGCCAGAAGGTTGCAGCTATCGCATGGCAATAGTGCAGATGAAAAAAGCTTACGCAGGCCATGCTAAACGGGTGATGTTTGGTGTTTGGAGCTTTCTGCGTCAATTCATGTATACGAAGTTCATCATTGTTGTCGATGACGACGTTGATATTCGCGATTGGAAAGAGGTGATGTGGGCAATCACGACGCGGGTCGATCCGTTGCGCGACACCGTGATGGTAGACAACACGCCGATTGATTATCTGGATTTTGCTTCGCCTGTCAGTGGCTTGGGCAGCAAAATGGGGATCGATGCCACCAATAAATGGCCAGGTGAAACGCAACGTGAATGGGGGCGCGTGATTGAAATGACGCCAGAAGTTAAAAATAGAATTGATAATATTTGGCAAGAACTGGGGCTGTAACGAGGCGTAGTGGCGTACGTCTAGCGAACGATGAATGGCAAGCGACCCACAGGCACCCCATCGTTATACCTTTTAGGATCGACAAGGGGCAGGGTACTACGCTATAATTCGCGTTGGCGGGCCCCTGCGCATTGCGGCATGGCCAATCTGGTCAGGTCGGGAACGAAGCAGCCACAGTCATTTCCCGTAAGTGCCGCAGATCAGGCTCGCCACCTTTCTTCTTTCTAATTCAGCCCTTGTCTGATTAGCAGCAAAAAAATTCCACAATTGTTTCGTCGCAAAGTGCAAAGAACATTTTGATGTTTCGCTGCGCTATTTTGTGTCCCGCTTCAAGGCACCGTCTTTGTCCACAGATAAGGTAAAATCGCGCCATGTCCTATCAAGTCCTCGCCCGAAAATATCGCCCGAAAAGCTTCGCGACTTTAGTCGGCCAGGAGCACGTGGTGCGCGCACTGACGCATGCCTTAGATCAACAGCGTTTGCACCATGCATATCTTTTTACAGGTACGCGAGGGGTTGGTAAGACGACGCTTTCACGCATCCTTGCTAAGTCATTCAATTGCGAAAAAGGCGTGACATCGCAGCCCTGCGGCGTGTGTGACGCTTGCACGGCAATTGACGCTGGCCGCTTTGTTGACTATATAGAGATGGATGCAGCGTCCAATCGTGGTGTCGACGAAATGGCAGCTTTATTGGAGCAAGCGGTCTACTCGCCATCGAACGCGCGCTTTAAAGTTTATATGATTGATGAGGTGCATATGCTCACCAATCATGCGTTTAATTCCATGCTGAAAACCTTGGAAGAGCCGCCGCCCCACGTCAAATTTATATTGGCAACCACCGATCCGCAAAAAATACCCGTTACAGTGCTGTCGCGCTGTTTGCAATTTAATTTGAAACAAATGCCACCCGGTCACATTGTTGGGCACTTAGAAAGCCTTTTAGCCCAAGAACAAATTGAATTTGAGGTACCGGCCTTACGATTGCTGGCAAAAGGTGCGCAAGGCTCAATGCGCGACGCGTTATCGTTGACCGATCAAGCAATTGCCTTTGCGGCGGGCAAAGTTAGTCTCGATGCCGTACAAAGCATGCTGGGTGCTTTGGATCAAGCGTATTTATTTCGTCTACTTGATGCGCTTGCCGCAAATGATGGACGGGCGATGTTGGATATCGCAGATGAAATGTCGGCACGCAGCTTGTCGTTCAAAGCAACCTTGCAAGATTTGGGTAGCGTGCTGCATCAAATTGCGATTGCACAAACAGTCCCCTCTGCGATTGCTGATGATTTGCCAGAGCGTCAAGAGCTACTGCGTTTAGCGGATCAGTTTTCCAGCGAAGATATTCAATTGTTTTACCAAATCGTTGTGCATGGGCGCAATGAAATAGGCTTGGCGCCTGACGAGTACGCGGGGTTTAGCATGACCTTACTGCGTCTGTTAGCCTTTTCTCCAGTGACATCGTCAAGCGGGACGGGAGGCGCGGTGTCAAAATCCACGTCGACGCCGCCACAGAAAGCAACTGCACCGATGAGCCGTGCAGCAACGGTAGAAAATGCGCCAGCAAAAACAGCGACTGCTTTACCTGAAACACCAAGCGCTAACCTTGCGTCGCATAGTGCGCCCCCAATGCAGGCGAATCGCTCTTCGGCGCAAAATTCGGTAACGGAACAGCCGCCACCTTCCAATCAGGAAAGCAAAGCTAGCAAACTTAGTCCAGCGATGGCGGCTCTTGCGGCTGCCCGTGCTGGCAGTAATAAAGCCAAAGGGATCAGTACTCCACGCGCTCAAATTCAAGCGCAAACGGCAATACATTCTTCGCAACAAGCTGAGCAAGAACTAAAAGATGAATTGTCACCTGTCGCTGTGTCACAGGCAAACTCTTCCCTTAATTCAGTGGCATTGGAAAATTCCGCAAACGCGAAAAGTGCAGAACCGAGCATAGCGCCAAGTTTCGCGGCATCGCCAAAACAACATCAAGTGGACGAAAATCAGATGCCGCCGCCGTGGGATGAGGATTTAATCGCGTCAACCACTAGTCGAACTTCGTCCATTCAGAACCAAACAAGTGAACCTTCTGCGATAGAAGAAGCGAATGATTTCGCCATCAGCACCAATGGCAATAATCGCGTGGCGAAGCAAAGCGTGGTCGTTCAAAATGAGGCGGAAAAACACATTGCCGACGTGTCTATAACAGCGAGTGCGCGCAGCGCTGCACCAAATTTATTGCCCATCCCAGAACTCGATTGGGAGGGTGATTGGCCGAGTTTGGCGCGTTCATTGGCCGTGCGGGGCGTCGCGCAACAATTAGCGCAACAGAGTGAGTTACTTAGTTATGAGATTTTGGGTGAGAGTATCGCCTTGAGATTGCGCGTGCCTGTCAAAACTTTGTTATCTGCGGGCAGCCTTGAAAAATTAGAGAGTGAACTTACAACACGCTTTGGTCGCACCATTCGCATTGAAACGGAATTGGCGGCTGTAACGCACACTGCCAATACACAAATGTTAGAAGAACGTGCAGCGCAGCAGTTGGTCGCCGAAGCCGCCATTAATAACGATTTCTTTGTGCAAAGCCTGATGCGTGAATTCGGTGCGCACATCGCGACAGGCAGTGTGCGCCCAATCTAGGCTTCGCATCAAAATAGTCCTTACCCCTATCATTTTTTGAATTAATTTGGAGAGTAATTATGATGAAAAATCAATTGGCTGGTTTAATGAAACAAGCCCAAGCCATGCAAGACAATATGAAAAAAGCGCAAGATCAACTCGCACTTATTGAAGTTGAAGGGCAGTCAGGCGCAGGCTTGGTGAAGGTCGTGATGACCTGCAAAAATGATGTCAAGCGCATTACGATAGACCCATCACTTCTCGCGGACGACAAAGATATGCTGGAAGATCTCGTCGCTGCCGCGTTTAACGATGCGGTGCGCAAAGCCGAAGCGACCAGCCAAGAAAAAATGGCTGGCCTTACTGCTGGCATGCCTTTGCCACCAGGTTTCAAGATGCCTTTCTAGGCGAAGACCTTGTTGCTTCAGATAACTCGTCGGGCCATCGTTTTGGTTCACTCATTCGCGCAGCAGCCGCAGCTTGCATGAGAAATATCTCTAGCCTAGAGCGCCTGATTGAAGCGCTGCGTCTTTTGCCCGGTGTTGGCCCTAAGTCATCGCAGCGCTTGGCGTTTCATCTTTTGCAGCACGATCGCGAAGGTGCCCAACAAATTGCTTTTGCCTTAAAGAATGCAATTGAAACGATACAAAATTGTGCCTCGTGTAATACCTTCTCAGAGCACGAGATGTGCGAAACTTGCCAAGATGCAGAACGTGATACTAGTTTGCTTTGCGTCGTGGAATCGCCCTCAGACCAATTGATGATTGAACAGACCTTAACGTATAAGGGCTTGTACTTTGTCTTAATGGGGCGCTTATCGCCGTTAGATGGCATAGGTCCGAAAGAAATTCATCTGGATCGCCTGGTAAAGCGCGCGACTGATGGCGTGGTCAAAGAAGTGGTGCTGGCCACCAATTTTAATAACGAAGGCGAGGCGACTGCGCATTACATTAGCGAGACCTTAAAGTCGCGCGGTCTTGGCGTGACAAGGCTTGCACGTGGTGTTCCTGTCGGCGGTGAGCTCGAATACGTCGATGCCGGAACCATCGCACG
>JAIETO010000288.1 GCA_019745005.1 Burkholderiaceae bacterium
TCATTTTACTTTTCATAGAATTTACTTTTTTCGTTATTACTTTTTACTGCTTACTTTTCACTCAATTTCCATTGTCGGTTTAGCGCTTTTTACGTGTGACGCGCGCCGCTTTCGGTGCCCGTTCGGTACGCTTTTGCACTGCGTCGGCTTTGGTTCTTATCGATTTAAGTAAAGCGGCAGTCGGTTTGGTTTTAGCGCTTTTTGGTGCAAGCGTGGGTGCTGGTGCCGCAGCGTGTTGCGCCGCACTTTTTGGCGCATTTTTGGGCGTGTTTTTCGAAGCGTTTTTTCCTCGTGGTGTACGACCAGATTTGTCGCGATTGGCGTTCATTAACTGTTCGCGCACGGCATCCGGCCCGCGTGCGGTGCTCGCTTGCACTAGCGCCAAGTCAATTTTTCGCGCGTCCAAATCAACGCGACTTACTTGTACTTTGACTTTATCGGTAAGCTGATAACGCTTGCCCGTGCGCTCTCCGCGTAACTCATGGCGGGCATCGTCAAATTGGAAGTAATCTGCCCCCAAATCGGTAATGTGAACCAGACCTTCGACAAACATTTCATCTAACTGCACAAAAATACCAAACTGCGTCACACCAGAAATCGTGCCAGTGAATTCTTCGCCCAATTTACTTTTGATGTAATAGCACTTGAGCCAGGCTTCCACGTCGCGTGAAGCTTCATCGGCACGGCGTTCGTTTGCGGAACAATGCACACCCAAGGCGTCCCAAATGGTGGGTTCTTTCTCTGATTTCTTTTTGCCCGCTGCTTTATCCAAGACTTGCTGTTTGCGCGCCGCATTAGAAATTGTTGTGTTAAGCAGGTTGGTATCAATACCCTTAGGCTCGTATTTTTTGCCTTGCAAAATCGCTTTGATCGCGCGGTGGGTGAGTAAATCGGGGTAGCGTCGAATTGGGCTAGTGAAGTGCGCGTAGGCGTCGTAAGACAAGCCAAAGTGGCCGATATTGTCTGGGCTATACACGGCTTGCTGCATTGAGCGCAACAGCATTGTTTGCAGTAGAGGCGCGTCCGGGCGTCCTTTGATTTTAGTCATTAGAGCAGCATAGTCTGAAGCCGAAGGCGAATCACCACCATTGAGTTGCAAGTTAAGTTGCTTAAGAAAATTACGCACCTGCGTTAACTTTTCTTTAGTGGGACTTGCATGAATTCGGTAAGTACCGGGTTGTTTATGTTCCGCCAATAACTCTGCGGCGCAAACATTGGCAGCGAGCATGCACTCCTCAATGAGTTTGTGTGCATCATTGCGCGTACGTGGCAATATTTTTTCAATTTTGCCTGCTGCGTTACAGACGATGTAGGTTTCGGTGGTTTCAAAATCAATTGCGCCACGCAAATGCCGCGCTTTCAGTAGGGCGTGGAAGCACTCATTGAGGTGCAATAAATGCGGTACGAGCGGCAAGCGTTTGTTGGCTTCCGGCCCTTTGGTGTTACCAAGTATCGCGGCAACTTCCGTATAAGTAAAACGTGCGGCGGAGTGAATTACTGCTGGGTAGAACTGGTAGGCGTTGACTTCACCTTGCTCAGTAATCACCATGTCACACACTAACGTCAAGCGATCAACATCGGGGTTTAAGGAGCACAAACCGTTCGACAATTTTTCCGGCAACATGGGAATAACGCGGCGCGGAAAATACACCGAAGTACTGCGCAACAAAGCGTCTTGATCCAGGGGGTCATTGGGCTTCACATAATGGCTGACGTCAGCAATCGCAACTAAGAGTCGGTATGCTTTTGCGCGCCCTAATTTGACCGGTTCGCAATACACAGCATCGTCAAAATCGCGGGCATCTTCGCCGTCAATCGTGACCAAAGGAATGTCACGTAAATCGACCCGATCTTCCAAATCGAGATCACGAATTTCACTCGGCAACTTACTTGCCGCTTTCTTCGCCGCTTCGGAAAATTCGTGTGGCACACCAAATTTACGCACAGCGATTTCGATCTCCATACCTGGATCATCCACTTCGCCAAGAATTTCGACGATGCGGCCCACCGCTTGTGCATATTTGGTGGGCTGCTCGGTGAGCTCCACGCTGACGACCTGCCCCGCCCTCGCCTTACCTGGTGAACCCGCGAGAAAAATATCTTGGCTAAAGCGTTTATCCTCAGGTGCGACAATCCATACGCCATTTTCGTTCAGCAAACGGCCAATCACGTGTGTATTCGCGCGTTCCAAAATTTCAACGATGCCGCCTTCAAGTCGCCCGCGTCGATCTGTGCCGACCACTTTCGCGGTGACTTTATCGCCGTGCAAGACTCTCTGCATTTCACGTTCGGGCAAAAACAGATCTTCGCTACCGTCTTCTGGCGTTAAGAAGCCATAACCGTCACGGTGACTACTCACGCGGCCCGTGATGAAACTATCTTGGTTGGCGAGCGCGTAGTGGCCGCTTTTATCCAGTTTCACTTGGCCATCTCTTTCCATTGCATTTAAACGTCGTGCCATGCCTTCCATCTCCTCGGGTTTTACACCTAAATGTTTTGCAATTGTTTCGGCTTTTTGCTTGGTTTTTGTAGTACGTAATAAACCCAAAATTTCTTCGCGACTGGGGACGGGATAAGTGTGATTAGAATTCAAATTTGTTTGATCTTGTGGAGTTTTGGTATTGGCAGCGTCATTGCGAGCGCTGGAAGTTTTAGATTTAGGCATTATGTTTTCCTATGTAAAAGCGCTGTTAATCGCTTTGAATGCCAATGAAGAATTTGACTTTACCGCCAGATACAATATAATCGCTGTCTTCGTTGCCCACGTGGCGGAATTGGTAGACGCGCATGGTTCAGGTCCATGTGCCTTCGGGTGTGGGGGTTCGAGTCCCTCCGTGGGCACCACGGTTTTTTGAAGCTCGTTGATTACTCAACGAGCTTTTTCTTTTTGTGAGTAGTCCAACGCCTTTCAGGGTCGCAAAGAGCAACTTCATACGATACCTCGATGATTCAATCGAAATTCTTACTCTCGCCTATTCTGTTTCGCCGCAAAACGACTTTCGATCTCATTTTTCTTCCTTGTTTCGCCCATACAAAGCGAGTCAAAGAAAAACACGCACATGATCGTTCAACACATTACTCTTTGGTTTCGCCCTTTTTCAACCAAGCGCTCAATTGATGTGGACGAATGCTATCGTAATCTTCAAACGGTTGGTGGATCCACGGATTCGTCGCTAAGTAGTCAAGATAATAATCTGGCTTCACAGACGAACATGCTTTAAACCAAATCACGGCAGACTTCGCTTCAGTGACGTCAGGGAAGTTTTCGCGCAAATGGAGCAAAACTTTTTCTAAGGTGACACCTGAATCCACCAGATCGTCTACCACCAGAACACGCCCTTGAAGCGCGCCTTTGGTCATGGAAATATATTTCCCGATATCGAGTGAGCCTTGCACCGTGCCCGCATCTTCGCGGTAAGAGCTAGTCGATAAAATCGCTAGAGGCACATCAAAAATTCGTGAAAACACATCGCCTGGCCGCAGACCACCGCGCGCTAGACAAAGCACTTGATCAAAACGCCAACCTGACTCATAAACCTTTAGTGCCAATCGTTCGATCGCGTGGTGATATTCATCCCAAGATACCCAAAGGTCTTTATCGGTAGAGAGTGGAGTGTTCATTCGTATTGTTCCGTAACAAATGGCTATAAATTAATTGAATGGGTGCTTCAATACAATTGTTTCTTCGCGATCTGGGCCGGTGGAAACCATATCAATTGGCACACCTACCAGCTCCTCAATGCGTTGTATGTAGTTGCGTGCGTTGAGAGGGAGACCAGCCATGGTTTTTACGCCAACAGTGCTTTCTGACCAACCCGGCATTTCTTCGTAGACCGCGACGCAACGCGCCGCATCTTCTGCACCTACTGGGAAAATATCCACCGCCTTGCCGTCCACCGTGTAGCCAGTACAGAGCTTTAGGGAGCTTAAGCCATCCAACACATCTAACTTCGTCAAACACATTCCAGAGACGCCGTTAATTTGTACGGAGCGCTTCAATAAAGCTGCATCAAACCATCCGCAGCGACGCGCGCGCCCGGTAACTGTGCCAAATTCATGACCAACACTGGCGAGATGCTTACCAACGCCTTGGTCGGTCGGCAGTTCAGAGGGAAATGGTCCTGAGCCAACACGGGTTGTATAGGCTTTGGTGATGCCAAGAATGTAATGCAACATGTTTGGGCCCACGCCAGAACCAGCAGAGGCGTTACCCGCCACGCAGTTACTTGAGGTCACAAACGGGTAAGTGCCGTGATCCACGTCCAATAAACTACCTTGCGCGCCTTCAAACAACAAACTTGCACCTTGTTTATAGGCTGCATGCAACGCACTCGATACGTCTGCGACCATGGGGCGAATGCGCGGTACTAGCGCCATTGTATCGTCAAATGTTTTTTGATAATCGACCGGTTCGGCCTTGAGATAATTGACTAAAACGAAGTTGTGGAAGTCGAGATTTTCTTTAAGCTTTTCTGCAAAACGTTCTGGATTGAGTAAATCAGCGACGCGAATAGCACGCCGCGCGACTTTGTCCTCATAGGCGGGACCTATGCCTTTGCCCGTGGTGCCGATTTTCGCAGCGCCCCGTGCAACTTCGCGTGCCGCGTCTAACGCTGTGTGGTAAGGCAAAATTACTGGGCAAGCTTCTGAAATTTTTAGACGAGAAACGACTTCAACGCCATTTGCTTGCAGCTTATCAATCTCACGCAATAAGTCAGGCACCGAAAGCACCACACCATTACCAATGTAGCAAGCTGTTCCGGCGCGCATAATGCCAGACGGAATCAACTGCAAGGCCGTTTTTTGTCCACCAATGACCAAAGTGTGCCCGGCGTTATGGCCACCTTGAAAGCGCACAACTCCCTGTGCATGATCGGTGAGCCAATCAACGATCTTCCCTTTACCTTCGTCGCCCCATTGGGTACCGATGACCACGACATTTTTTGCGTTTTTCATTTGCGACATCACTTTTGCACCGTTATAAGAATCCATTTTCCTGCTTCAAAAACAATTGCACGGTTGCAATCGAATTCGTCTTGTTCGTTGTCATGCCCGGGCAGGCTTTGTATCACCGTTTCGCCTTGTGAGCGCAATTCTTTAATCAACTCTTTTAAGAGTTTATCTTGACTCCATGGCGCCCGAATTGCATTTCTTCTTTCTGCGGAGGGTAAAAGACGTGCCAATTCCCGTAAATCAAGCGAGAAGCCCGTTGCAGGGCGCGCTCGACCAAAAGCCTCGCCGACATGGTCATATCGCCCTCCTCGCGCGACAGCATTGGGTAATCCAGCGACGTACGCACTAAACATGACGCCGCTGTGATAGTGATAACCACGCATATCGGCCAAATCAATCGTCACATTCGCCTCGCCAACCAAGCGTCCTAGGTGCTCCAGTTCGTCTAAAGCCGTCGAAATACCTGCGAGCGAAGGCAATATTTTGCGTGCCTTATCGATGATCGATAAATCACCATACAAGTTTGGCAAGGCCAAAAGCGCTTCCGCTGTTACTGGAGCAAATTGTCGCACCAATTGCTTCAAGGCTGGTAAATCTTTGCTTTCTAATAGGGTGAACAACTCCGCTTCGTAACGACGTACAGTGGGGTCGCTGTCGATCAACGCGCGCAACACGCCGACATGGCACAAATCAAGGCGCACAGTCGAAATATTCGCTAACGCTAAGGTCGACAAAACCAATTCCTGAATCTCAGCATCCGCCTCAAGACCCGCGTGGCCGTAGATTTCGGCACCAAGCTGCAATGGCTCACGCGTTCCGTGATTACCTAAAGGTCGCGTCAACAAAACGCTGCCCGCGTAACATAGACGTGTGACCGATGCACGGTTTAAAAGATGGGCATCGATACGCGCTACTTGCGTGGTCATATCTGCGCGCACGCCCATTGTTCGACCTGACAATTGGTCCACCAATTTAAACGTACGCAAGTCCATATCTTGACCCGCACCTGTTAATAAGGATTCGATGTATTCCAACAGCGGCGGCATCACCAATTCGTAGCCAAACTGCCGAAAATTATCGAGCATCGATCGGCGTAAATCTTCTATTTTGCGTGCTTCGGAGGGTAAAACGTCCGCAATATTTTCAGGCAGCAGCCAATTTGGCATGGGAATATTCTTCGCTTAATTAGGGTTGCATAACGCCAAAAAAACATTGTTGTCGTCGCATGGATTTCAATCCTTCACCGCGACGCCAACAATGTTCTAGAGATTTTAGAGATTTTTACTTTTATTTCTTATCAGAAACACCTGCGGCATTCGCCCCTGAAGATTTGAAGTACTTAAAGAAATCAGAATTCGGATCAACGACAAGTACATCATTCTTGGTTTTAAAACTTGATTTGTACGCTTCCAAACTTCGATAGAATCGGTAAAATTCTGGATTCTGCCCAAACGCTTGCGCATAAATTTGCGCTGCCTCGGCGTCACCAGCACCTTTATTTTTCTCCGCTTCACGATATGCTTCTGCAAGAATCACAACACGCTGCCGATCAGCGTCAGCACGAATTTTCTCCGAATCAGCGAAACCTGTAGAACGAAGTTCATTGGCCACTCGGCTCCGTTCGGACTTCATCCTTTCATAAACTGAGTTGTTAATCTCCGCGATGTATTCGACGCGCTTCAAACGCACATCAATAATTTCCACACCAATTTGCTTTGCTTCCTCAGCAACCTTTTTTCGGACGGCTTGCATGACTTTATCGCGCTCGCCAGAAATCACATCCTTCACCAAGCGTTTGGTGATTTCATCGTTCAAGGCAGCCTTCACAATTTGAGATAGTCGATCCTTCGCACGTGACTCATCACCACCAAAACTAACGTAGTACAGTTTCGGGTCGATAATATGCCATTTCATGTACGTATCGACCAAGATATTCTTTTTCTCGGCAGTGATGAATCGGTCAGCCTCTGACGGAGATTCAATTGTCAAGATTCGCTTATCGAGAAACAAAACATTTTGAAACGGCGGTGGCAATTTAAAATGCAAGCCCGGCTCACTGATGACTGACTTCACTTCACCAAGTGCAAAAACGATGGCATATGAGCGTTGATCAACAACAAAAATTGAAGAAAAGAAGACAATAACAACGATCAGAAGGGCGATCGTAGAGGAAATGACTTTATTCATTATCGAGCCTCCCTCTCACGGCCTTCGCGCGCACGACCGTCTTTATTGAACTTTAGTTCGACGGTTGGGATAGCATCAGGCACACCTGTCGCACCTGATTGATTAGCCGTTTTTCCAGACGTTGCCGCTTCTGACTGTTGAATGATTTTATCCAACGGTAGATAAAGCAAATTATTGTTATTTTTGGTATCGACCATGAGCTTCGTTGTACTCGTAAAGATTTGTTGCATTGTTTCTAGATAAATTCGATCGCGGGTAACGACTGGCGCCTTCTGATATTCAACTAACACTTGTTTGAAACGTGAGGCATTTCCCTCGGCATTAGCGACAACACGCGAACGGTAAGCCTCAGATTCTTGCAGCAAGCGCGAAGCTTCACCACGTGATTTTGGAATAACCTCATTTGCGTACGCCTGCCCTTCGTTCTTTTGCCGCTCTTTATCTTGGCTTGCTTTTACAGCGTCATCAAACGCTGCCTGTACCTGCTCGGGAGGTTGCACGCCTTGCATTGTCACGTTGGTGATTTGTGCACCAGCCGCATACCGATCTAAGATTTGCTGCATCAATAAATTGACGTCAGTAGCTATTTTTTCTCGACCTTCGTAAAGAACGAAATCCATCTTACTTTTGCCTACAATTTCACGGATGGCTGTTTCAGCGACCTGACGAATCAGGTCTTCTTTTTCGCGATTATTAAAAATCCAGTCCTTTGCGCTTTTCAACTTAAACTGAACGGCAAACTGAATATCAATAATGTTTTCATCATCAGTTAGCATGAGGGATTCTTTGGCGATCTTATTTCTTGCTGAATTGCGATAACCAATTTCTACCGTCCGCACTTCTGAAACGTTGACAATTTCGTGCTCTTGGATAGGGTAAGGCCAACGCCAATTGAAACCAGATGTTGTGCTGTGGCTGTATTTTCCAAACGTTGTAATGACAGCAGTCTGCCCTTCTTTAACGATGAAGAAGCTACTCACTAACCAAATAAAAATGAAGACTGCAACAATGACGCCAACGCCAATTTTTGCGCTTGCAGAATCACCATCGAAACCACCACCATTGCCACCGCCGCCACTTCCTTTTCCGTTTAAAAAACGATTAAGTTTCTGCGTAAAGTCGCGCCAAGCCTGCTCAATATCAGGCGGTCCTTCGTTTGGTTTTTTCCCATCTTTATTATCGTTTTGCGAGCCACGACCCCACTGTGGATCGTTCAGCGACAGAGATAGACCAACTTTCTTTAGAAGCGAAACAAACATTCTGCATTTATCCTAAAAATAGTATTCCGTTTGTAAAGTTGATTCTATGCGTTTAACACTAGATCAGATGCCCCAATGAATGGCGCTCTGAGAGGGTGCTCACCAGAAGAAGCTTGTTTAAAATCACCGATTGCGTGTCGCAGTAACTCGATCCCCGCACCAGTTCTTGCGCTTAAAAAAACGCGCTGAATTCTATCATATTCATCATTCTCAAAACCTGGCTCCAACTGCGCTAAATCTATCTTATTCCAAACTAAAATTTGGGGAATTTTATCCGCGCCAATCTCTTTTAGAACTAAGTTGACCTGCTCTATTTGCTCCAAGCGATTCGCACTATTGGCATCGACAACGTGAAGCAGTAAATCGGCGTGAATCGTCTCTTCCAATGTTGTCTTAAACGCAGCAACCAATTGGTGAGGCAAATCCCGCACAAAACCGACTGTATCCGAGATAACTACATTGCCCGCCTCACCCAAATACAGGCGCCGAGAAGTCGTATCAAGTGTGGCAAACAACTGATCCGCAGCGTATGCCCCCGCCTTGGTCAAGGCATTAAATAAGCTTGATTTTCCTGCATTTGTGTAGCCAACCAACGAGACTGAGAACGTATTGCTCTTTCCTCTGGAGCGTCGCTGAGTCTCGCGCTGTTTATGCAACTTATCCATTTTCGCCTTCAGCGCTTTCACCCGTTCGCCAAGTAAGCGACGATCAGTTTCTAGCTGCGTTTCACCAGGCCCACGCAAGCCGATACCACCTTTTTGTCGCTCCAAATGCGTCCATCCGCGCACGAGTCGGGTCGCTAAATGCTGCAATTGCGCAAGCTCAATTTGGATTTTCCCTTCATGGCTTTTAGCTCTTTGCGCGAAGATGTCCAAAATCAGGCTAGTTCTATCGACGACCCGCACTTGCAGATGTTTCTCTAGATTTCTTTGCTGCCCTGGTGAGAGTGCATGATTGAAGATAACAATATCTAAGGAAGAGTTTGTCACATCATGCGCGATTTCGTCCGCTTTGCCTGACCCCACATAGAAAGCTGCATCCGGACTTTGCCGCTTACATGTTATTTCGGCAACAACCTCAGCACCAGCAGATTGTGACAACAGCTCAAGCTCTTCCATGCTTGCCGCAAAATCACCTTTGCCAAAATCGACTCCGACTAAACCGGCGCGCATGGGTTCACAGCAGTGTTATCGTTTGTATGAAATTATTCAGCGTCGGGTTCCGCCGAAATGCTGACAGCCCGCGCAGGAACAACGGTTGAAATGGCATGCTTGTACACCATTTGCGTTACGGTATTTCTGAGAAGCACAACATATTGATCGAATGATTCAACATGACCTTGGAGTTTAATTCCATTCACTAAATAGATAGAAACAGGAATATGTTCCTTGCGCAGCGCGTTCAAGAATGGGTCTTGTAACAATTGCCCTTTATTACTCATAACAGCTCCATTGTGTTGTTGTGATTAGGAGGTTGGGACACGTTAATAAATTTCAAGTGTCAATAAGTCAGCTAAATTGAAACTTTAATCTATTTTTTACTATTTTGCCGCAGTGCGAAGCAAAACAAAAATCCAAAAAACTATTTCTCGGTTCGAGCAAACGGATTCTTGCCTGAGCGCATTTCTATCCTCAGTGGCGTGCCAATCAAAGAGAACGTCTCGCGGAAGTGTTTTTCTAAATAGCGCTTGTAGACATCACCAATCGCATCCAAAGAGTTACCATGAATTACGATAATAGGAGGATTCTGTCCGCCTTGGTGGGCGTAGCGCATTTTCGGACGTATGGAACCCTTGCGTTTCGGCTGTTGATGTTCAACTGCTTCAATCAACGCACGGGTCAGTTTTGGTGTGGATAGGTTCACCATCGCTGCTGCATACGCAGCATCAATAGATTTCATCAACGGGCTAATACCAGTCGATTTCAGTGCAGAAATGAAATGGAATTTTGCAAATGTCAGAAAATTTAACTTACGCTCAATATCCATTTTAATTTCGTCTCGACGATCAGACTGCAGACCATCCCATTTATTAACACCGACAACTAAGGCACGGCCTGACTCTAAAATAAACCCAGCGATGTGTGCATCTTGTTCTGAAATATCTTGCTGAGCATCGAGCAAAAGCAAAACAACATTTGCTTCTGAAACGGATTGCAAGGTTTTGACAACGGAAAATTTCTCAATCGCTTCAAACACCTTTCCGCGTCGCCGAATACCCGCTGTGTCGATTAAGGTGTAATGCTTGCCGTCACGCTCGAAGGGAATTTCAATTGAATCGCGTGTGGTACCTGGCATATCAAATGCGATAACTCGATCTTCACCAAGCAGCGTATTGACGAGCGTTGATTTCCCAACGTTTGGGCGGCCAACTATCGCGATCTTGATACCCTTTACGACGTCCTCAGCCACTTCGGACTCTGCAGGGCGCTGCGCAAAGGCAATATCCATCGCTTCTTCGACCAGATCGGCTACGCCATCGCCGTGGGCGGAAGAAATAACGTAGGGATCACCCAAGCCTAACTCATAAAAATCAGCGGTGACATTACTGTACTTCATGCCCTCTGCCTTATTAACAACCAGCATCACCGAACGACCTGATTTACGCAAAAAATCAGTAATGGTTTTGTCGTGAGGCGTTAGACCTTGACGTCCATCGACCAAAAATATGATGACATCTGCTTCGGCTACGGCTTGCTTGGTTTGCTTGGCCATTTCATGCATGATGCCTTCTTTTGCCACAGGCTCAAAACCACCTGTATCAATTACCAAGAAGGGACGATCACCCACACGTCCCTCGCCGTAGTGGCGATCACGTGTAAGGCCGGGTAAATCTGCCACCAAAGCGTCTCGAGAACGGGTTAACCGGTTGAAAAGCGTCGATTTACCGACATTAGGTCGGCCGATAAGTGCAATAACCGGTTTCATAATTTACTCAGTTGCAATAGCAACTACCGCTCCTGTTTTGGTTTGCACGATCAAACTTGACCCAGCCACCACGGGCGCAGCACTAACCTGTCCACCATCGAGCGGCAATCGTGCTAAAAATACGCCGTCTTCACGAGAGAGGAAATGCATAAAGCCGAAACCGTCGCCAACCACTACCGCTCGACCAAACGAAACGGGAGTAGAAATGCGTCGGTTGAGTAGTTTGTCGTTACGCCAAGCGCTAGAACCAGCATTGCGCGAAAATCCTGATACGCCACCTGTCATATCAACCGCGAATAGAAATAATTGATCAGCACCAACGCCGACTTCGCTAGAGAAAGCTTTGGCCCAACGCGCAGTTCCAGATGCGATGTCATAGCAACCAACACGTCCTTGATAGGCAACGGTGCACACTTCGTTGTCAACAAGAACCGGCGTGCCGGACACGTCGGCAACGCGCTCAAGCTCAGTCGCGCCTTTTGGATCTGCAACGGCTGCCTCCCAACGAAGATTGCCCGTGCTCATAGCCAACGCCACCAATTTTCCGCCTGGCGTCGCGACAATCGCAGCTTGCTCGGTAAGAACAATGCCTGCAACCGAGCGCAAAGTAAGAGGGGGCAACGGCCGATCAACCGCCCATTTTCTAACACCAGTTTCAATATCGTAAGCGGCGACACGGTTATCGATACTACGCACCACCACCAAACCGAAACCAACAGCTGGCGCAGTCAAAATTTCACTTGAGGCTTGAATCTTCCAGCGCCGTTTTCCATCGGTATCAAATGCGATCAAGCTGCCTTTTTTTCCTGCCACCGCGATAGTATTGCCACTTGCGCCAACCCCGGCGGTTAGGGAGGTATCAGCATCAATGCGCCATACAGGACGACCAGACAGCAAGTCCAATTTCATCAAAGTTCCATTGGCTGCGGCGACGTAGACATGTTTATCTAAGACTGCGGGGCTGAAAACGTAAATATCGCTTTTCCCCACGTCGGCAGACCAAAGCGTACGCGCAGCAAGCGTAGCCTTAAATTCTTGTAATGGCGTTGGCTGATTTTTCTTGTCTGAGGACGAAAAAGGATTTAACCAAGACAATGACGAGCATCCGGAAACCGCCAACAAACAGGCGAGTGCAACAAACTTTGCCATAGAACGCATATTCAATTCTTTCTTATTTTGCTGTGTCATTACCAGCGATCGATGATTCCGTTGATCCACCTAGCGCATCAAGTTTGATTTGAACAAGCTGACGAAGGGGGTCCTTGCTTTTCAAGGTATCCAAAGCAAGCTGATAACTTTGACGCGCCTCATTCAATTTTTTCTGCGCAAAAAAGATATCGCCTTTGCGGTCCGCGACTTCACCCATCAATTCGGAAGGAAATTCACCAGACAAAAATTTCAAAGCATCTTCGTAAGCGTTTTCATCTAATGCAATGCTGGCCAACCTTAGTTTTGCTAAACCCTTAAATTCCTCAAGTTTTCCATTCTCAAGGACCCAGTTAAGCTGTGTTTTTGCCATTTTTAAGTCGTTTGCGTCAAACGCATTTTTTGCGGCAGACATTGCAGCCATCGCTGCATAAGCAGAGCTTGGATACTTCTCTGTAATATCAGAAACAGCACGTTGAACCTTCGCGTTATCCTTCGAAATTAAGGCCGCTTGTAATTCATCATATAACTGAGACGCCTGGGTTGATTGACTGACTTTATAGTTGTTCCACTGCGTCCAAGCAGCATAAGCACCGAGCGCAACTATTAATGTCCAAGTGACCAAATTTCCATATTTCTTCCACCACGCTTTTAAGGTGTCTAATTGTTCTTGTTCTTCGAGATCGTATGCCATATTGATATTTTTAATGATGATGATGATGATGTGGATTATCGCAGCAAGCGTCGGAATCAGCCGACTCTATGCCCCCAATAAGTTGATTCACGATGTATTCAACGGCCGAAGTGAAAGGCAACGTTACTTGATTGCCTTCAGTTGTGTCAGCACGCAAGGCCTTAATCGTGACATTGTTTGCTGCCGCCTCATCTTCGCCGATGATTGCTGCAAATGCCGCGCCAGAACTATCAGCACGCTTCATTTGAGCCTTGAAGCTACCTACACCCGTCGACGACGCGCAATGTAACACAACATCCATCCCCGCATCGCGCAATCTTTCCCCGAGCACGAAACTTTGCGCTTGCCCGGCTTTCGATTGATGCACCAGATAGACGTCGCATAATCGCGCTTCATGGGTATCACCCGCCAACTTCAATAATTCGAGTATGCGTTCGATACCCATCGCAAAACCGCAAGCTGGCGTTGATTTTCCGCCGATGATTCCAAACAGCGCATCGTAACGTCCGCCAGCACAAATTGTTCCTTGCGCACCTAATTCATCTGTTACCCATTCGAAAACGCTGCGATTATAGTAATCCAAACCACGGACCAAACGCGGATTTACACTGAAGGGAATACTATTGTCGCGCAGGAGCGTCTGCAAACCTTCGAAATGAGCGCGGGATTCTTCGCCCAAATAATCCAGCAATTTTGGCGCAGCTTTCACCAATTCCTGCATCGTTGGATTTTTGGAGTCTAATATACGCAGCGGGTTACTATGCAGACGCCTTTTCGCCTCCGCGTCCAGAATAGCTTCGTTCTTCTCAAAGTACGAAATCAAATCGGCCCGATGCTTCTGTCGCTCGTGTGCATCGCCAATCGAATTAATTTCAAGACGAATGTTGGGCAAACCCAAATCATCCCAAAGACGTTGACACAACATAATAAGTTCCGCATCAATATCGGGGCCAGCAAAACCCAGAGCTTCTGCCCCCACCTGATGAAATTGGCGATAACGGCCACGCTGAGGCTTCTCATGCCTGAACATAGGGCCGGAATACCACACTCTTTTTGGACCTTCATAAACTAAATTATGTTCAATCGCAGCGCGCACAATTCCCGCTGTGTTCTCTGGACGCAAAGTCAACTTATCGCCATTCATTGAATCTTCGAAGGAATACATTTCCTTTTCGACGATATCTGTTACCTCGCCTATACCGCGCGCGAACAATTGCGTTGATTCTACGATTGGCGTACGAATTTGCTGAAATCCATAGCTCTTCAAAACGGACTGCACTGTGTTTTCAAATAATTCCCAGAGCGCAGCATCGTCGGGAAGAACATCATTCATCCCTTTGACGCCGACAATTTTTTCTATTTTTTTATTTTCTGACATACTCAATTTCTTAACCCGTCTTTCCTTATTTTTATGCTCTAGCGATGCTTAGACCGGTGCGTAATGATCATGCACATACTTCAAAACGATCGCTTGAAATTCTTTGGCGATGTTGTCACCACGCAGTGTCATTGCCTTAACGCCGTCGATAAAGACTGGCGCAGCGGGCGACTCACCCGTACCAGGCAAGCTAATCCCAATATTTGCGTGTTTAGATTCACCCGGGCCATTGACGATACAACCCATCACCGCGACATTCATATTCTCCACGCCCGGATACGACAGCTTCCACGTGGGCATTTGATCACGCAAATAAGTTTGAATCTGATCAGCCAATTCTTGAAATGTTGTCGATGTGGTTCTGCCGCAGCCTGGGCAGGCAATGACCATGGGCGTAAACTTTCTCAAACCCATGGTTTGTAAAATTTCTTGACCCACAATAACTTCTTTGCACCGATCGCCACCGGGCTCTGGCGTTAAGGAAATACGGATCGTGTCGCCTATGCCCTCTTGTAAAAGCACCGACAAAGCTGCAGTTGACGCGACAATACCCTTACTGCCCATGCCCGCCTCGGTCAAACCTAAATGCAGGGGATAATCACAACGTTGCCCAAGTGCGCGATAAACAGCAATCAGATCTTGTACTCCCGAGACCTTACACGACAAGATTATTTTATCGCCTGCTAAACCTAATTCTTCTGCTCTTTGCGCACTCTCAATTGCCGATGTAATTAGCGCCTCATACATCACTAATTGCGCTGAAAGTGGCACGTCGCGCGCGGCGTTTTCATCCATTATTCGCGCGAGCAAGGATTGATCTAAGCTGCCCCAATTCACCCCTATTCGAACCGGCTTATCGTAGCGGCAAGCCATTTCTATCATTTGGGCAAATTGTGTGTCCCGCTTTGCGCCTTGCCCAACATTGCCAGGATTAATACGGTATTTCGATAACGCCTTTGCGCACTCAGGAAAATCTTTTAGTAGAGTATGTCCGTTGTAATGAAAATCACCAACCAAAGGCACATCAATGCCCATGCGATCTAATTGCTCACGAATAATTGGAACAGCGGCCGCTGCTTCTGGGTTATTGACCGTGATTCGAACTAATTCAGATCCAGCGCGAGCAAGCTCTTTCACCTGAATCGCCGTACCAATCGCGTCCGCTGTATCGGTATTCGTCATCGACTGAACAACGATAGGTGCATTGCCGCCGACAAGAATTCGCTTAGCACCGTATGAAATTATTGTCGTTCTGGTAGAACGGCGCGGCAATGCGCCCGTCATCGCCATTTTTTCCTGTATTTCCATCTCTATTTCACCACAAGATTTGCAACATTACTTCCCTTGTCTGGACTAAGCTCGAGCACATTGCCACGTAAGCTTGCTTTAACTCCTGCGGCATTCCCTATTCGCACTTGCAACGTGTCGTCGACATCAAAAGACTCAACTGTTCCTGCTTTGGACAAATGTGAGGTGAGTACGGTGCCTTTCGCATTTTTTACTTGAATCCATGAATCTTGAGAAAAAGTGAGCTGCAATTGCTCCTTCTTGACTGGCTCGACCACGCTATTTGATTGCAGTTTTTCCGCAGCCAATGAGGCGTTTGCCGCGCTGGCGCTAGTTGAATTAGTCGCAGTATTTTTTACTGGCGTAAGACTGTTAATGGTGTTCTCAGCGGAACTCACCGATGGAGCCTCTGCTGCTTGTTTGACTTGTTTTACCTCCTCAACGGGAGCAACCGATGCTTGCGATTGAACGATCTCCGGCGACTGCACAGGCGCAGGATTCGCACTAAGCGGCGCTCTAACACTGGCCGAGTCAGTCGAGGAAACTGCCTTCTGTGCCAGTGGAAAATACTGAGACAAATCAAATTTTTGAAACAATAAAAAAGCCATCAGCAAAACACCAACAACCGCAACGCCAATGAGATAAAAGTGATTCTGATTTTGCCGATTCATGAGCGACAACCGTGACTCAACAAATGGCGTAGACAAAGATGGCTTCAGGTGCTCACTCAAAGGTATCGCGGGTGGCTCTGGTGGAAGAAGGTTCAAAACTGCATCGACATCCAACCTTAAGAATCGTGCGTAAGAGCGTATAAAACCGCGAACAACCACCATTGACGGAAGCGCTTCGAACTGATTACTCTCAAGTGCAACGATTTGTTTCGTTGAAAGCTTGAGCTTCTCAGCGATATCAGCAAGTGTCCAATTCTGTTCAGTACGAGCCGTTGCCAACATAGAACCCACAGACGGCACTACGCTTAATGCCGGTTTCGCTCCGTTTGCGCCAGAAAATTGCGTCGCTTCCAACGACATTCCGCTGCCAATGTCACTCATTAAATGCCCCGCGCTGAAAGTCGGTAAATTCTTTCGAATTTGGATGACGGCGGCGTAATTGCGTTCCCAAACTGTTGACAGCCGACTCATCGCCTAATTTGTTTTCGATTTTTATCGCGAGCCAAAGAACGTCCGCGGTCAATATTTCTGCCTTTACTACGCGCTGAATGTAGAATCGCGCCTTCTCATGCTCGCCGCGATCAAAATAGACTTTTGCAAGATTGGCGTTAATTGACGGGTTGCCAGGCTGCTCTTTAAAGCCTTGCATAAAATAGGCCTCGGCGCCCTTTAAATCTTTCAGACGCAAACTGCAAACGCCAGCGTTGTTTAAAACTTTTGAAGGCGTTGGGTAATTGGGATCTTTTAGTACTCGCTCAAAGTAGGTTAGCGCTAATTTTTCCCGCCCAGTCTGGCACAAGAACCAACCGTAGTTATTCACCAAGTCGGAATTTGTAGGTGCTAACTTGATGGCGCGTAAAAAGTCTTCTTCTGCAGGTTGATTATCGTTAGCATCCATCGCAATCAAAGCTCGCAAACTATAAGCATCGGCTGTATCCGGCGCAATCAGCAACACTTGACGAATTTCTTCCAACGCGACTTTCGCCTGCCCTTGCTGATAATATTCAACAGCCAATTGCATGCGGTAAGAAACACGCTTCTGCAAATCAAGCTTTTCCTCAGCAGGGCTCTTGTCTGCAGTTTTTCGTTCACCTTTGTTACTGCCACAAGCAACAACAGTGAGCGCCAGAACCAAACATAGAAAAAAACGGACGTAAGTTTCAACGATCTTCATTACCTGATCTCCACAATTTTTCCAAAGTTTTCACCGAATTTCTGTTGATACTCGGCCATTTTTTGCATCCGTTCTTGCACTCGCGTTCTGTCTTGCACTTCACCTGCCAATTGGCCGCACGCGGCATCAATATCGTCGCCACGCGTTTTTCTGATGGTTGTCACAATGCCCGCATTGATCAAGATTTGCGAAAACGCTTTAATGCGGGGATTTTGTGAGCGAAACAAACCCGATTCAGGGAACGGGTTAAACGGAATTAAATTGAATTTACAAGGCACCGCCTTGACCAATTGCACTAATTCGCGCGCATGTTCATCGGTATCATTAACGCCATCCAACATGCAATACTCAAAGGTGACAAAATCACGCGGTGCGTAGTCCAAATAACGCACGCAAGCCGCCATCAATTCTTTCAACGGGTGCTTTTTATTCAGGGGAATCAAGCTATCCCGTAATGCATCGTTTGATGCATGCAAGGAAACAGCCAAGGCAACTGGGCATTCCTGCGCCAATTTATCAATCATTGGCACCACACCACTGGTCGACAGCGTGACGCGCCTTCTGGATAAGCCGTAAGCATTGTCATCCAACATCAGCCGCAACGCAGTGACTGTCGGCTCGAAATTTAGTAGGGGCTCGCCCATACCCATCATCACAACGTTGGTGATTTGGCGCTCGCCTTTTGGTCCGAACTCAATACCTTTACTCTGCCGAATCGCGAATTCGGCCATCCATAATTGCCCGACAATCTCACCAACAGTCAAATTGCGGTTAAAGCCTTGTTTGCCGGTCGAGCAAAAACGGCAATTGACGGCACAACCTGCCTGCGTTGAAATGCACAAGGTTCCGCGATTTTCTTCTGGAATGAAAACCGTTTCAATCGCATTGCCTTGTCCAACATCGAGCAACCACTTGCGTGTGCCATCGTTTGACGTATGGTCGCTGATGACTGCTGGCGCCATCACCACAGCGCGCCCTGCCAACTTCTCACGCAAAGACTTCGCCAAGTCGGTCATATGCTCAAAATCACTGGCACCAAATTGGTGTATCCAGCGCTGCAATTGCTTTGCTCGAAACGGCTTTTCACCCAGCTCATTGCAATAAGCAACCAGCTGAGCGGGATCAAGATCCAGTAAATTCGTTAAAGCCGCCATGCGAGATTTTTTATGCGCGGTACGCGATACAAAGGTCTTCGCGCACCAACACAATTCAACCTAAATAAAATTAACGTGAATAAACGTTCAACGCTGGGAAAAAATAAGCAATTTCAACGGCTGCAGTTTCAGCAGCATCAGAACCGTGTACGGCGTTTGCGTCGATAGAATCCGCAAAATCTGCGCGAATCGTTCCTTTTTCAGCCTTCTTTGGATCAGTTGCACCCATCAAATCACGATTTTTCAAGATAGCGCCTTCGCCTTCCAAGGCTTGCACCATGACGGGACCCGAAATCATGAAATCGACCAAATCTTTAAAGAATGGGCGAGCAGCATGAACTGCGTAAAAACCTTCTGCCTCTGCGCGCGACAAGTGCATCATGCGTGCTGCGATGACTTTCAAGCCAGCGCCTTCAAAACGGCTGTAAATTTGACCGATGACATTTTTTGCAACTGCATCTGGTTTAATAATAGACAAAGTACGTTCGATAGCCATCTAAAAACTCCAATAAAAAGAAAGGGTTAAGACAAAAAGTTAAGAATTAAACTAACCCTAGAGTTTATCATAGAACATATTATCCAACGACAACGCCATCAACAAACTTTATTCTTTGGGTAAACTATGGTCGAATCATGCGCCGCCGATCAAAGCGCTCTGGTAGGCGAACCCCACTTGCAAATCGACCTTAAACTGCTTGACAAGGATTTTTCAGAAGCAACATAAACGCACTCTTCGAACTTAAGGAAGCTCTGATTAAGTGTAGCGAGCGGCCAAAGTTTGAATCGAGAAGCGCACCTGTACGAGAGTACAGCGAGCACGGTAGCCGGTGTCGCAGATTCAAACTTTGGTCGCGCAGTAACTTAATCAGAGCTTTCTTAAAAAGAGAATCACAATTTTTTGGCAGTATATGAAAAAATAAGGCGATTTCCGCAATAAAATAAAGCGCATTGAAATAATACCATCCCAAGTATATATAATGCGCGCCTAAGTGTTAGCGCGCTTTTCCGTTAATTGACCACCCTGCCCTTTGCAGAAAAAACCATGAATCAACAAACCAATCTTTTTGATGAAACACCTAGTCCAGATGAAGCAGGCGAGACTTTGACGCTTGCTAGTTTCGCGGAACGCGCCTACCTCGATTACGCGATTTCCGTCGTAAAAGGGCGCGCCCTCCCCGATGTCTGTGATGGACAAAAGCCCGTTCAACGGCGCATTTTGTACTCGATGAATGAGCTCGGCCTAAATGCCAGCGCGAAGCCACGCAAGTCGGCGACCGTGGTAGGCGATGTGCTCGGCAAATTGCATCCCCATGGCGACCAATCTGTTTATGACGCCATGGTCAGAATGGCGCAGGATTTTTCCCTGCGCTATCCCTTAATCGATGGTCAAGGAAATTTCGGCTCGCGCGACGGCGACGGCGCCGCTGCAATGCGATACACAGAAGCACGCCTGACTGCCATTTCCAAGTTACTGTTAGATGAAATTGATTCTGGCACAGTCGATTTCCAACCGAATTACGACGGTTCATCGGAAGAGCCCTGCCTGCTACCCGGACGCTTACCCTTCGTCTTGTTAAACGGCGCATCAGGCATCGCAGTGGGCATGGCGACGGAAATTCCTTCGCACAACCTCACTGAAGTGGCCAAAGCAGCGGTTGCCCTAATTCGGCAACCCAACCTCAAACATGAAGAGTTGATGGGAATTATGGCCGGCCCGGATTTCCCAGGCGGAGGGCAAAT
>JAIETO010000287.1 GCA_019745005.1 Burkholderiaceae bacterium
GCCAATAGCGAGCTATTGGCAACGAAGAGCAGCGAAAATGACCGAAAATGCGCCGCCAGCTCGCAAATAGCGCTGTATGCGCGCCTAATGGAAAATCTGGGTTAAAAGCACAAGTCGTTCTGCATGGCGCATTCAAATGCCGTCACGATTTAGAAAAAGTGGCGCAAAAAGAGGCGCTTTTGCAGCGTTTTCCCTAAGCCATAAATTGAAAGTTGAGCGCAAATATACGTTGACATTAGACCGACTGGTCTATATATTTTCTGCATGACTTCGATAAAACCAACACTACCTACAAGAGATCGCCTCATCGCCGCGATGCTTGACGCTTTAAGGCGACGCGGCTTGCATGGCATCGGCCTCAATGAACTGCTGAAGAATGCCGCCGCGCCCAAAGGCGTGTTGTATCACCATTTTCCAGGTGGGAAAAATGAGCTTGCAGTGGTCGCTATTCAAACCGCCGTCACGCATCTTCGCCACACGCTTGCTAGCTTAGTCGCAACTAATCAGCCGCCGGAGGCGATCTTGATTGCATGGATGAATGGCGCTTACCAGCAACTTGAGAAAAGCCTCTTTGAGCGTGGTTGTCCCCTGGCAACTGTGGCGCTTGAATCAGGTGCTGCTGACATCGATATTCGCGCGGCATTGAGCGAAGCATTTCAAGGCATCCGCGGCGATATTGCTGCGATGTTGGTGCAAGCACGAATTGATGCGAAAAGGGCAGGGCAACTAGCCAGCCTCATTGTTTCTGCCTACGAAGGCGCGTTAATCCAGTCGCGCGTTGCGGGCAATACGCAAGCCATGCAGGACGTAACCGCTGCGATGACACGTTTATTAGAGTTTGAATTGCAGGCTAAAGGAAACACATAATGGAAGCTTCCAAAGTGCGTATTAAATCGGAAACCCAACAGCTTGTTGCCGCTGATGGATACCCTTTAATGGCAACAATATTTACTGCGCAAGCGCAAAGCGGAGTAAAGGCAAAAGGGAAAATCTTGATTGCAGGTGCGACTGCTGTACCGCAAGGCTTTTATCGGCGCTTTGCTGAATTTGCGGTAGAGCAGGGCTACGCGGTAATGACACTGGATTATCGCGGTGTCGGCCTGTCAAAACCCGCGAGCCTCAAGGGTTTTGAGATGAATTTACTCGATTGGGCGACCTTGGATTTGGTCGCCGCCGTTGACGCTTTTGCTGACGACACGCCTTTATTTTTAGTTGGACATTCCTTCGGTGGGCACGCGTTTGGACTTTTGCCAAATCATCAAAAAATTGCGCGGTTTTATACGTTTGGCAGCGGCGCAGGTTGGCATGGCTGGATGCCAAAAATGGAGCAAGTGAAGGTTCTTTTTATGTGGCGCGTCTTGGGTCCGCTGTTAACGCGTTGGAAGGGCTATTTGCCTTGGAAAATGCTAGGAATGGGGGAGGATTTGCCGCTGGACGTTTATAAGCAATGGAAGCATTGGTGTCAATTTCCTCATTACTTCTTCGATGACCCAGCGATGCCCCATGTGGCGGAAAAATTTGCTCAAATAAATACACCTATCATCGCTGCAAACGCGTTGGATGACCTCTGGGCGCCACCACGCTCGCGTGATGCATTTATGCAGGCATACCGCAATACAGAAATGCAATTTATCGATATCGATCCGCGTGTTACTGGCGCAATGGGACATATGGGCTATTTCAGATCGAGTGCGCAGCCGTTGTGGGCGGATGTGTTGGCGTGGTTTTCATCTCACAAAGCGAGCTAGCCCGAGATTGCCTCGTGTTGAGCGGTTTTCTTGAATAATGCTGAAAAAACTTGACTGGCGCTGTTGGGGGAGACCAGCGACCTAGCGGCAAAAAGCGCCAAGAATTACCGTAGGCATTTACTCAATCTTTGTGCATGATTGCTTGGTGCAATGAAATCAACGCCTCATCCCTTCGATTTTTGATTTCATCGTAAAGCTGCGAATTGGGCGGCGTTTAAGTCATACACTTAAGTCGCAAATGAAGGCATTCGAAGCACGACTTTGCACACTGTTGGGTACCGCTATTTTTTGAAAGTGAAACGATGAAAAACTCTTCTGCGCAATACATCTATTCCGTGCTGCGACAAGCAAGCCACGAGTTTAAGTATTTGGGAATGAAGTGCTTGAACGCAGCGATGCGAACCCCGCTTCCGAAAGTGCTCGTGATATGTATTGCGGTGGCAATAGTAATCACTTTGCTGCCCTTGGTTTTTACGCTGTTCGTCTGCTTTTTGCTGCTAAAGCTGTTGTTGCTGATCGTCGCGTTGGCGGTGCGGGCACAACGTCATCAGCCAGCGCAGATTCGGCAAACTGCCAACCCGCGCCAGCGACATGATGATTAATACTGTGAACCGGCGCTCATTATTTTTTCTCAGGTGGCGCGAGTTTGCCATTGACTATTTTTAGGCAGCTTCCTTTCGGCGTATAGAGCCAATCATTGGGGTCACCATCCTTGGTTGAAGTTGATCCACATGAATGTAAGGCGGTTGTGCAATCGTTTTGCCCCGCCTTGGCGATGCCGTAGCATTTCTCAAACTTATAGCTTGGTTTTTCTGGAAAGACTTGCGCATCTGCCGGCGCAATCACGCCAGCGGCAAACGCACCTGCCAAACCTGCAAGAATTAAAGACACATTTGTTTTCATCATTTACTCCAATAAAATTTTATAAAGTCCAACGGACGCCTGCTAAAAAAACCTTGCCATGCTCTTTCAAGAGTTGGTTTTGGCCAGCATTACTTTTGTTATCGAGCTGATACAAATACAAGGCGCAAAACACTCTTAGTTTTGTATCTAATCGATATGCCAAGCCTAGCTGTAATGCGCTTAGTCGGTCAGAACCAAGCGCATTTGAGCCGCCAATGGCGCGTTGAACATAGCCGCCATACACCCATTCACCATCGTTATAGTTGACGCTTGCTGTAATGCCATGTGCACCATGCCGGGGCGAACCGGGTGACGATGATTTATCGTCACTATTTTGTGAAACATTGATACCAAATTCCCACACTTCGCCCAAATTTAATGCAGCACCAATACTCAGTGACGCTAAGTCTTTAGTCGGTATTGTGCTAAACAGTCTTACAGTTTTTTCGTCTAGGTTGGCGTAGCTAAAGCTTCCACCTACGCGAAAAAAATCTTGTCCAAAATCCTCTTGATAGGCTAAGCCTGCTTGAAAAAGCTCTTTGTAGGGGTTGTCGAGGCGTGCACCGTTTTCAATTTTCGGTGCGTAAGAGAGCCCGAGTTGAGAGCCCCAAACTTTGGGCGACACATACAAGGCTTTTGGCGATGTATCACCAAAAAAAGCACCGTTCGCACCGTTTTCCGAGATCGTATCGATACGTCGTGCGAGATTTGCGGGCAAAAAACTGGTAACAAGTCGTGCACCAGGGTCTAGAGTGCGCCCCGATGTAACACCAAATTCAGCGGAAGTAAATGCGTAAGTATTCGGTGCATAACCAATCAAACTATCAGGCAAGCCGCGACGTCGCCCAATCTCAAAGCGGCCGAAGGAATCGATGTAAAGTAGGCTGCGTTCGCCCACATTGAGATGGTCTTGCGGTGATGCATTGACTTCAACGCGCACGCCGATTACTTGTTGTGGCGCTAAGCTATGCTCGGCATAAACGCGCAGTCCGCCTTCCGCTTGGGTCGTCCGCGCGGCGCCTTGGTTCGTATGTTTGGCGTTTTCACTGTGCCCAACGCTGGCATTGAGATAGCCTTCTAAATTGATTTTGATCGGATCGGTTGTCAGCACAAGTTGCGCTTGCGCAGCGCTTCCCTGGATTGCTAATAAAAAGAAGATTCCACGCAAAACAAAACGCGGGCTATTTTTTGTGAAAGTAAGTGCCATGTGTTTGGGAAGTTTTAATCGGAAATGCAATCGTGTCTTGAAGTAAGGTGTGCGTTTTTTTACTTTGCCTTTGTGTCGAACAAAAAAAGCGAAAAAAGGGGTAATTCTTATAGACGAATTTCCCCTTTAGTTTTCCTTTCGAAGCACAACCGCGAAAGCAGTTGCTTGCTTTTGCTAAGCGCGCTTCGCTTGGTCGCGAATCGGCAAGTTGCGTATGCGTTTTCCAGTTGCGGCAAAAATCGCATTGCACAGCGCTGGTGCAATTGGTGGCGTAGCAGGTTCACCGACACCCCCTAAGGGCACATCAAAATTGTGCGCGACAATGTGTGTGCGAATCTCTTTTGGTGCAGCGAATGCACGAAGCACTTCGTACTGGTGAAAATTATCTTGCTCAACGCGTCCATTTTTGAAGGAAATTTCACCTGTCATTGCAAGACTTAATCCCATAATGCAAGCTCCTTCTGCTTGAGAGCGCACACGATCAGGGTTAATGCTAGGGCCGCAATCTATTGCGATGTCAACTTTAGGGATTTTGATGTCGCCTTTTGCGTTCACGTCCACCTCAATAACCACGGCGACATAGCTGACAAAACTATAGGTAACAGCCAAGCCAAGACCGCGGCCCTTGGGTAATTTTTTGCCCCAGCCTGCTTTGCTTGTGGCAAGCTCAATCACCTTACGCATTCGCCCAATATCAACGGGATAGATTTCTGGCGACTCGCCGTAATTAAAGCTGTCAGCCATGCTGCGCGGATCAATTTTTCGATCAGGGCCTAACAAATCTAGCAAATACGAGCGATGGTCTTTTTTTGCTGCATGAGCGAGTTCCGCGACAAAAGATTGAATCGCAAAACTATGCGGAATGTTGGAAACCGAGCGGAACCATCCAATGCGGGTGTGTGCCGCGACTTCAGGAACTTCAACGCGGATATTGGGGATGGCAAAGGGTACATTGGTCGCCGACATGCCGAGTTCGAATGCTTGTTGCATGTTTGCCCCAGCCGCGAAAGTTGAGGCGATGGTGGGCGCAGCAGTGCGATGCAGCCATGCGTTTGGCATATTTTTTTCGTCGAGGGCTACTTCAAGCCTTTCGACGGAAACCGTGTGTAGATAATCGTGATGCAAATCATCGTCACGCGTCCAAGTCACTTTTACTGGTTTTCCATCCATTGCTTTCGACAAGAGCGCGGCTTCTGCTGCGAAATCGGGTTTTGATTTGCGTCCAAAACCGCCACCGAGTAAGGTCACATGAACCGTGACATCTTCTGGCTTCATTTTTAGTTGTGCAGCAACGGTGTCGACCGCGGCCTGTGGTGCTTGCACACAAGCCCATACTTCGCACTTACCGTTGACAATGCGTGCAGTAGCAGCCGGCGGCTCCATGGTGGCGTGTGCTAGGTGCGGGAGGTAATATTCCGCAGCAAACTTATTCTTGGACGCAGCCAATACATCGACCGTTTTGCCTTGGTCGCGCGCAGGTTTTGCTGCTTGATTGACGGCCGCGCGCAGCGTTTTCTGAAAAGCGATTGAATCGTAGTTGGCGTTTGCCCCGCCATCCCATTCGAGCACCAATGCTTCGCGCCCTTTAATCGCCGCCCAGGTGTTCGTCGCAATTACGGCGACACCGCCGAGCGGATTAAAAAAAGCGGGTGGTGGACTAGGTGGTAATTCGACCACTTGAAGAACACCTGCGACTTTAAGTGCAGCCGTTTTATCGAGGCGCTTTAACTTTCCGCCAAACACAGGCGGGCGGGCGATTACCGCGAAAAGCATGCCATCAAGCTTGGTATCGATGCCGTAATGCGTATTGCCCGTGACGATTTTTTTGAGATCGATGCCGCGTGTGCTTTGTTTGCCGATATAGCGGAAATCTTTGCTATCACGGAGTGTGATTTGATTGGCTGTTGGGATGGCGATCTTCGCCGCTTCAAGCGCCAATTCGCCAAAACCAAAACGTTTGCCAGTGCTTGTGTGAATAACTTCGTGATTGACCGCTTTTACTTGGTCTAATGCGACCTTCCAGCGTGCGGCTGCGGCCATTTCTAGCATCGTTCTGGCGGTGGCGCCCACTTGTCGCATAGGCTTGAAAAAATGGCGCATGCTGCGCGAACCATCGGTATTTTGGTTGCCGTAACGCGTTTCATTACCATCTGCTTGCACTACATTTATTTTGTTCCAATCTGCCCCCAGTTCATCGGCAACAACCATTGGTAAGCTGGTGCGTATGCCTTGTCCCATTTCAGAGCGATGGGCAACGATGGTCACAATACCGCTCTCCGCAATCGAAAGGAAAACCAGCACGTTGTTGACCACGCCACCGGGCATACCATCGGCACCGAATTTTTGTTCTTCCGCGGCTTGCACAATTCCTGTGCTGCCTATGCTTAAGGCAAGACCACCTATTGCACCAACGCCTTTCAACCAAGTACGTCGATCTATTGATGCAAGGCTTTGCTCTGCCATGGCCTCTTTTTGATTGCGAATTGAAGCTAGAGCGGGATTCATTTTTGTTCTCCCGCTAGCGTTTTATTTGGTGTTGCAATTGTCTGCGCAGCTTGTTTGATTGCCGCTCTGATGCGCGTGTAGGTTCCGCAACGACAAATATTGCCACTCATGGCTTCGTCGATCTGCTTATCGTTTGGGTTTTGGGTTTTTCTCAGAAGCGCCGTTGCGGACATGATTTGCCCTGATTGGCAATAACCACATTGGGGCACGCCTAAGTCTATCCACGCAGTTTGCACAGCTTTTCCGACCTTGTCGGATTCCATTGCTTCAATGGTGGTAATTTTTTTGCCTAATGCTACGGAGACAGGTGTGACGCAAGAGCGTATAGGCTCACCATCGAGATGCACAGTACAAGCGCCGCAAAGCGCCATGCCGCAACCAAATTTCGTTCCTGTCATTCCTGCTGCATCGCGTAGCGCCCACAAAATTGGCGTGTCGTCTGCAATGTCAAGTTGCGTGGTTTTGCCGTTGATATTGAGTTGAATCATTGCTTTTCCTTAATGCGCTGGTTAGTCGGTTTGAAGCAAGAAGACGCGATTGAAAAATTTCGTTTGAACGCAAGGCAGGACTCATTTGAGTTCGAGATATCGCCTTTAGCACTGATGGTAAATATGCTATTGAAGAATAGCACTTTTTCGGCCCTTCGTTAGGCCAGATCAAAATAGGAACAACAGGGCTACGAAGTCAATTTCACGTCAACAACTTGCGGTTGGTGGATCACAATTTGCGTGGCATTTTTATTCAATTGCACGCGCAAGGGCAACACGCTTGGTCGAGGCCATGCAGCGACGATAAATTAGGCCAGCAAGCTAATGCGTATTGGCGCACTGATTGGCCGTTTGATCGTGCGCATGCACTTCCGGTTGCAGTGTGACGTGATCAATTTTGTACTTTTGCAGCAGCAAAGTTTTCACGTTCGACATAATTAAGGGCCAAGCCGATAAATCTTTGACTTCGAGGTGACCGATTAAGGCAGGGTGACCGGGGGACATATCCCAAACGTGTAAGTCGTGCACAGAAACAACCCCATCAATGTTTTCTAAATCAACGCCAATCTGCAAATAATCGATGTGGTGCGGTACGCCCTCCATGAGAAAATGGTAGGACTCAATGAGAACGGCGAAAGTTGATTTAAGTATTAGTAACGAAACGAACATGGAAAGCAGTGGGTCAATTTGCATCCAACCCGTGTATGAAATGACGACACCAGCGACGATGGCGGCAATTGATCCCAAAAGGTCGCCCATCACGTGTACAAGTGCTGCTTTCGTATTCACACTTTGCTTATCATGTGACAGGATATACGCCACGATGATATTAATCGCCAGCCCAATCGAGGCAACGACTATCACGGCTCGGCCTTGCACAATTTCTGGCGAGGAAAGTCGTTGTATGGCCTCGTAGAAGATCCATGCGATCACAGCAAGCATAACCAGCCCGTTTACAAACGCGGCAAGTGCTTCAGCACGACCGAATCCGAATGAGTTTTTGGCAGTTGGCGGACGTTTTGCGATCACTTGCGCCAACAGAGCCAAGCCTAAAGCGGCTGAGTCAGTAACCATATGCCCAGCATCGGAAATTAACGCGAGCGAATTAGAAATAAAGCCGAAGATCAATTCCACTGCGGCAAAAAACAAGGTTAAGCCTAATGCCCACACAAGAATTTTTTGACTTCTATCTTCAAAATAGTGGCGATGCGAGGCATCGCCGTGGCGGTGTTCGTGTAGGTGGGTTTGGTGATCGATTTTGTTCATATTGGTTGGGTTGCTAGCTACATTTAGCGTAATTCAGGTTGCGCACAATTGCATTCTAGGCGTCAGTGTAACTGCTTCCACTTATGTATAAATTATGTTTAGATAAACGCAAACGTGATCAGCAAAAAAGAACTTTACGCCTGTGGTGATGTTTGCTATAGTCTCGCTCCTCGGGCGGTTAGTTCAGCTGGTTAGAATACTTGGTCGACATCCAAGGGGTCGCAGATTCGAATTCTGCACCGCCCACCAAAATATTGACAACGAAAATACATTTACAAGAGCGAGAAAGGCATCATGGTTATGACACCGCGAACTACGATTGCATTGGATGTTAAGCGACGCTAGTCGAGGTTCTTTTTCGTTTGTTGTTTTAGAAAAAAACGCGGCTAGTCCGCGTTTTTTTATGCGAGTTTGATTTATTTATTTGATTCGATGATTTTCCTGATTTGGAGATAAACATGATTTCAATTCGATTGCCAGATGGTTCCCAACGTCAATTTGAACAGGCCGTCACTGTCGCTCAAGTTGCTGCAAGTATTGGCACAGGCTTAGCGAAAGCGGCGTTGGCGGGCAAAGTGAATGGTCAACTGGTCGATACCTCGCATTTGATTGACAGTGATGTTGATCTTGCGATTGTCACTGATAAAGACGCCGATGGCTTAGATGTCATTCGGCACTCAACTGCCCATCTTCTGGCCTATGCAGTAAAAGAGTTATTTCCAGACGCGCAAGTCACAATTGGTCCAGTGATTGAAAATGGGTTTTACTATGATTTTTCATACAAGCGCCCGTTTACTCCAGACGATTTGGTTTTGATCGAAAAGAAAATGGCCGAACTGGCGAAAAAAGACGAGCCAGTAACACGGAAAGTCTTGCCACGCGACGAAGCGGTTGCGTATTTCAAATCAATTGGCGAAGCCTATAAAGCAGAAATCATAGAATCAATTCCTGTGGATCAAGACGTCTCCTTGTACACAGAGGGCAACTTTACCGATTTATGTCGCGGTCCTCACGTACCGTCAACTGGAAAGCTCAAGGTTTTCAAGCTGATGAAATTGGCTGGTGCCTACTGGCGCGGTGACTCAAAAAACGAAATGCTGCAGCGCGTTTATGGCACAGCCTTTGCGAAAAAAGAGGATCAAGAAGCCTATCTCCATATGTTGGAAGAGGCGGAGAAACGTGATCATCGCAAGCTTGGAAAAGCTTTAGATTTTTTCCACTTCCAGGATGAAGCCCCAGGTTTGGTTTTTTGGCATCCAAAAGGTTGGACTATTTGGCAGCAAGTCGAGCAATACATGCGCAAGGTTTATCAAGAGTGTGGCTATCAGGAAGTTAAAGCGCCACAAATCCTAGATCGCACGTTGTGGGAAAAGACCGGTCATTGGGAGAATTACCGCGAAAACATGTTCAGCACTGAGTCTGAAAATCGCAACTATGCTTTAAAGCCAATGAATTGCCCTGGTCATGTCCAGATATTTAATTCGAATATGCGCAGCTACCGAGAATTGCCTTTGCGTTACGGTGAATTTGGCCAATGTCATAGGAACGAACCTTCTGGTGCATTACACGGCATCATGCGTGTGCGCGGCTTTACCCAAGATGACGGACACATCTTTTGTACTGAAGAACAAATCCAAGCTGAGGTGATGGCATTTCATCCGCAGGCAATGAAGGTTTACCAAGATTTCGGCTTCAAAAACATTGCAATTAAATTAGCGTTGCGCCCTGAAAACCGTATTGGCTCCGATGAGACTTGGGATAGGGCGGAGGAGACTCTGCGCACAGCGTTACGTCAATGTGGCATGAGTTGGGAGGAGTTGCCAGGAGAAGGTGCGTTTTACGGGCCGAAGATTGAATACCATCTGAAAGACAGTTTGGGTCGCCCATGGCAAGTCGGTACCATGCAAGTCGATTTTTCGATGCCAGGTCGCCTCGGTGCGGAATATGTATCAGATGATAATTCCCGCCAAATTCCAGTCATGCTCCATCGCGCAATTGTTGGATCAATGGAACGATTTATTGGAATTTTGATTGAAAATCACGCTGGAGCCTTGCCGCTTTGGTTGGCACCAGTGCAAATTAGTGTTTTAAATATATCTGAATCGCAGGCTGAATATGCAATGCAAGTCGCAGAAAACCTGAAGAAACAAGGGTTTAGAGTAAATACTGATTTGCGTAATGAGAAAATAACCTATAAAATACGCGAGCACTCAATTCAAAAATTGCCTTACATCATCGTCATTGGTGATAAGGAACGAGATGCGAACACTGTGGCTGTGCGTACACGCGGGAATCTGGATCTGGGTGTCATGACCCAAGATGCTTTGATCGAACGCCTACATGGCGAAATTCGAGACAAGCTTTGATTTAACTGCGTTGTTAAGCACAGCCTATTTATTTAATTTTTAAAGGAAACTGCAATAGCTACTGAAAAGTCACATCGCATCAACGGTGAAATCACGGCGCTCGAAGTGCGCTTATCAGGCGTTGATAACGAGCCTTTAGGCATAGTCAAATTGAGCGAGGCATTGCGTTTGTCTGAAGAGGCAAGCGTCGATTTGGTGGAAATAGCGCCAACGGCACAGCCACCAGTTTGCCGTTTGATGGATTACGGTAAGTTTAAATACCAAGAGCAAAAGAAGGCGCATGAAGCCAAGCTGAAGCAAAAGGTCATCCTCGTTAAAGAGGTGAAATTTCGCCCTGGCACGGATGATGGGGATTACAACATCAAATTGCGCAATTTGATTAAGTTCCTGGAAGACGGCGATAAGACAAAAATCACTTTGCGCTTTCGCGGTCGTGAAATGGCACATCAAGAAATTGGTATGCGCATGCTTGAGCGCTTGAAAGTTGATCTTGATCCGTATGGGCAAGTAGAACAGTTTCCCAAGATGGAAGGTCGTCAAATGATTATGATTTTGGCGCCAAAGAAGAAAAAGTAAAGGTTTTTGAAGATTTGCTGGAAAGTTGTTCGTAGATTGACTTTCTGGCATTGGGTAATGAACTAGATTTCATTCCCTTACTAAGTGAGAAGTAGGCATCCAAGTGCATCGTCATTGTTGCCACCTACCATCATATACAACGGAGCTGTCGTAAAAAGACAGATGTGTTATGCCAAAAATGAAAACCAAGAGCTCTGCCAAGAAGCGCTTTCGTGTGCGTCCAGGTGGAACTGTTAAAAGTGGTCACGCTTTCAAACGTCATATCTTGACTAAGAAAACGACGAAAGCAAAACGTCAATTGCGTGGTATTAGAAACATCAATGCGTCTGACGTAACATCAGTCATGCGTATGATGCCGACTGCTTAACCTCATCCCAACTTTTAAGGAGTTATTATGCCTAGAGTCAAACGTGGGGTTACCGCTCGTGCCCGTCATAAAAAGGTCCTCGATTTAGCCAAAGGCTATCGTGGTCGTCGTAGCAAAGTTTATCGTATTGCCAAGCAAGCTGTTATGCGCGCTGGTCAATATGCTTATCGTGATCGTCGCAATAAAAAGCGTGTTTTCCGTGCATTATGGATCACACGTATCAATGCGGCGTCACGTCAGCATGGTATGACATACAGCGTATTTATGAATGGCTTGAAAAAAGCATGTATCGAATTGGATCGTAAGGTTCTTGCCGATATGGCTGTGATGGATAAACCAGCATTTACCGCTATCGTTAATCAGGTTAAGGCTACTCTGGCCGCTTGAGTTCGTAGCGCAGTGAAATTCGCGTAAGCGAGTTTTCTCTAAAAGCGGGGCAGAGGGTGAAACCTGTGCCCCGTTTTTTTGTTCAATTTTTATTCCCAGCGAGCGGGAAATACGCATGAATTCATTAGATGAACTGGTAAGTCAAGCGCAGGCAGAATTTTCTGCCGCTGCTGATGCGGCAACACTGGAAAATGCAAAAGCAAATTACCTAGGTAAAACGGGCAAAATCACCGCCCACATGAAAGCCTTGTCGCAACTTGAGCCCGAACAACGGAAGGCGCAAGGTGCTGTCATTAACGCGGCAAAAGACCAAATCGAAAATGCGCTCAATCAGTGCCGCGACGCTTTAGCCCAACAACAACTGCAAGCGCGACTCAGCGCCGAAGCGATTGACGTAACCCTGCCTGGTCGCGGGCGCAGCATGGGCGGCATCCACCCTGTGATGCGCGCATGGCAAAGAATTGAGGAGATATTTGGCTCTATCGGTTTCGATGTGGCAGATGGCCCCGAGATCGAAACAGACTGGACCAACTTTACCGCCTTAAACAGTCCCGAAAATCATCCTGCCCGCTCCATGCAAGATACGTTTTACGTTGAGGGCAATGACAGCCAAGGTAAGCCCTTGCTGCTACGCACGCATACCAGTCCAATGCAAGTACGTTATGCACGCATGCACACGCCACCCATCAAAGTGATCGCGCCAGGGCGTACTTATCGCGTCGATAGCGATGCAACACATTCGCCCATGTTTCATCAAGTTGAAGGATTGTGGATAGATCAGAATATTAGTTTCGCCGATTTAAAAGGTGTTTATCTGAATTTTGTGAAGGCGTTTTTTGAGACGGATGACCTGCAAGTGCGTTTTAGGCCTTCTTACTTTCCATTTACTGAACCATCGGCAGAAATCGACATCGCTTTTGGCAGCGGACCCTTAAAAGGCCGCTGGCTAGAGGTTTCTGGCTCGGGGCAAGTCCATCCAACGGTCATCAAAAACATGGGCTTGGATCCTGAAAAATTTATTGGATTTGCCTTCGGTTCGGGCATTGAACGATTGGCTATGCTGCGCTATGGCATAAACGATTTGCGTCTGTTTTACGAAGGTGATTTGCGTTTTTTGAAGCAATTTAACTAAACCAACGACCTGAGTCATTACAAAAAAACGAGCGATCGAATCGCAGTTTAATTAAAAGAAGAAGCTATGCAATTTTCTGAAAATTGGTTACGTACTATGGTGAATCCGACCTTGTCGTCGGATGAATTAGCCCATTTGTTGACAATGTCGGGCCTCGAGGTTGAGGCGATTGAGCCCGTTGTGCCGCCTTTTACCAATGTCGTGGTTGCCGAAATACGGGCGATTGAAAAACACCCCGATGCGGACAGGCTTAACGTTTGCCAAGTCGACGTTGGTACTGGCACCTTGCTTAATATTGTGTGTGGCGCGCCAAATGTTCGCGTTGGTATGAAAATTCCCTGTGCCATGGTTGGTGCAGTGTTGCCGCCAGGTGATGATGGGAAAGCGTTTCATATCAAGTTAGGAAAATTGCGTGGCGTCGAGTCGCAAGGCATGCTGTGTTCGGCAAGGGAATTGAAATTATCCGAAGAAAACCAAGGATTACTCGATTTGCCAGCTGATGCGCCAGTCGGAAAAAATTTCCGCGATTACTACGACCTAAATGATCTCAAATTTACGATCAAACTGACGCCTAACAAAGCGGATTGCCTTTCCGTACATGGTGTTGCGCGCGAAGTGTCAGCGCTAACTGGCACGCCCTTGCGCTTACCCGAGATGCCCGCAGTGCAAGTCACCGTGAATGAAACCTTGCCAGTAAGCATCTCCGCACCTGATTTATGCGGGCGTTTTAGTGGTCGAATTTTACGCGGTGTGAATGCCCGCGCAGCAACGCCTGATTGGATGAAACAACGCTTAGAACGCAGCGGGCAAAGATCCATTTCCGCGTTGGTTGATATCTCCAATTATGTGATGTTAGAACTCGGGCGACCCACCCACGTGTTTGATCTCGACAAAATTCACGGCAAGTTGGATGTGCGCTGGGGTAAGGCTGGTGAATCGCTGAAACTCTTGAATGGCAATACTGTCCCAGTTGACGAGTGGGTTGGTGTGATCGCTGATGAGAAAGAAATCGAATCCTTGGCCGGAATTATGGGCGGCGACGCAACCGCAGTGTCGCTCGACACGCAAAACGTCTACCTCGAAGCGGCGTTTTGGTGGCCAAGCGCCATACAAGGGCGTGCAAGAAAATACAATTTCTCCACGGATGCCGCTCATCGTTTCGAGCGCGGTGTTGACTACGCAACCACCGTCGAACATCTCGAACGTATCACCAGCTTGATCGTGGAAATTTGTGGCGGTGCCGCGCAAGTAAAGGTCGGACCGGTCGATGACCAAATCATTAATTTGCCAGAACGGCCTGCAGTGAGTATGCGTACCGCACGGGCGCAGAAAATCATTGGCGTTCCGCTCACCGACGGGCAAATTGCCGATATTTTTACTCGCTTAGGTTTTCAATTCACGCAAGAGCCGGGCTTGTTTTCTGTCACGCCGCCGAGTTTTCGCTTTGACCTTGAAATAGAAGAAGACCTGATTGAAGAAGTCGTGCGTGTGTATGGCTTTGAAAATATTCCTGCGTTACCGCCAGTCGCAGAAAATCGTATGTTGGTAAAGCCAGAGAACCAACGTGATTTATTCACCTTGCGCCGTCAAGTTGCCGACCTCGATTATCAAGAAGTCGTTAACTACAGTTTTGTCGATGCGGATTGGGAGAAAGACTTTTGCAATAACGAGCACGCCATCCGCTTACAAAATCCAATTGCCAGTCAGATGAGTGTGATGCGCACCAGTTTGGTCGCAAGCTTGGTGGCGAACGCCCGTTACAATCTGAATCGCAAAATTGCGCGCGTACGCGTGTTTGAAATCGCGCCGATTTACTTGCGCGACGCCAGCGTTCTGGATGGTGGGTTGACTGTCGCTGGTTACCATCAACCAAAACGCTTGGCCGCATTAGCTTATGGGCCAGTCGCCGAAGAGCAATGGGGGCAAGCGAGTCGTCATGTTGACTTCTTTGATGTGAAAGCTGACCTAGAAAATTTGTTCGCGCCGAAAGTTTTGCGTTTTAGCAAAGCACAACATCCCGCTTTGCATCCAGGGCGTTCAGCAAAAATCGAGTGTGATGGTGTGGAAATAGGTTTTATAGGTGAACTACATCCGCGCTTGCAACAAAAGTATGATTTGCCCTTGGCGCCCATTGTTTTCGAAGTCGAAGTTGCTGCACTGCAAAGTTTGAATTTGCCGCAATACCGCGAAATTTCTAAGTATCAACCAGCGGTTCGTGACCTTGCTGTTGTCGTGAATGAAACCGTATCTGCACAAGATTTGATCGATGGATTTAATGCCGCTGCGCAACACCATGATTCATGTAGAATTGTGCAAGCCGTTGTTTTATTTGATGAATATCGCGGAAAAGGTTTGCAAGAAGGTGAGAAAAGTCTTGCTTTCCGCTTTAGCTTGCAAGATACTCAAAGTACGCTTAGCGACGATAAAATTGATGCCGCAATGTCAGATTTACTCGCTGCAGTCACGACAAAATTTTCGGCAAAATTACGCTAATTTGAACTAAATTAATTAATAATAGTGAAAGAATAAGGCGCAGATTAACTCTGCGCCTTATTACTTTACACAGGCATGTGAGAAAACAATAATGAACGACGTAAGCTCCGCAGAACTTCAATCCGTGCTGAACGCAGATTTGAATCGCGCCATGCGCGAAGTGCAAGCACGCACACAAGCGGAAAAAGAGCTACCCACGCTGACCAAAGCTGAATTGGCCGAGCTGCTGTTTGAGCAAGTTGGTTTGAACAAGCGCGAAGCCAAAGATATGGTTGAAACGTTTTTTGACGAAATGCGCGACGCCTTGGAAAAAGGCGCGTCGGTTAAATTGTCCGGTTTCGGTAATTTTCAATTACGCGATAAACCACAACGCCCTGGCCGCAACCCCAAAACTGGTCAAGAAATACCCATCACAGCGCGTCGTGTGGTGACGTTTCACGCGAGCCAAAAACTCAAAAGTATGGTTGAAGAACAAGCTAACAAACTCCTTGCCCAAGCTGCCTGACTTTCCACTAAAGCGAATTCAACATGGACGCCATCGTATTGCCGCCAATCCCCGCCAAACGCTATTTTACGATTGGCGAAGTCGGTGATTTATGTGGCGTCAAGCCGCACGTATTGCGCTATTGGGAGCAAGAATTTAACCAGCTCAAACCGGTCAAACGTCGTGGCAATCGGCGCTATTACCAGCATCACGAAGTGCTACTCATTCGGCGCATTCGCGAGTTGTTGTACGACCAAGGCTTCACCATTAACGGTGCACGTAACAAACTTGGTGCAGCTGCCGTTGAAACTGCGCAAAAAAATGATGACACGATCCAACCCATTTTTGACATGGCAAAAATCAAACAAGAGTTGGTCGATATTTTGGTGCTGCTTCGGCAATAATTTTCGGCGAATTTAGCGTGCCACCCCTGCAGCTTGCAACGCGGCGATCTCCGCTTTGCTGTATCCCAGTTCATTCAACACCATCACTGTGTGCTCACCAAGTTCAGGCGTCGGTTGCGGATACGCCGCAGGCGTGCGGTCAAAACGTGGCGCGGGTGCCGGTTGCTGCACCCCATTCAATGTGACAAACGCACCACGATCCAGCGCTTGCCTATGAACCGCTGCCTCAGCAAAACTCAGTACGGGCGCAAAGCAGGCATCAGTGCCTTCTAAAAGCGTACACCATGCCTCGCGCGTCTTTTGCCGCACGGCAGTAGCAATCGCTTGCCGCATTTCTGGCCAAAGTTTTTGCTTGTACTGCTGCTTAACGAAACGTTCCTCAAGATTCAAGGCAGTAGCCAAGGTCGCAAAGAACTTTGGTTCCAAAGCGCCGAGGCTAATGTACTTGCCGTCTGCGGTTTCGTATGTGTTGTAGAAAGGCGCACCGCCGTCAAGCAAGTTCACGCCGCGCTGCGTAGACCAATTGCCGGCAGCCAGTAAGCCAAAAAAGACGGACGCCAGTGATGTTGCACCATCGACCATAGCGGCATCTACCACTTGGCCGCGCCCTGATTGCTGCCGCTCATAAAGGGCTGCCATGACACCGAAGGCCAAATACAAGGCACCCCCGCCATAGTCGCCCACTAGATTCAGCGGCGGCATGGGTGGTGTGCCTTCTTGACCGAACGCATGCAATGCACCCGTCAGCGCGATGTAATTCAGATCGTGGCCAGCAGCCTGCGCAAGCGGGCCAGTCTGCCCGAAACCCGTCATGCGGCCATAAACCAGCCGCGCATTGCGCGCATGGCATTCGGTAGGGCCAAGACCTAAACTTTCCATGACGCCGGGGCGAAAGCCCTCAATTAACACATCCGCCGTATCAAGTAAGCGCAGCGCCACATCACGCCCATCCGGCGCCTTCAAATCTAATGCCACCGATCTGCGGCCACGGCCATTTACTTCAAAACGCCGCTCGACGGCTAAGCCTAGCCCGCTTGGCTCTATGCGCTCGATACAAATTACATCTGCACCTAAGTCAGCAAGCAACATGCAGCACATCGGGCCGGGCCCAATACTGGCAAATTCGATGACACGTAAGCCCTGCAAAGGACCGCGTGTCGCGTTTGATTTATCTTCGTGATTGGGTTGGTTCATAGGGCGAGATGCTACCACGCACTAAAAAATACTTGAGGATTGGCGCAGGCATGAAGCGATGATTTTTTTGCATAGTTTAGCGTGTAACCATGCCTTACAATGGCGTTAACTGCATGCCGCTAATCGCGCTGCGTCATTGATTTTTTTATCAGGAGAGTGCCATGTTCCAACACGTAGAAGCCTATGCAGGCGATCCCATTTTGTCTTTGAACGAAGCCTTTGGCAAAGACCCGCGCCCGAACAAAATCAATTTATCTATCGGTATTTACTTTGATGATGCGGGCAAGATACCCATGTTGCCTTCCGTGCGGGCGGCGGAGTTGCAAGTGGTGGCAGAGGCGGGTGCGCGTCCTTACTTACCGATGGAAGGCGCGAGTAACTTCCGTAGCGCTGTGCAGCAATTACTATTTGGCGCAAGCTCAACGGCCGTGAGTGAAGGGCGGGTCGTTACTCTGCAAACCGTTGGTTCGAGCGGTGGTTTGAAAGTTGGCGCAGATTTCATCAAACGTTATTTTCCACACAGTACCGTCTTGATTAGCGACCCTTCATGGGATAACCACAAAGCTGTTTTTGAGGGTGCCGGTTTATCGGTTAAAACTTACCCGTATTACGACCCGACAACGGGCGGCGTGCGTTTTGATGAAATGCTTGCGAGTTTAAAAACGGCAGAAAAACACAGCGTCGTTTTGCTGCATGCCTGCTGCCATAACCCTACTGGCGTGGATCTCACTCATGCGCAATGGCAAGCACTGGTTCCTGTTCTAAAAGAGCGCGAATTGATTGCGTTCTTAGACATTGCCTACCAAGGGTATGGCACCGATATTGAAGATGATGCGTACGCGATACGCTTATTAGCCGATTCTGGTTTGCATTTCTTCGTCGCAAACTCATTTTCAAAAAGCATGGGTTTGTACGGTGAACGCTGTGGCGCGCTCAGCGTAGTGTGCCCAAGCGCTGCGCAAGCAGTGAACGTGCTGGGGCAAATGAAGGCAAATATTCGTCGCAACTATTCCAACCCGCCTTTGCATGGTGGACAGATCGTTGCGAAGGTGTTGACTGACACTGCCTTGCGCGCACAATGGGAAGGCGAAGTTATTGCCATGCGCGACCGCATTTTGGCAATGCGCAAGTCCTTGCACGGTGTGCTGAGCGCGAAACTGCCGCACAAAAATTTCGACTATTTTTTAAGCCAGCGCGGCATGTTTAGCTACACGGGTTTAAGCGCAGAGCAGTGTGATCGTTTGAAGGAAGAATTCGCCGTGTATTTGGTGCGTTCTGGGCGGATTTGTGTGGCGGGTTTAAATACCGGCAATGTGGAAGCCACCGCTGTGGCAATGGCGGCGGTGATGGCGTAATTGGTAGGATAGCGGCGTTGCGATTTGATGAAAAAGCAAACCCCTCAAGACAGAGACTCAGAGACACAGAGGAAAAACAAAGGCAAAAAACGGTGGTTTTTGTTTTTCTCTGAGTCTCTTTCACAAAGCTGTGCTTTACGTTGCGATGTTGGATTTTGATCCTTTTTAATTTCAATGAATTTTATCCGCACAAGACTAAGTAAAGCCCTAGTATTTACATACTCCTTAAAAAATAAAAATTTTATGGCTTATTCCGCATGTAAATAAAGCGTATGCAAAATATACATGTGACGGTATAGTTTTTTCGCCCTATTTGTCACCAGTACATAATTAATTTTGATCACTTCGGTGCGCGGTAACTCAAGCCTGACCTTTGTCCACACAAATTAAACGACAGCGTCTTTCCAGCGCTTAATTCACCATCAACGCTAGAAGACGACACGCTCCGCAAGGTATAATCCAGCCTTTGCTTTTTCCTCTGTATTCACCCGCATTGCCTGCTGCTTGCAAGTCTTGCTCATCGACTCGTAGACTGAATGAGCAGCGCTGTGCTCTAACTTCTCTCTCGCCATGTTGAATTTTTCCGGCTCTAGTGCCTTGTCTGCATTTCGCGCCCAAGGTTTGCTCTCTCGTCTGCAAGAAATTGATCATCACATTGTTGGCATCAGCGCGCGCTTTGTCCATTTTGTCGATGTCAGCGAAGCTTTGTCGGATGACGACCAAAAACGTTTAGCAGCGCTCTTGACCTACGGCGAACCCTTCCACGGCGACGGGGCAAATGATGAATCCAAGGGCGATGTGTTTGTGGTGATTCCGCGTTTTGGCACCATCTCACCGTGGGCGAGTAAGGCCACCAATATTGCCCACAATTGCGGCATGAAGCAGATCAAGCGCATAGAGCGTGGCGTGCAGTATTTCGTGCAAATCAAAGGTGGCTTATCGGGCTTGTTTGGCGGCACAAAAAAATTAGACGACGCTACAAAGCCCCAAGTCGCGGCGCTGTTGCATGATCGTATGACAGAAATGGTGATCCCCGATATCGCTTCAGCACAAGCCTTGTTTGCCGAGTTAGAAGCCAAGCCCTTGATGTATGTTGATGTGCAAAGTGGTGGCAAACAAGCCTTAGAAAACGCCAACGTCGAGTTGGGTTTGGCCTTGTCTGACGACGAAATTGATTACCTCTACGATGCCTTCACAAAGGCCGCACGCAATCCAACCGATGTTGAGTTAATGATGTTTGCGCAGGCAAACAGTGAGCACTGCCGACACAAAATCTTTAATGCTGACTGGACCATAGATGGCGTCAAAAAAGATCGCTCCTTGTTCGGCATGATCAAAAATACGCACGAGTTGCAACCCAAAGGCACCATCGTTGCGTATAGCGATAACTCCTCCATCATGCAAGGCGCGGTGGTGCAACGCTTTTACCCGAACGGCGCAGCCTTGGGCAATGTGTACCAAAGTAGCACTGAGCTGACCCACACGCTAATGAAGGTGGAAACGCACAACCACCCCACAGCGATTTCTCCTTTTCCCGGTGCGTC
>JAIETO010000210.1 GCA_019745005.1 Burkholderiaceae bacterium
TGGAATGCAATGCCGATTTACGCATGCGCGCCACCGCAAAAATTACTGATGGTGCGATCATCGCAGATGATGCCAGCTTAGCGGACCTGATTCATGCCCACGGCGAAGGCCGCTTCGTAATCACCTTAGACCCCAATAATAAAATGCCAGGGCAACAGGCATACCAAGGAATTGTGCCGCTTGAAGGCAGTTCTATTGCGACCGTGATTGAAAATTACATGATTCGCTCTGAGCAGTTGGATACCAAGCTTTGGCTGGCTGCCGACGATAAAGTAGCGCGCGGTATGCTCTTGCAAAAATTGCCGTCAGTTGGCGGTACAGCGAAAGCCCGTGGCAATGAGCTAGAAAACTGGAATCGCGCGGTGGTTTTGGGTAGCACGCTAAAGCAAGAAGAATTATTGAACACCGACATCAAGACTTTACTACATCGCTTGTTCTGGGAAGAAGATTTACGCGTTTTCGACGCACAAACCCCGCAATTTCAATGCAACTGTACGCGGGAAAAAGTGGGCAACATGCTAAAAATGCTGGGTGAAGAAGAAATTTCAACTGCGATTAGCGAGCTAGGCCAACTCGATATCAACTGCGATTTTTGCGGCAAGCATTACCAGTTCGACAAAGTCGACTGCGCCCAACTCTTTATCGCACCAAGCGTTACGGAAGCCTTGATTGAGCCTAGTGTGGCAAAACATTGATGCAGGATTAAGTGCCCTATTTGCATAAGACGCTCTGGAAGCCGACTCTATGGTGAGATTTAGTTCTTAGCTTTGGCTGCTGATTTAGTGTCAGCAGCAGGTACGCTAGCGGCGCTTGATTGAACGTTTGATCCCGCGTCCAAAATTTGCACGAAAATTTCGTCTTTTTTGATCATACCCAGTTCAAAGCGTGCTCTTTCTTCCACAGCACCCGTACCGTTTTTCAGATCTTGCACTTCCGAATCGAGCTTCGCGTTGCGGGCTTTTAAATCGTCATTATGACGTTGTACGCTGGTGACTTGACGATCCAGATCCCAAACTTTCAACCACCCGCCTTTCCCCAGCCAAAGCGGGTATTGGATTAAAACGAGCAGTACCGCGAGAACAAGGGTAATCAGGCGCATCAAAAAATTTCAGTAGCAAAGCGCAAAAATAAGCTTCGAAAAAAAACAGTAATAAAATAATTTCAGACAAAAAAGGGAAACGAATTTCCCCTTTTTTACTACTTCAATTTTCACTTCAAATTGTAAAAAGCATCACGCCCAGGATAACTAGCAATTTCGCCTAGATCTTCTTCAATTCGCAATAACTGGTTGTACTTTGCCATACGATCTGAACGTGACATCGAGCCCGTTTTGATTTGCAGCGCATTCATACCGACGGCGATGTCAGCGATGGTGCTGTCTTCCGTTTCGCCTGAGCGATGCGAAATCACCGCAGTATATCCGGCGCGTTTGGCCATTTCTATCGCAGCGAATGTTTCAGTTAAGGTACCAATTTGATTGATTTTAATCAAAATGGAATTAGCAACGCCTTGCTGTATGCCCTGCTTCAAAATTCTTGTGTTCGTAACGAACAAATCATCGCCAACGAGTTGAATACGATGACCCAAAGTCTTGGTCAAAATTGACCAGCCTTCCCAATCATTTTCTGCCATCGCATCTTCGATAGAAATGATGGGATACTTGTCCACCCAAGTTGCCAGCAAGTTGGTGAAATCTGTTGCTGAAAGCGTCAAGCCTTCGCCTTCTAAATGGTATTTTCCATCCTTGTAGAATTCACTCGCCGCGCAGTCTAAGCCCAAGGCGATTTGTGTGCCGGGTGTATAACCTGCGGCCTCAATCGCTTGAATAATCATTTTGATGGCTGATTCATGGTTATCGACTGAGGGCGCAAAACCACCTTCATCGCCCACTGCTGTAGTGAGACCTTTGTCATGCAGAATTTTTTTCAGCGCATGAAACACTTCGGCACCGTAGCGAATCGCTTCGCGAAAACTTGGCGCGCCGACGGGAATGATCATAAATTCTTGAATGTCGAGATTATTGTCAGCATGTGCGCCGCCATTAATCACGTTCATCATAGGAACCGGCATTTGCATGGCGCCCGAGCCACCAAAATAACGATACAAAGGCAAACCGGCTTCTTCAGCGGCCGCTTTGGCTACTGCCATCGACACGGCAAGCATGGCGTTTGCGCCTAGGCGCGCTTTGTTTTCGGTACCATCTAAATCGATTAAGGTGCGATCTAAAAATGCTTGCTCATTCGCGTCTAAACCCATAATCGCTTCGGCGATTTCCGTATTGATGTTCTCGCAGGCTTTTAAAACACCTTTTCCGAGAAAGCGAGCCTTGTCGCCGTCGCGTAATTCGATGGCTTCGCGCGAGCCGGTCGATGCGCCAGAAGGCACGGAAGCGCGCCCCATGACGCCCGACTCGAGCAACACATCACACTCGACGGTTGGATTACCGCGTGAATCCATGATTTCACGGCCAATTATGTCTACGATTGCACTCATCTAAGTCTCCCAAACAATCAATTTAATAAATAAAACGGTTCTGAAAAATCGATGCGCGTTGAACTACGTCACGTCAAAGAAATTCAATAAATTTAATCAAAAACTCGACTCAAGAAAACCATTTTTCTTGACGAGGCGATCCAATTCCACAAGCGTTGACAGCAGCTCTTTCATACGCCCAAGCGGCACGGCATTGGGTCCGTCTGAAAGTGCTTGTGCAGGATTCGGATGTGTTTCCATAAATAAGCCAGCAACCCCAACAGCAACGGCAGCACGCGCTAAAACAGGTACAAACTCTCTTTGCCCACCAGAGCTGGTTCCTTGACCACCTGGTAACTGCACAGAATGGGTCGCGTCAAATACGACGGGACAATTCGTCTCGCGCATAATTGCAAGTGAACGCATATCAGAGACGAGGTTGTTATAACCAAATGAAACGCCTCGTTCGCATGCCATAAAGTTATCTTCTGGCAAACCAACTTCTTTTGCTGCGGCGCGTGCTTTATCGATCACATTCAGCATGTCGTGCGGTGCAAGAAACTGACCTTTTTTGATATTGACGGGCTTACCAGATTGGGCACAAGCACGAATGAAATCAGTCTGGCGGCATAAAAATGCAGGCGTTTGAAGCACGTCTACAACTGCAGCGACTTCTTTAATTTCATCGATCGCATGGATATCAGTCAGGACAGGAACGCCGATTTGCTTTTTGACTTCCGCCAAAATCTGCAAGCCTTTCTCCATCCCTAAGCCACGAAACGAGCTTCCAGAAGAGCGGTTTGCTTTATCGAAAGACGACTTGTAAATAAAAGGTATCCCCAGTGCGCCAGTGATCTCTTTCAACAAGCCCGCGGTATCAAGCGCCATTTGCTGAGATTCAATGACACACGTACCTGCAATCAAAAAAAATGCTTGGTCTAAGCCTGCTTCAAATCCGCATAATTTCATGTCAATTCCCTATGGGGTTATGAAGCGTTCTCAAGATTTTTTATGGTGCGCTTGTTTGTAGGCGATCGCTGCTTTTGCAAACGAAATAAACAAAGGATGACCATCACGCGGCGTTGATTTAAATTCGGGATGATATTGCACACCCAAATACCATGGATGAGCATTTGCGCCTGTACGAGGGAGCTCCATGATTTCGCACAATGATTCGGTTGGTGTTCTTGCGGACACCACCAAACCAGCTTTCTCAACGCGCGCCAAATAATGATTATTTGCTTCGTAGCGATGGCGATGACGCTCAGTGACCGAATCACCATAAATCTCGTGCGCCAAGGTACCGGGGTTCACTGCGCAGGTCTGCGCACCTAAACGCATCGTGCCACCCAAATCTGAGTTTTCATCACGAATTTCGACCTTGCCGTCGTGGTTTTGCCATTCGTTGATGAGTGCGACCACTGGTTGCTCGGTCTCCAAATCAAATTCAGTTGAATTTGCTTTGCTGAGCCCCGCCATGTTGCGAGCATATTCAATTAACGCAACTTGCATACCCAAACAAATACCTAAGTATGGAATTTTATGTTCGCGTGCGTAGCGTGCCGCTAAAATTTTTCCTTCAACCCCGCGCTTACCAAAGCCACCGGGAACCAAAATCGCATCGTATTTTTCTAAGGCTTTTGTTCCTTGCGATTCGATCTCTTCTGAATCGACATATTCGATGTTGACACGACTTTCCGTGTGAATACCTGCGTGCCTTAAAGCTTCGGTCAATGATTTATACGACTCGGTCAAGTCAACATACTTGCCCACCATACCGATGGTGACTTCTTCTTTGGGATTTTCTAAGGCATAAATCAATTTATCCCACATCGCCAAGTTTGCAGGCGGCGGGTTGATACCCAAGCGGTCACAGACTATCTTATCAAGGCCTTGATCATGCAACATTTGCGGGATTTTATAAATCGTGTCCGCATCCCAAACCGAAATCACGGCATCTTCCTGCACATTCGAAAACAGGGAAATTTTCGCCCGTTCATCATCAGGTATGGGACGATCAGCGCGGCACAACAATGCATCGGGTGATATACCAATCTCGCGCAATTTTTGCACGCTGTGTTGGGTTGGTTTGGTTTTGAGTTCGCCCGCTGACGCTAAAAAAGGCACCAAGGTCAAATGCACAAAGGCCGCAGCGTTGCGTCCGGCGCGCAAACTTAACTGACGAGCCGCCTCAAGAAACGGTAAGGATTCGATATCACCAACGGTGCCACCGATTTCGACCAAGGCGATATCAAAACCCTCTGCGCCACGATAAATGTAGTCTTGAATTTCGTTGGTAATGTGAGGAATAACTTGAACAGTTTTACCAAGGTATTCGCCACGCCGTTCTTTGCGAATAACAGATTCGTAAATCTGCCCGGTCGTAAAATTATTGACCTTCTTCATTTTGGCACTAATGAATCGCTCGTAGTGTCCAAGATCAAGATCGGTTTCTGCGCCATCTTCCGTGACGAATACTTCGCCATGTTGGAAGGGACTCATGGTACCGGGATCAACGTTGATATAAGGATCGAGTTTGAGCATGGTCACTTTTAGACCACGCGACTCAAGAATTGCGGCAAGGGAAGCGGCGGCAATGCCCTTACCCAGTGAGGAGACGACGCCTCCAGTAACGAATACAAACTTGGTCATTGCAGATGGTGCCGTGCGGCACAAGCGGGAAATTCAAATTATACATCACCACGCATGTTTTTGATAAACAAGAATGGCGTACCCGTCAATTTTCTGCCCTGAAAAATCATCGTATCGCGTAGATTTTCCCTTGCTCGCCGTGACAAACGGCTGGCAAATTCAAGCCAGCAAATCTAAAGCTTGAGAAATATCGCTGATTAAATCGCGCGTCTCTTCAAGTCCAATATTAAAACGCACGAGCACGCCATGTTCAGTCCAGGTTTTGCGTATTTTTTCGATTCGATAAGGCACGCATAAACTATGCGCGCCGCCCCAACTGTAGCCAATTTTAAATAACTTGAGTCCGTCAACAAAGCGATCAATTTGCTGCTCTGAAAAGCCCTCGCGAAACAAAACTGAAAACAAGCCACCCGCACCTTTGAAGTCGCGTTTCCAAAACTCATGCCCCGGGCAATCGGCTAAGGCTGGGTGCAAAACTTTACTAATTTCTGGGCGTGTCTTCAACCATTGCGCGATTTCGCGCGCACTGCGGTCATGTGCCTCAAAGCGTAATTTCAACGTGGGTAAATTACGTAACACCAGGTACACATCGTCCATACCAACACCGTACCCAAGTCGCATATGTGCCGCTTGAAGTTTTGCGTTCAGGATCTTATCGCGGGTAATGACTGCTCCCATTAATACGTCTGATCCGCCGCACTGATATTTCGTTAAGGCTTGCATCACAATATCCACTCCATGATCAAAACCCGCGAAGGCTATGCCTCCTGACCACGTGTTATCAAGTGCCACCAACGCACTACGCGCATGCGCTGCGCGGCAAATAGCAGGAATATCGGGCACCTCCATGGAAACAGAACCCGGTGCTTCAGTCCAAATCAGCTTCGTGTTGGTTTGAATCAGGTCCGCAATTTTCTCCCCTATCATCGGGTCGTAATAGCGCGCGGAAATGCCAAAGTGATCCGTCAGCCATTGTCCTAATTCGCGATTCGGATTGTAGGCATTATCAGGAATCAGAACATCGTCCCCCGTTTTAAGAAACGCGAAATCAATTAGTGAAATCGCCGCCAAACCGCTTGGTGCCAACAGACAATGTTCACCACCCTCAATACTTGCCAACCTCGCCTCTAACGTGAAACTGGTTGGTGTGCCATGCAAACCATAGGTATAGGAGGTTTTATCCTGCCAACGGCTTGAACGCATCGCCGCAACATTCGGAAAAACCACGGTGGACGCATGATGAATTGCCATCGGAAACGCGGCAAAGCCTTCGGGTGCAACGTACGGATGATGAACAATCGTGGTTGTGGAAATCATTGATTTTGACATGGTCGAATTTGGAGATTCATTACAAAAAAGTAGCTAGAGGCCACCCACTCAAGATACTAGCCACCAGTAAATTTAAATAGCGCTTATATTTCAAGCGAAAATGGCTAGAAAATAAATAAAAAACAGGGGGTATATGAAATTGCACACTAAAAAATATTGAAGTCCGACGCCGGATCGCGTGATTTACTGCGTCAAAGCGCCAAATGAACTTCTTCCGGTGTCGCCTTTAGTGCAACTTACTGCTTGGCCTTACTTTATGCTTGGTCTTCGGCATCTTCATTTTGCTGATTTCAAGATTGAAATCGAGCTTTGTTTGTCCGTCGTCTGACTGCCAAACGCCACGAAAATTCGAGCCATGCAACACGCCATCCCATTGTCCGCACACATCGACGCCGTCTTCAGACTCTTCCATGGTCACTTTAGTGCCACTCACTTCGCCAGCGACCACGATCTTATTGCCGTGATTACGTTTTCCATTAAAAACAATGTAACTTCCTTCGACACTATCTGGTTCATCCAATTTTGGTCTAAGCTGCATCTCAACTTGATCGCTTCCAAGGCTGCCTCGCAGCACTACTGGCTTAGAGAAAACACTGACCTGATTTGCCGCCTGCGCCTGAAAACTGATCGCAGCAAACCACATGACGAGGAAGTACATGAACAAATATGATTTTCGCGACCAGCGTCTCATAGCGCATTTCCCCATAAATCATGGGCATCAGCAGCCGTAATCTCGACCTCAACAAATTCGCCCACTTTCAACCTACGATGCGGCTCATACGGTGGTTTCACATACACAACGCCGTCAATTTCTGGCGCGTCAGCTGCACTACGCCCTACCCCGCCGCTTCGATCCAAGCTATCGATCAAGACGCGCATTGTTTTGCCAACTTTTGCTTGTAGCCGCTTCTTTGAAATACCTTCTTGAAGTTCCATGACGCGGCGGCGGCGGTCTTCACGCACATCCTCAGGCAGTTGCCCCTCGATTTGATTCGCGGTTGCGCCATCAACAGGGGAATAGGCAAAACAGCCCAAACGATCAATTTCGGCTTCGCGCAAAAAATCGAGCAAATAATTAAACTCATCCTCGGTTTCACCCGGAAAACCGGCAATGAAGGTCGATCTGATGGTGATATCGGGGCAAACCGCACGCCATGCTTTGATGCGCTCAATGTTCTTTTCGCCGCTGGCAGGACGCTTCATTCGTTTGAGCACGTCTGGGTGGGCGTGCTGCAGAGGTACATCAAGGTAAGGCAATACTGTAGCTTCGTTCATCAGCGGAATAATTTGATCCACGTGTGGATAGGGATAGACATAGTGCAGACGCACCCAAGCGCCATACGTCTTCGCCAATTCGCCCAAAGCTTCAACCAATTGCGTCATGTGCGTTTTAATTGGTTTGCCGTTCCAAAAGCCCGTGCGAAACTTTACGTCAACACCATAGGCGCTGGTATCTTGGGAAATCACCAAAAGTTCTTTCACGCCCGCCTTAAAAAGATTCTCTGCCTCCAGCATGACTTCGCCAATTGGGCGAGATACCAAATCACCACGCATCGAGGGAATAATGCAAAAGCTGCAACGATGATTACAGCCCTCAGAGATTTTTAAGTAAGCGAAGTGTTTAGGTGTTAGCTTAATTCCCTGCGCAGGAACGAGATCTAAGAAAGGTTCATGCGGCTTCGGAAGGTGAAAATGCACTGCACTCATGACTTCAGTTAGCGCATGCGGCCCCGTCACTGCCAACACTTTGGGGTGAACGCTTTGAATTAAGTCTTTACCATCTGCGCCTTTTTTTGCGCCCAAGCAGCCCGTGACAATGACTTTCCCATTTTCATGCAGCGCTTCGCCGATTGCATCTAACGATTCTTGTACTGCAGCATCAATAAAGCCGCAGGTATTGACGATTACTAAATCAGCACCATCATACGATTTCGCGGTGTCGTAACCTTCCGCACGCAGTTGCGTCAAAATTTGCTCAGAATCGACCAAAGCTTTTGGACACCCCAAAGAAACGAATCCCACTTTTGGATTCGACTTGGTCGTGTTTGCGGGAGAAGAAAGATTATCGTTCGGCATAATGAAAAAGGGATACAAAGCAATCTGCTATTGTACCCCTTCCGTGCTCGCTTGCTAGACAGCAAGCCTCGGCAGCTATTTTGTTTTATCGTCTGGATTAAATGGAAATCCAAACATCGTTTTGCTTTGATTTTGCATTTGCTCCTGCATCTGCATAAAAAGGTTTTTACTTTGGTCTATGTAATTGCCCATCATGCCTTGCATCATTGGGCCTTGGACGTTCATAAATTGGGTCCACATTTCTGGACTAAACGGTTTGCCTTCGTAAAGTCCTTTCGAGTTTTCAGTTAACTTATTTTGAATATCGATAAATGCTTGGATGTTTTTTTCCAAGTACGAGCCCATCATTCCTTGCATGGCGTGACCGTAATAACGAATGATTTGTGCTAAGGCAACGCTAGAAAACATCGGCGCGCCACTCGCCTCTTCTTCCAAGATGATTTGCAACAAAATGCTGCGGGTGAGATCTTCGCCCGTCTTTGCATCAACAACCGCAAAATCGTCGTTTTCTAAAACAAACTGTTTCACATCAACTAGGGTGATGTAGCTACTGGTCTGTGTATCGTATAGACGTCGATTTGGATATTTTTTAATCAAATGCTGCGTTGTTTTTTTTGCGCTATTCATCGATGTCTCATTTAGTATTTTCAATTTAAATTTTTTTTTGCTTACCCGCGCACATGTTTTGAACTGGCGCTAGTAATGTCCAAAAAAATGACCCGCATTTGGTTTGATTTGATCGTCATTGGCTAACCAAAGTCTCCAAAATTGGTCACGCGAGAAGCACATTCCTTACAGCAACTATCAACCTCAGAGCCAAAAAAATCCCACTTGGAACCAAGCCCAAGTGGGAACTATTCTACCGCACTGCCGCATGTGCGCCGCAATAATTGCGTGCACTTACACCAATTCAAATACCTAAAAGCAACACCTAGGCCTACTAGCCCATATGGAGGCCGCCGTTGATAGAAAAATCGGAGCCAGTTGCATATCCACCTTCGTCCGACGCAATCCAAGCGACGATTGAAGCAATTTCGTCTGGCTCAGCTAAGCGTTTGACTGGAATTCCCGCAACGATTTTTTCTAAGACATCAGGGCGAATTGCACGCACCATGTCTGTGCCAACATAGCCAGGCGAGACCGTATTCACTGTCACCCCTTTTGTCGCCACTTCTTGTGCCAATGCCATTGAAAAACCATGAATACCCGCCTTCGCAGTTGAGTAATTGGTTTGCCCAAACTGGCCCTTTTGACCATTAACGGAGGAAATATTGATAATCCGCCCCCATCCTTTATCAACCATGCCCTCTATTACTTGTTTGGTGACATTGAACAATGAATTGAGATTGGTGTCGATCACCGCATCCCAGTCTGCTTTTGCCATTTTGCGGAACTGCCCGTCGCGAGTGATACCAGCGTTATTCACGAGGATATCAATCTCGCCGATTTCAGCCTTGACCTTATCAAAAGCGGCTTTCGTGGATTCCCAATCAGACACGTTTCCTTCGGACGCATGTATGTCAAAGCCTTCAGCGCGCATTTCAGCTAGCCATTTGTCTTTGCGCTGTGAATTAGGTCCGCAACCGGCAACCACTGTGTAGCCTTCTTTGCATAAACGCCTGCAAATCGGGGTCCCGATTCCACCCATTCCACCAGTTACGTACGCGATTCTTTTTGACATAGTTATCTCCTAATTGTTTGAACTAATCTGCTCTTACTTTGACATAGCGCCCGGGAGCGGGCTCAATTACTGCATAACTGGCATTTCCTTGCTTGACGGGTGCTTTAACCATTTTGCCCCCATGTTGCGACAGGAAGTCTGCCCATTCTGGCCACCAACTGCCAGGATGTTCTGTTGCACCCGACAACCAAGTTTCAGCATCGACTCCGGTTTTCGGGTTAGTCCAATAACTGCGCTTTTTCTTTGCCGGCGGGTTAACCACCCCAGCGATGTGGCCGGATGCGCCTAAGATGTAGCGATTTCGTGTTTTTTTCTTTGGATTTAATATTGAAGTGGAAGCATATGCCGCCTGCCAAGGCACAATATGATCTTCTCGGGAACCATAAACGAACACGGGCGCATCAATTTTTGCTAAATCTACCTTGTTCCCAGCAACTTCAAGCTTACCATTCTGCTTCAAACTATTTTCGAGATAGGTGTTGCGCAAATACCAGCAAAACATCGGCCCGGGCAAGTTGGTGCTGTCGGCGTTCCAATACAAAAGATCAAAAGGAGGAGGCGCAACACCTTTTAAGTAATTCGACTGCACATAATTCCACACTAAATCGTTCGCACGGAGGCTTGAAAAAGTACTCGCTAAATCACGGCCTGGCATTAAGCCACCATGGCCAATACTTTGTTCACGCATGCTGACTTGCATTTCATCGACAAAAACATCCAAGATGCCCGTATCGGAAAAATCGAGCAAAGTCGTCAAAAGCGTCAAGCTACTTACTGGGTGCTCACCTCGGTCTGCCAACACAGCAAGAGCGGTTGAGATAATTGTGCCGCCGACACAAAAACCAAACGCATTAACTTTATCCTTCTTACTGATTTCTCGCGCGACTTGCAGCGCCTTAATTGCGCCCTCTTCGATGTAGTCATGCCAAGTCACATTTGCCATGCTTTCGTCGGGATTAGCCCACGAAACCAAAAACACTGTATGCCCTTGTTCAACCGCATACCGGACAAGCGAGTTTTCTGGTTGCAAATCCAAAATATAAAATTTATTGATGCACGGCGGAACCATGAGCAAAGGTCGCTCATGAACAGTTTTTGTCAAAGGCGTGTATTGAATCAACTGAAAAAGTTTGTTCTCAAAAACCACTGCACCTTCGGTTGTTGCAACATTTTTTCCCACTTCGAATGCAGATTCGTCTGTTTGCGAAATTCTGCCTTTTTGCATATCGGCGAGCATTTGCGAGATGCCTTTCGCCAAACTTTCACCTTTTGTTTCGATAATTTTTGCTTGTGCCTCAGGATTTGTGACCAAAAAATTTGCTGGTGATATCGCGTCAATTACTTGCTGCACCGCAAAACGAATTTTTTGTTTTGTTTTGTCAGAACCCTCAACCGCTTCAGCCATCGCCATCAGAAACCTTGCGTTGAGTAAGTATGACGCGGCACTGAACGCATGTGAGACGTGGTTGTGCCATTCTGGGGATGCGAACCGGCGATCCTGAAACGTGGGTAGTTTGGCGACGAAAAAATCCTGCCAGAGAGCTGCGTATTCCGCTAGGTAATCGCTTTGTAGCTTGCTCATTGCCGACGCATCAATCTGCGCCCCCATTTCCTTGAGCAATTCCAGAACGGGTGCATCAAACGCAGCAGCGGTTGGTTGTACCCAATCTTTCCATTGACTTTGATTCGTCATTTGGGTGACCCAATCGGAGACCATTGTTTGAGGATCGAATGCCTGCATGTGCGTCTCCTGTTTTTCGCGTATCGTTATTGTCTAAAGCCCTATTTTTAGGGCTTGGATCAAATCGTATAATCACCGCATTGGATAATCAACCGTTATGCCCTTTTTATATCTTATCGCAATCGCTTGGATTTATGTAGTGATGTTAATGGCTTTAACGGAAGTTTCAGTCATTGCAGGAATCATGACCTTTCTTTTCTTCTGCGCCTTGCCACTTACCGTCGTTTTTTATCTCATGCTCGCACCAAGCAGAAAAAGGCGGCGTGCTGCAGCGGCGAAAGAACAATTAAGTACCACTTTAAAAGCGCCCAACGACGTGGATCCGCAGTGAGTGATTTAAGCAATCCAAATGAGACTAGCCATTCGACCAGTGACTTTATCGCGGCGAAACGAATAGAACTTATCGCTTTCACTGAAGGTACAGTGTTCACCGCCATAAACGCTTGTGACGCCACTTTGCGCCAAAAGAAAACGGGCGAGTCCGTAGATATTTGCTAAATATTTATTCGGCGCTGGCAAGGGTAAAAAGTACTGTGAGAGTGCTTCTGACTTTGCGACAAACGCATCAAACACATCCTTGCCAACTTCAAATTGTGATGACCCAATAGCCGGGCCCATCCACGCAGTGATCTGATTGGCTCCTTCATTTCGCATTGCGATTATTGTGGACTCCAACACGCCTGATGCCAAGCCTCGCCAGCCCGCATGCGCGGCAGCAACGACTTTACCATCAAGATCGGCCAATAACACGGGCAGGCAATCGGCTGTTAGTACTGCACACACTTGCCCAAATTTGGTAGAAAACATCGCGTCTGCATCGATTTTTTCGTTCGCCAAATCTGCCGCAATAACCTGTCGGCCATGCACTTGTCGTATATAACTTGGGGGATTTGGCAAGTACGCATTGAGTATGTGTCGATTCGCCGCCACAGATTCAGGACGATCACCAACATGCCCTCCAAGATTTAAGCCACCTGTCGCTTGGTGCGGAAATCCCGAAAATACACCCTCACTTACGCCGCCAAATCGGTAGGTCGAAATGGCTTTCACACCCTTTGGCAAATCTTGCCATGTCGGAACGATGAAAGGGATATCATTATCGCCCATCATGACCCTACTGAAACTCAGTGATTGGCATACCAGACGCGGCAATTAAATTAAGGATATCTGCTGGCAAGGGGCATTCCCACTCCATAGGCTGTTTTGATTCGGGGTGAATTAAGCCTAATCGTCGCGCGTGCAGTGCTTGCCTCGGGAAGAAGCGCGCCAAATGCGCCTTGCCATAGATTTGATCGCCTACTAAAGCAAAGCCTAAAGACAACATATGGACACGAATTTGGTGCGTGCGACCAGTCTCAAGCTGGCAAGCCACCAAACTGACGGGAAATTTTTCTAACATACCCGTTGCGAGTCGTTGATAGTGAGTCACCGCAGGTTTCGCCAAAATACTTTGCGATACCGCCATTTTTAAACGATCGCGCGAATGGCGCGCAATCGCCGCATCAATCGTTCCTGACTTGATTGGCGTACCCCAGACCAGTGCCAAATATTCTCGTTTAACCGTTCTTTGCTGCAACTGTCGAACTAATTCAGTCTGTGCTTCTATGGTTTTTGCAACCACCATTAAGCCAGACGTATCTTTGTCTAAACGATGTACGATCCCTGCACGTGGAACACCCTGCAACTGGGGCGCATAATGCAATAGCCCATTCAACAATGTGCCCGACCAATTGCCTACCGCCGGGTGCACAACCAACCCGGCCGCTTTGTTAATCACGATGATTGACCGATCCTCGTAGACGATATCCAAAATCATGGGCTCAGGGCTATACGCGCCCTCGTCTGGCGACGCTTGCGGCGAAATTGCCACTAATTCATCACCTAACACGGTATCTTTTATACGAGCGGTTTTGCCATCGACAAGAACGTTGCCGGCTTCAATCCATTGCTGTAGGCGGCTGCGCGAATACTGGGGAACCATCTTGGATAAAGTTTTGTCCAAGCGTTCGCCACACCATTCACGCCCGATTTTCAGTCCAATTTTTTCTAATTCTTGGGGAAGATCGTCGCCGTCTTCATTGGCGATTTCTACTTCATGCAAACTCTCATTCGCAAGATTCTCAACTTCATTTGTTATGACCTTATTAGGCATCAGCTATAATCCGTAAATTGTTCCTATGCACAAGTACATTCTCATGCAAATTAAATTAAAAAATCTGTTTTATATCGTTTTTGCGCTGGCGCTTTCTGGCTGTGGTCTTTTCGGTGACAGAGTCGATGAAACAAAAAACTTCACTGCGGCAAAATTATACGCTGATGCCAAAGAGGAACTGACCAGTGGCTCCTACGAACGCGCTGTACAGCTTTTTGAGCGTCTAGAATCCCGTTACCCATTTGGGCCTTATGCTCAACAGGCGCAATTAGAAATTGCCTATGCCTATTTCAAACAAGGTGATCAAGCGCAGGCACTTGCCGCCGTCGAACGTTTTATTAAACTTCATCCAAACCATCCTAACGTTGACTACATGTACTATTTACGTGGATTAATTACCTTCAACGATAGTTTGGGTTTCTTGAACTTCATCGCAAATCAAGATATTACCGAACGTGACCCAAAAGCATCCCGAGATTCATTTGATGCTTTCAAACAGCTCGCCATTCAATTTCCCGATAGCAAATACACACCGGACGCGATTTTAAGGATGAAGTATCTGGTAAATGCCTTAGCGCAATATGATTTGCACGTCGCTAAATATTACTATCGTCGTCAAGCCTTCCTTGCGGCTGCCAATCGCGCCCAAGCGGCGATTCGGGAGTACCCTGATGCGCCAGCGATTGAAGAGGCGCTGTATGTACTTGTGAAATCTTATGACGCTTTAGGCCTCACTGAGTTACGCGATGACGCAAATCGCGTATTTTTGAAAAATTTCCCAAACAGTGCTTTTTTGGGGAAAAACGCAGGTGGCAAATCTGCATGGTGGAAGTTGTGGACTTTGTGGTAAATCACAAATCAAACAAAAAGCCCCAAATCATTGGGGCTTTTTTCTTTCCTCATCAAGTCTTGCACTAAACCTACCTACAGTTTAAAACATTAATGACCCGCCTTGTTCTCGACACCAATGTTTGCCTCGATCTTTTTGTGTTTAAGGACCCACGATGGCTGCCAATAATTGCAGCACTAGAAAATCAGTCCATCAAAGCCGTCACGAGTGAAGAATGTCGTAACGAATGGCTTGCCGTTCTTCATTATGCCCACCTGCCCATTACTGAAGAGACGCGGGCAGAGTTCATTAAACGATTTGATCATACGATCACCATCGAAAACCCAATTGCCCTGCCGATTATTCTTCCCAGATGTACCGATAAAGACGACCAGAAGTTTCTCGAAATTGCGCGCGACGCAAAGCTTGAAGTACTCGTAACAAAAGACAAAGCCTTGTTGAAACTTGCCCGAAAAACCCGCTCTTTGGGTTTGTTCAATATCATGACGCCGACTGCATTTCTGCAAACCTTAATCCCAGCCGAAATGTGAAATAAAGTAAATTGCTTTTTAAGGACAACTAAATGATGACAAATTTTGTTGCGTGAGGTTATCCTTACAACACAAAACTCCTGTTACTATGTTTTAACGTTGTAAAATCATTGTGAGCCGTCAAGCCCTCGCAACGTGAGGAAAACTCTTAAAAAAAGTCGACGTGAACTGCCGAAGGCTTCTAAATAAGTTCGTAAAAAAATGTCAGCGAATATGGAGAAGATAGGACTATGAGCGATTCCGATGAAGATTTAGACGCATTGTTTGAACAGATGGCAAACCAACGCGTTGAACCCGCCGCTGCAGCAAGCCCACCCAAAACCGAATCGCAGCAGTCAGACCCACCACCGGTCGCAAAACTTGACTTTCATCGTGCCGACGAAGAATCGGCCAAGCCGATGTTTGATCGTCTTGGCGGACTTGTGCGGATGATGCACGATTCAATGCGAGAACTTGGTTACGACCGTTCTTTGTCAGACGTAGCATCACAAATTGCGGATGCACAGGGAAGACTCGAATACGTTGCAACGCTCACCGAGCAAGCGGCCAACAAAGTATTGAACGCGACCGACGTGGGTATCCCCGAGCAGGATATGCTTGCAAAAAATGCCAAGGAAATCGACGGCCGTTGGGATAGCCTGTTTAAAGGCAATATGAGCGTCGACGAGTTTAAATTACTGGCCGCAGATTCAAAGTCGTTTGCCAACAAAGTAGTCGCCTCAACCGATTCTGAAAAAGCGCGTTTGCTTGACATCATGATGGCTCAAGACTTTCAGGACTTAACAGGGCAGTTAATCAAAAAAGTTTTAATTATTACCCAAGCAGTCGAGCGCGAATTGGCTCAAATTTTGATTGATAACGCGCCAGCAGAATTGAAAGAGAAAGCCATCGAGTTAATGGAAGGACCATCAGTTCCAAATGCAGCGCTTGAGCAGGACGATGTAGATAACCTACTTGATAGTTTGGGCTTCTAATGGACGATATGCTGAAAGAATTTGTCGTCGAGGCGCTTGACTTGGCGGTCAACGTTGAAGAGCATTTACTTTCTCTTGAACGCAATCCTGGCGACATGAACACCCTAAACGCCGTCTTTCGGTCGTTTCACACGATTAAAGGTGGTGCCGGGTTCATGAATCTCACTGCGATGGTCTCGGCATGCCACTTAACGGAAAATTTATTTGACGCGCTGCGAACCGGTCAATCGCCAGTCACGCCGCTGGCCATAGAAGCGGCGTTAGAAGCAAGTGGTTTCGTTTCCGACCAATTGACGGCTTTATCAAACGGTGTCGAGCCAGATCAACTATCGACGATGCCTAAAAACCTTGAGCAATTGCTGAACGATGCAATTGAAGGCAAAACAAGTTCGTCAGCCACGGAACCCGCAGCAGCCGGGAAAAAAGAGTCAAGCACTACGCAAACTGCACCCGCTGCTGCGCCAACGCAAACGGCAAACTCTGCCAATTCAAACGAAATTGATTGGGAAAAATACTTTAGGGCAGTCACTCCCGCCGGCACGTTGCCTGAACCTGAAGTGGTTGCACGTGTTAGCAAAGACGAGACCGAAGCGGTTAAATCGTCTTTGTCAAACGCAGAAATAAAACAGAATGCGCCCGTAAAAGAAGAAAGTATTCGTATCGATGCTGTCAAGCTAGACGTGCTGTTAGAAGTCGCTGGCGAATCGGTACAAGCGGCGAACCAAGCAGCCGTTCTTCTTGAGAAATTGTCACAGTTCAAATTTGATGGCCAAGCTGCGCCCATTATGTCTGCATTGACAGAAACCTTGACGCGCGCTTCGCGTTATTCGACCGAATTACAGCGAGCCACATTAGCCACGCGGATGCAACCAGTTGGACGTTTGTTCCAAAAATTTCCCCGCCTGATTCGGGAATTAGCAAAAGATTTAGGTAAAGAAGTGGATCTGAATATCTCTGGAGCAGAGACAGAAGTCGATCGCGTGGTGGTGGACAGCTTGTATGATCCGCTCGTTCACATGCTGCGAAATGCTTTGGACCACGGCATCGAAACATCAGACGAGCGCACTAACGCAAAAAAATCGCCGCGCGCGACAATATCGTTAAAAGCTTGGCAAGAAGCTAGCAGCGTGATGATCGAAGTCACTGACGACGGCAAAGGGATGGATGCGCAGCGCTTGCGCGATAAGGCGATCTCAAAAGGTCTCATCAATTCACATGACGCGCGCACTGATGATGAGGCATTCCAGCTGGTGTTTTTGCCAGGGTTCTCGACCAAAGAAGTGGCTTCCAGTGTGTCCGGACGCGGCGTTGGTATGGACGTTGTGAAAACCGCCGTTGAACGCCATCGTGGTGCAATTCGCATTATGTCGCAACTTGGAAAAGGGACAAGTTTCTTGATCCGACTCCCAATTGAGCTCTCGATTGTGCCAACCATGTTGGTGCGTACTGACGGAGCATCACTTGCGTTGCCCATGGCAACGGTACAACGTGTCGTTGAGCTGCCCGAGGTATTTGAAAGCGTGGGCGGGCAACCAGTCTTACGCGATTTGGGGCGCCCACTTCCCGTTCGGTCATTGGGACGAGTGCTTGGTTATGCGAAAAGCACGGAACGAGTGGGTATCGTGATCGCTGCACCTAGTCCGTACATTTTATCGGTCGACGGTGTCGACGGCACGGCAGACTTAGTGATTAAGCCACTCACCTGCATTTCTACACCGGGCATCACGGGAACAGCTCGTTCTGCCGAGGGTGAGTTGGTCTTGGTCATCAGCCTTGGCTTCTTACTCGATGGTTGCAAGGTCACGGAGCGACTAAGCGCATAAGCATTCTCCCAAGACGCTCATTCAGGTCTTGGCATTCCTTGTGTCTTTAGCTTGTCTGAGGTTCGCTCCAAATTGATTGGGCTTCATCCGCATTAACGCGAATCTCCACACATACTCTCATTTTTTCAAAAAAAATTTGGCTGTTTGCGCCTATTTTTGAAGCGAAAAAGCAAATATACATACCGATGTATATAATCCCAGATTTTCCATTAGGCGCGCTTACAGCGCTATTTGCGAGCTGGCGGCGCATTTTCGGTCATTTTCGCTGCCCATCGTTGGCCTTAGTTGCCAATAGCTCGCGATTGGCGCCTCATTCGCAACGAAACTGCCTCGAAGAGCGCCTCGAAAAGTGCATCCACCACCGTCGCAAAACCTAATGGAATATCTGGGATAATTCGGCATACCGTTTTATTCTGCAACTACGATGACCGATACTTCTCCCCCAAAGAACGCCTTGCCACAATTTAGCAATCGATTTGCCGAACGATTATCGGAACATTTTTATACAAGGCTTGCGCCAACCCCGCTTAACGCGCCTTACTTAATCGACGTTAATCGACCATTGGCCTACTCTCTCGGTTTTAGCGATGCGCAACTAGAAAGCAGTGAATTTGTTGATGTGTTTAGCGGCAAAGCTCTGGCACAAACTAGCCAACCGCTCGCTGCGGTCTATTCAGGCCATCAATTCGGTGTTTGGGCAGGTCAGTTGGGTGATGGTCGCGCAATTCTCTTAGGTGACTTGCCGCTCGCCAACGGCGCGGGCGAGTACGAGAAACATGTTGAATTGCAATTAAAAGGTTCAGGCGTGACACCCTATTCCCGCATGGGCGATGGCCGTGCAGTGCAACGCTCGTCTATTCGTGAATTCTTATGTTCTGAGGCCATGGCTGGGCTGCAAATTCCCACCTCAAGAGCGCTTAGCCTGATTGGTTCAGATGATTATGTCATGCGGGAACAACCAGAAAAGACGGCCGTTGTCACTCGTGTGGCAGAAAGTTTCATTCGCTTTGGTTCATTCGAACACTGGTATTACAACAACCAACCAGAACAATTAAAACAACTCGCGGATTACGTTATCAGCCATTACTACGCGGAATTGTTGGCTGCGAAAAACCCCTACAGCGCGCTTTTGGAAGAAATCATCAAGCGAACAGCATCTCTAATGGCCCAGTGGCAAGCCGTTGGCTTTATGCATGGCGTGATGAACACCGACAATATGTCCATTCTGGGCATCACTTTGGATTACGGGCCGTTCGGTTTTATGGATGCCTTCGATCCTCAGCACATCTGCAATCACACTGATGTCAATGGGCGTTATGCCTATTTCATGCAGCCGCGCGTTGGTCTTTGGAATTGCCAAGCACTTGCGCAGGCGCTCTATCCCCTTATCGATAATCTTGAAGAAGTGCAAAGTCATCTTGCGGGATTTCAAGCGCATTTTGAATCCACCTACCAGGCCTTGTTTCGAAAAAAACTCGGACTGGAAAGGATAGACGAAAACGACCCAGCGCTCATCGCAGAATTTCTCAAGCTCATGGCAGAGAATCACGTCGACTTTACAATTTGCTTTAGAGACCTAAGCGAGATCACGAAGCTCAACGAGAAAAACGACGCAGCGATACGTGATTTATTTATCGATCTCAAGGCAATTGATCGCTGGCTAGAGCGATACCGAATGAGGTTGCAATCCGAATCGCGCGACGACGCAAGTCGAAAATTGCAAATGAATGCAAGCAATCCAAAATATATTTTGCGAAACTATTTAGCGCAAATTGCCATTCAAAAGGCTGAGCAACAGGACTTCTCAGAACTACATAGGCTACATCAAATTTTGAGAAATCCCTTCGACGACCAAGAAGAATATAATGCGTACGCCGAGCCGCCGCCTGATTGGGCAAAGAAACTAGAAGTGAGCTGCTCTTCGTGAAGCGGAAAATTTTTAGCGTACGCTAGCCATAACGGATATTAAGATTCTTCAATTGACCAAAGTGGTCTCGTCTTTATTCAGTTTATTGCAAGCTTGCCTAGCTCGCATAAAAAAATCGTGCCGATCTTAAAAATGCCTCATACAACATGTAAATTAT
>JAIETO010000319.1 GCA_019745005.1 Burkholderiaceae bacterium
ATACGCTACATGCTGTGGGTCATGCAGGAGATTGATCATGCTGATAATGTGTTGAAGGAAATGCAGATTCGCTATCCTAGGGACACCAAAAAAGTGGGTGCTAAGAAAAACTAGTGTGATCAAGGATCGCTTCTGTCTGATAAAAATATAGATCGGATAGGAGAGTCTTAAGCATTGCGCGAAAGTCGTTCATTTTTTGTGCGTGGGCAGCGTTTCGACTTGGTCACTTGTAGCTTAATAAAGCAGGAAATTTGCCTTTTTTCGAATTTGTAACATTGGCGCTTTTGTCGGCTTGGTTGAAGTGCTTTTTATCGATTTAACGATAGAGAATGAATCTTCATAGGGTTTTCAGGCGGATTAAAACAAAGTGTGTGTTTAAGATAGCCACGTTAATATGCAAAATTGTCAAATTAAATTGCATTGGACATGACGATGACCTACAGCAGTGTTGAACGCGAAATCATCGGTTTGTGCATATGCCTTGAAGCAATCGGTGATATTGCAAACCACGCACTTTTTACATTGCGCGATGTATCGGGCTATCCCGAAGAAGTGGAAGCCCTGTTTCATTCACATATTCATCGAGACTTATTCTTAATCCGTCTTCTCGATTTTGCAAAGGAAAAAGGCGATACGAATTTGACAGGAGTTCCGGGTTCCTGCATATCCGTTCTCAAAGCTATCTGTGAAACTAAGCACTTTGAAATCAATGGAAGTGTCGCGGAGCTGAAATCTGCTATCGAGGCACTTGAAGCTTGGTTACAACACAAACAAGAAATAATGTTGTGGTTGCCGACGCTAGAGACAGAGGCAAAGCTGTTTGTTTCTAGGCTTGAGTTCTTAAGTATTGTTGGCAATCATTCAAAGCACAACCTTTCGCGCCTTACCGGCGTATCACGAGATATCGCGAAAATTCTTAACGACCACGGTTACAAAGTATTAGAGGAACAAATCCCATTAGCCCTGGATGACTTCAGAGAGCATTTATCGGGAAACTATTTTATCTATTATGGAACTTGGCTTTGTGAATTGTTAAATGATATTAGGTGGGGCATGCAATCCTATCTTCAGCCAGTTTTTCTACGTTCTTACGCAGTCATTTCAAATGACACTGGCCATTGTAGATATGAATATCCGCCAAATATTCAAACGGATATTTCGCGGCAATGGTACCGGAGACTCATGAACAATGTCAGGACAAAGCCTTATCTCAAGAGGTTCAAAGGCTCTCGCCACCTGAAGGGGGAAAGTTCGTTTGAGAACAATAAGTGAGCAGCGAGTTATCGGGTCGATTGTGAAAGACATGTAAAATCATGCGGCAACGCTAACAGGGTACAAATATATGTCAGTTCACTCAATAGAAATATGTGCCGGTGCAGGTGGACAAGCCCTCGGCTTGGAACAGGCAGGATTTGAGCATGCCAGTCTCATTGAAATAGAAGCGCATGCATGCCAAACACTTCGTCTTAACAGGCCTTATTGGAATGTCGTTGAAGGTGACATTCGCCAATATTCGGCTGATGAATGGAGGGGAATTGGGCTATTAGCGGGCGGTGTTCCTTGTCCACCTTTTTCAAAAGCAGGCAAACAACTTGGCAACGACGACGAGCGCGACCTTTTTCCAGAAGCGCTTAGATTAGTATCGGAATGCAAGCCAGAGGCCGTAATGTTAGAAAACGTTAGAGGCATACTTGACGTTGTTTTTGATGATTATCGTGCGAAAATAATTTCTGATTTGAAGAAATTAGGGTACATCGCTGAATGGCGACTTCTCAACGCAAGTGATTTTGGTGTTCCTCAATTACGACCAAGAGTCGTTTTTGTTGCCTTGAAAAGAAATGCAATAGATTACTTTCGCTGGCCGTCGGCGTTAACAGCGCCACCGCCGACGGTTGGTGAAGCGCTTTTCGATTTAATGGCCGCTAATGGTTGGGTTGGGGCTGAACAGTGGCGTGACAGGGCGTGTGACATAGCACCAACATTAGTCGGCGGTAGTAAAAAACATGGCGGCCCAGATTTAGGACCAACGAGGGCAAAAAAAGCATGGGCTTCGCTTGGCGTAGACGGAATGGGTATCTCTGATTCTGTGCCAGAAAGAGACTTTATCGGGATGCCTCGCCTGACAGTTCGAATGGCCGCTCGTATTCAAGGGTTTCCGGATCATTGGCAATTCAGCGGAAAGAAAACGCCTGCATATCGCCAGGTTGGAAATGCCTTTCCTCCTCCAGTAGCATGTGCCGTAGGAACTCAAATTTACGCGGCGTTGAATGCCGCTGCAAAACCAAAACTAAAACGAGCATAAAAATGCGATCAAAAAAAGCACCCAGAGGCGGAGCACGTGGAAAGTTACGTGCACACTTTTTATCCAACATCGGTCGTGTTATGGATTCCGATGAGCTACGTGAGATCGCGGGTAACCAAACAGAATGGGCGCGCCGTGTTCGTGAACTACGAACGGAGGAGGGCTACCAAATTCTTACACATAATGATCGAAGTGAGCTAAGGCCAGGTCAATATCTATTGGAAACACCAAAGCCACAACCTGCGTTTGAGCGCGCAATTTCCAAAGAAACTCGCGCGTATGTTCTTGATCGAAACGGATTTACTTGTCAAATGTGTGGCGCGGTCGCCGGTGAACCTCATCCATATGACATAACAAGAAAGACACGACTTCATCTTGGACACGTTATCGACAAAAGCGTCGGCGGTACAGATGACCCAACAAACCTTCGTGCAATTTGCTCTGTTTGTAATGAGGGCGCGTCAAATGCAACATTAACACGCCCAGACTTGCAAAAACTTTTGATCCAAGTTCGTCGCGCTACTTCTCAAGATCAGCTTGAGCTTTTAGACTGGCTGATCAAAAAATTTCCGAAGCAGACAGCGGCTCAAATAAAATCAGAATTGTGATTTTTTATATCCGGACTCCCTAAAGGGAGAGTGGATACTAATAGCGAAAGAGCGCATTTGTAAGAACAATTATGCAACCGCGGCACGATCCTGTACGTGCAAGTATGCTCCCTCTTAGCTCACATTTACGAGTTTTGACTACAATATTGCCCACCCTACTCAATAGACGCAAACAGTGCGTTTCGGCCTCCACCACGACCAGTCATCCTTCTCAAGCTAAAACATAAAATCATCAGGAAATCTATCCAGATTCCGTTTGACCGCTTGTACTAGGCTACTAGTCGTCGCGCCGTAGAGCGCAGCTAAATCGGTATCGAGCAAAACTTTATGGCCGCGCAACAAGACAATCTGTTTGGCGATCGTTGTCGTCGATATTCGTCTGTTTTGTGCTATTGCCTTTGCGTTCATACCTTCACTCATTCACTTGAAAAAATTCACCTTTTGACCTTTTACTTTTTATTTAGCCAAAACAATATACTCCCCTGTTTTCAATAAAAATATACTTTTCTGCGCTTTATTATTAAGCTTAATCAATAAATACTAATTGGTGTATGGTTAAAAATTAATAATGCCAATGCTACAAAAAGAAACATTCGTACTAACACTAGCGCAATGCAATAACAAAGTATTTACGTCGAAATACCTCACTCATTCTTATGATCAAATCTGACCAAACCGCACTGCGCTTTATAAAATAAGCAGCACTCGAAAGTCATTCACATTCGTCCGCGTGGGCTGCGTGACAACCAAATCACCCAGCGCCTCAAAAAACCGAAATGCGTCGTTGTTGTTCAAGAATTCTTTCGGCTTAAGTCCTAGCGCTTCTGCCCGCGCCAAACTGTCTGGTGTGTAGAGTGCGCCTGCATTGGTCTCGGAACCATCAATGCCATCCGTATCGCAGGCTAGCGCAAAAATTTTCTTGTGCCCGTTTAATGCGATTGCCGCGCTGAGTAAAAATTCTGCGTTTCTTCCGCCGCGCCCTGAGCCTCGCACGGTCACTGTGGTCTCTCCGCCTGACAGAAGAACGCAGGGCGTGCTAAACGGTTGTTCGCGGTCGGCGACTTGTCTGGCGATGGCGGCCAGCACTTGCGCTACATCGCGCGCTTCGCCTTCTATGCTGTCGGACAGGATATAGGCGGGCATGCCTTGCGCGCGCGAGGCTGCGGCTGCTGCTTCCAATGCCGTGGCCGCGTTGCAAATGACGTGGTGTTCATGTTCGGCAAAGCGCGGGTCATGCGGTTTGGGTGTTTCGCTTTCTGCGCTTTCTAGGTACTGCAAAACTTCGGCATCGATAGCGATGTTGTACTTCTTTAAAATGGCGAGGGCTTCCGCGCTGGTGGAGCTATCGGGCAGAGTGGGGCCGCTGGCAATCACGCTGGGGTCGTCGCCCGGCACGTCAGAAATCAAAAAACTCACTACGCGTGCGGGCGCACAGGCAAGCGCTAAACGGCCACCTTTAATGCGCGATAAATGTTTGCGCACGCAGTTCATCTCGTGGATTGCCGCGCCGCTTTTTAGCAGCGCTTTGTTAACGGCGCGTTTCTGCTCCAAAGTGATTCCCGCTGCGGGTAAGCTCAGTAAGGCAGAGCCGCCGCCGGAAATCAGGCATAGCACTACATCTTTTTCTGTGAGTTGTTGCCCCTGCACCAAATCCAAAATGCGCTGTGCCGCTTGCTGGCCTGCGCCATCTGGCACGGGGTGGGCGGCTTCGACCACTTCGATTTTTTCACACGTTGCGCCATGCCCATAAGGTGTGACGACCAAGCCCGATAATTCGCCCTGCCAATGGCGTTCAACCGTCGCAGCCATCGCTGCCGCCGCTTTACCTGCACCAATAACGATAGTGCGCCCTTCACTTTTCAAATCAGCTAAAAAAGAGGGTAAGCAATTTTCAGCGCTCACACTTTCTACAGCCGTATGGAACAGTTGCAGCATGAATTCGCGGGGGTTTTCAATTGACATAGATGCCTTGTATTGGAATCAAAGGGATAGAATACTTGTGGGACTTACGCAAAACTGTGCCAGCCTTATTGCCACAACTTGCCAAGGTTTGTCTTTCGGCTCTCAACAAAAACCATGATAAGTACATTTAACTTTAGTCCGATTCGCCCTGCCATGCAACGCTACGTTGATCAGGGGATTTTAGCGGGCGTGTCTTTTGCCTTATTGCATAGGCAAGAGTTGGCTTACCAAGACTGTGTAGGCTGGGCAAATATTGAGCTGGCGATTCCCTTGCGTGAAGACCATTTGTTTCGCGTCTTCTCCAACACGAAACTGATTACGTCGATTGCGGTCATGCGCCTTATCGAAGCGGGCACGCTACAGTTGGATATGCCGATTGCCGCTATCTTGCCGCAACTAGGCCACCGACGCGTTTTGCTGCCGCATGCGCGCCATGTCGATGAAACCGTCGCTGCCTCGACCCAAATTACTGTGCGCCATTTGCTTTGTCACAGTTCTGGTTTGGGTTATGGCTTATTTGATCGTGGTTCGCTTTTATATGATTTGTATGTGCAGCGAAAAGTGTTCGATCCATTTAGTTCCTTAGAAAATTTAATCGATATTCTTGCCGACTTGCCGCTGAATTTTGAACCGGGCAGCGCGTGGCAATATTCCATCGCCAGCGACGTTTTGGCGCGTGCCATTGAAGTGGTATCAGGGCAGCGTTTTGAAGACTTTTTGCAGCAGACTATTTTTGATCCACTCGATATGCGTGACACTTTCTTTACCGTGCCAGCAGAAAAGCGGGCGCGCTTGGTGGCTTATTACGCAGGCAGTGACCCCATGAATCGTCTGCGGCGGCCATTAAAATTGCTTGCCGACGCACCGTATGCAAACGCCAATTTGCAACCTGTCGCACGGCATGGTGGCGGCAGCGGCCTTGTCTCTAGCCTGCCCGACATGCTCAAACTGGTGCGCTGTTTAATGCCAAACCCACAGCCAGCGCTGTTAAGCCGCGAGAGTATTAACGCGATGATGACCAATCAATTGCCGCATGGCGTTGGCATTCATTTCCCGACGGTTGGTGCAGTGCCGGGCAAGGGTTTTGGTTTGGGTGGTGCGGTGACACTCACTGCATCACACGACGACCCACCTGACGCTGCCGGTGAATTTGAATGGGGCGGGATCGCCGGCACCCATTGGTGGATTTCGCCGCGCCACAATACGGCGGGCATACTCATGGCACAAAGGAAAATGGCGTTCTGGCATCCCTTTTCCTTTGAGTTTAAACGCTTGGCGTACGCAGCGTTGCGAGCTTAATGAATATCTGTGGGACTTCTTCACAACTATAACTAGCGGTCGAATTTTGTGTTGAGAAGCGCACCCGTACCACTTTACAGCAAGCGCGTTAGCCAGAATCATAGGCGCAAAATTGGAGCGCATAGTAGAGACCTCTAATATGACAACTGTGAAGGCAACTAATATTGAGTTATCAGTTAGCACGGTTTATCATCTCGCGATGGGAAATTTTTTGAACATGCGACTACTCACGATTTGGCTTGCAAGCTTCGCGATTTAAATTAATGCGCTTGCGATGCCGCTTTCGCACGCCTTATCACGTAGCGCCAACAAATCGTTTTTCGCTGAAATCTGTACCAGTAACGGGGCGAAAATTATCGCAGGCAAGCGTGGTATTGAACAATCTATCCCCGATGGAAAACAAGCCAATGGTGGAATGCACTGCCTTTTTTGCGTAGTACACAACGAAAGCATCGCGTTGCCTTTTGCTAGCGCCTCCTTATTCCTGCCAAAAGAGCAAAAGTCCCTGAAGCCAAGGCTTTTTTATCAAGCACCACAACCTCTTTTTTCTTGGGTTGTTACGCTTTCTCGTGCCCCGCCACAACTCGCTTAGTTGCCCTCTGCCTGACAAACTTTGAATTCAAGAAGCACCTCGTGCTTTTTTTGAGTTTCTCGCGTTTGCCGCGAAGCCACGCAGCTTAAATTTCCGTTTCGATTCTTAAGTCGCCATGTTGCGCGCCTAAATCCTTATTTGGTTAAACGGCCAAAATAAACTGACTTTTGTTTCGAGCAAAAAATTTTAAAAACGCAGTGCCAAGACTTTGCGCTTGTTTCACGCCTCCTGATTAGAGACTAGAGACGTAAGACGCATTCGGCTTCGTTACATCAAAAAAATTTAAGCAAATCCAATTTCTAAATTGAACGAAAAAAGGGAATAAACATGCCTCATTTTGCCACCAAAAAATCCTCACCTAACGCACTTATAAGTAGCGCGATTGGTATGCTGCTGCTAACGCAGACATCACTACTACATGCGGTAGAGGAATCGAAAGACGTTACAACGGTTGTCGTTAAGGGGAGTAACGAACGCAGCTATAACCTTGATAACGCGAGTACTGCGACAAAAACAGATACGCCGCTAAAACTGACCCCGATCACCGTACAAGTCGTTGACGCACAATTGATACACGATAAAGGCTTGCGCAGTCCGAATGATGTCGCCGATTTAGTCGGCGGTGTGCAGCCCGTGGTTGGCTATGGCAACACGCCATCACAGTACTTTCTCATTCGCGGATTTAGTAATGCGGGTGTGAACTTCCGCAATGGTTATCGTGTATCAGAAGTTTACACGCCACACGATCTTGCCAACGTTGAGCGCATTGAATTTGTAAAAGGACCAGCATCGGTGCTCTACGGCGCATCGCAACCAGGTGGCGCAGTTAACACGATTACGAAAACGGCACAAAGCAAAGACTTCGCGAATTTAGAATTAAGCGCTGGTAGCTACTCGACATTTCGCGCCACTACCGACATTAACCGCTCATTTGGCGACCTCGCCTTCCGTCTCAACGTCGCTGCAGATAAAGGCGACAGCCACATCAACCTCGAATCAGGTAAAAACTGGTTGATCGCGCCGACAGCAACGTGGAAGATTGCGCGTGACACATCGCTATCTTATGAAGGTGAATTTCAAAAAGTGACGCGAGACGGCTTCTCTAATGGCTTATTGAACCTCCCAGAAATAGTAAATGTGGGCTTCGGTACCTCAATTGCTGAGCCGTGGAACAGACTAAACAATAGAAATACGTCGCATCGCGTCGAATTTAAGACCGCACTGAACCAAGATTGGCTGCTGCGTCAGGGCGTATATGACGCCAAAGGTAAGCGCTCGATTAACACGGCAAGCCCGAGCTTCTCAAGTGACCCTATCGGCGGTGGACAGTCGATCACGGCGTTTGGCCGAGTCGCTTACTCACAATTCAAGGACAATCCACACAATACCGTCAGCCAAACTGAATTGATCGGTAAGTTTAACCTAGGCGCGATCACGAATACCGTTGTGGCAGGTTACGAATACGCCCGCGCGGAATTTGATTTTCTCGGCGCTTACAACGACCTTGACACCGTCAATTTGTACACCTTCAGAGCGGGCTTGGTACCACCCGTCAACAACGAGGCCAACTTTGGCAGCCGCCGAGTAGCACGGTCAAATGCTTTCTACCTGCAAAATCAAATAAGTTTGGGTCAATTCCATTTACTGGCAGGTGTCCGACACGAGCGCGTTAAATCAAGCGCCACTGACCCGCTCGCGAACACCACAGATTCACAGAACGAGTCCGCGACAACGGCGCGCGTCGGAGCGCTATATGCTTTCACACCAGAAACTTCAGCGTACTACAGCTTTAGCCAAGCGTTTACGCCCAACACCAGCGCGCGTGCCGCCGACGGAAGCATTTTCAAAGCGGAACGGGGCAGGCAGCATGAAGTCGGCGCCAAACACACACTCTTGCCCGGCGTAGAATCGACCTTAGCGCTCTTCGACATCACGAAAGAAAATGTCATCGTGCCCGATCCTAACAATCCCGAAAGTAGTATTGCCAACGGCGAGCAAAACAGTCGCGGCTGGGAAGCGAGCATCGCTGGTCGTGTAAGCAAAAACCTCAACTTGATCGCTAACTTTACTCAACTCAACGCCAAGGTCACACGGGACATTTCGCAGCAAGGCGCGACGCTTTATGGTGTGCCGCGCATTGCCGCCAATCTTTGGGCACTCGCTGACTTCAATTTAAACGTGCCGGGGAAATTTTCTTTCGGTTTTGGTGTTGTCAGAGTCGGTAAGCGAGAAGCAGCACAACCAAATCTCAGCTATTTCAAATTGCCCGCTTATACGCGTCTTGACGCTGGCCTCTTCTATCGAGTTGGCAACGTCGATGTCGCATTCAACCTGCGCAATTTCAACAAGGCAAAGCAAATCGACTCACTTGAAAGTTCGGCTTTGTTCATCAGCGCACCCCGCAATTGGACTTTGACTCTTGGTCTTGCGTTGTAAGCTTCGTCATCAATTCGATGGGTAAAACTACGCAGAGTCGGGAGTAAAAATGCGCAAGATTCACTCTGCGGCTTTGCGTTGGTTTCGCCACCGTTAAGCGTGTCGCCGCCCGTAATTTATGAAAAGGAACGCAAATTGAGCAATTCCCGACGCTACTGGCTTAGCATTCACCGCTGGCTTGGACTAGTTTTTGGTATATGGTTTGTGGTGCTTGGATTATCTGGTAGTTATCTATCGTTTTACCAAGAAATCGACGCGCTACTCAATCCCGAATTGGTAACGACATCTGGGCGTCGAGAAGACCAAAATAGAGCAAACTTGAGCGATATTTTGCATGCTGCCCAAACCTTCCATCCAACGCGATTTGTGCATTCCGTTTTCCCGCCAAGAAATGCAAACGATACCTATCATGTCTGGACGACCGTATCTGCCCAAGACGATACGTCAATGTGGGAAACCTTAGTCGATCCTTACGATGCCCGCGTACTTGGAACGCGTGCCGCAGTGCCGACAATTGAATTTTCCCAACGCAATTTAGGTAATACGATTTACACCTTGCACTACAATCTTTTCCTAGGCGAGTACGACACCACACTTGCTGGCATTGCTGGAATTTGCTTGTTAGTATCCAGCGTTAGCGGCATCATCATTTGGTGGCCACGCAATCGGCACTGGGCTATCGGCATGAAAATAAAATCTGGCGCGCGAGGTTTCAGGCTGCACTTTGATCTCCATCGCGTATGTGGCATTTACAGCGTAACTGTATTGATGATGGTGGCGTTTTCGGGTGTCTTTTTATCGCTGCCGAACTTCACGATGCCGATTGTCCATACGCTTTCCAAACCAAATAGTGCCGACCTCGTTGCACCAGAGATTCCGCCGACTGCGCAATCAATTATTAACGCCGACATGGCACTGAGTGAGGCAAGCAAAGTTATGCCAAATTCACGCCTAGTCTGCCTGTGGCTGCCCGGCGCATCCGGTGATGCTTGGCGCGTCAGCCTATCAAGGTCAGGCAATATTGGATTAGCTGGTGGGCGTGCTGAAGTATGGCTAAATCCCGCAAACGGCGCGGTGCTCGCACATCGTGTACACAACGACCTGAGCGTTGGTGGACGATTTTTGGCGTGGCAATTGCCTTTGCACGATGGCTCGGCTGCGGGCTTGCTTGGTCGAATATTGGTTTGCATTTCCGGCTTTGTACCCTTGATGTTAATGCTGACGGGCATATCCATTTGGTGGCGAAAAAAGCGCAAGCCATCAAAAAATAAATGAAGCTCTGATTAAGTGTCGCAGATACAAATTTGGCCGTGCAGTAACTTGATCAGAGCTTCCTTAACAACAACGGTGTCGTTGAATGACTCCCCAAACAAACAACCATTGGTGGATTTCACTGCGCCACAATACGGCGGGCATACTCATGGCACAAAGGAAAATGGCGTTCTGGCATCCCTTTTCTTTTGAATTTAAGCGCTTGGCGTATGCAACTTTGCGAGCTTAGGTTCATGCGGCGTGCCGCGTGAGGAAAGCAGGTAAGCGTGACTTTCCCCCCTAGCCAACTTGCACAACAATTTTGCCGACTGTGCCGCCGCGTTCCATTTCGGTGAATGCTTGCTTCGCTTGATCCAAGGGGAAGTTTTTAGCGATGGTGATTGCCAGTTTATTTTTCTGCACCAAATCAAGAATTGTTAGCAAGTCGGCAGCCTTGGTGGCCGTTGCAAGCATGAGATTTTTTTGCCGGCGAAATAAATTCCCTATCATGCTCAAAATAAACTTGGGTATGTTTGGCGAGGCATCCACATAGCGCCCCGTCGCGGCCAATATGGCACGCGCGGCGTTAAAAGGAAATTGGCTGGAGTAATCGATAATCACATCAAACTGCTTGTTGAATTTGATGGGGCCTTTTCGATAATCGATGACTAGGTCCGCTCCTAAGTTTTTCAGCACTTCGATACCGGCTGCACCGCTCACGGCGGTGACATGCGCGCCAAAGTGTTTTGCAAGCTGCACTGCATACAAACCAACCGCGCCAGAGGCACCATAAATCAGTACGCTTTGCCCTGCTTTAACGGCGCCAAGATCGCGTACTGATTCCAATGCTGCAACGCCTGCAATCGGTAAGGCTGCCGCTTGCGTAAATGCAACCTCTGAAGGCAAATGCACCAAATTTTTTGCTAAGACAGCGACCGTTTCTGCCAAAGCGCCGCCTTTAAATGGATCGGTTGCACCCAGCACCGCGTCACCGACGGAAAAGCCTTTCACTTTGCTACCAACCGCTATGACGACACCAGCGACATCGGCACCGGGGATTTTAGGAAACTTCTTATTGACAAAGGGGGCAAGCAAGCCAGTACGTGCGCGGTAATCAACGACGTTGATGGAGCTAGCACGTTGGCTGACCAAGACGCCATCATCCGGTAACGCTGGAAGCGCTGCTTCCTCATACTTTAAAACATCGACTGAACCGAACTGATGATATGTAATGGCTTTCATTGATAACTCCGAAGTGAGTAAATTTAAACGTGGTTGGGCAAGTTACTTGCGTTGCAGAGATTGGATAATCGGATCGACATTCGAATCTGCACTCAAAGTTCGGCGCGCAAACAGCCATTTACCGTTGGTACGTACGAGTTCATCTTTAAAGGTGGCCGTGCCTATCGTCGTATTGCTGGCGCGATCGAACACCACCATATAGCTAAACATCGTGGCTTTATTGCCCTTGACTTCGACTTCGTGATTGCCCACGAAGTGGCGGCGATTTTTCGCGAAAGTTGACAACATAAAATCGTAGGCGCCGCCGATTTGCTCCGGCCCTTTGGCTTCACCCCAAAATCCCGCGAGCACACCGCTAGGAACAAACGTGGAGACAAACTTGTTGCGATCTTCTGCATCTAAGCCGTTATCAAAACGGGCACCAAGTTCAATGATTTCTGCGCGGTCTGCTGCCAACAAGGCGCGATCTTGTTTTTGTTCGGCGTGCGAGAGGCCGGGGGCGATTGCGGCGATAAAAAAGAGGCTGCTGAGTAAGGTTTGCGTTGTTTTCATCGAAAGCTCCAAAGTTGATTAAATGTTTGTCTGGAAATCGCTTCGGTTGAAATAGCGCGCCCAGTGCTGTCACAATAGGCGTTTTGTTTATTGACGACTAGACATCAATATCGGAACTCATTGTTCCCTATGCGGAACAATAGGAGAATGAGAGCATGAAACTCACGAGCTTAGATTTACGTGTTTTTGCCGCCATCGTTGAGTTGGGAGGCATTTCAGCCGCTGCTAGAAAGCTGAATATGCAAAAGTCTTCTGTTTCTCGCGATTTGGCCGCACTTGAAGAGCGCTTAGGGACGCGCCTTATTCAACGCACTACGCGACGCATCTCCTTAACCGACGCTGGCGAGGTGCTAGCGGCATTCGCCCAACGCGTCACCGAAGAATTAGAAAACGCGGAAGCGGCGGTAGATGCGTTGCACGGCGAACCGCGTGGGCACCTTGTTACCACTGTGCCGTACGCCATCATGCGGTTTGTGCTGGCACCTCGCATGGCAGAATTTCACGCTCGCTACCCCCATTTGCATGTGTCTATTGACCCGAGTATTCGCGTGCTAGACCTTTTTGAGGCCGGCATAGATGTTGCGATTCGCGTGGGTGAATTGCCCACCTCCAGTCTGGTGGCGCGCACTTTACTGCACACCACCGTCATTTTAGTGGCTTCGCCGGCCTACATTGCAGAGCACGGCGCACCCGACGACCCAACACATTTGACGCAGCACAGGGTGATTGATTTAAGCAGCAAAGCAAGTCGCAGTGCTTGGCAGCTTTACAAACAAAACGGTGAGGCCATTAGCGTCATGGTGGAGCCAACCCTCGCCATTAACGAGCCGTCAATCGCCCTTGATTTAGCGGTACAAGGGATGGGGATTACCACCCTACCTATGCTGTATGCCGCTAAAGCATTACGAACGGGCGCCTTGCAGCGCGTATTGCCCGATTTTGATCGCGGAAGGCGCGGTATTCATGCGGTTTACCCGTCACGGCGTCTGCTCACGCCAAAAGTTCGCGCTTTTATTGATTTCGTTGAGCAATGCTTACGCGATACGGCGCACCAAAGCGAGTGACAGAAATAATCGATGCTATACGCTTGACATAATCAACTGCGATACTCGGCAAAACTTATACATCACTTTGCACCAAAAAAAACGGAACCAAGATCATGTACACCATAAAACGCTACGCGAATTTGTTGTTAAGCGTCCTTGCTGTCGTTTACGTTTCAAGCGCTTGCACGACACTTAGTCCGCAATCGACATTGCAAGACCATGCGCTGGAAGCCGCTTGGGTGGTCATTGGCGAAGGCGGGCAAGCCAGTGCACGCGCCATCACGCGCGAAACAGTTTGCCCAGAGTTTCGTCAAGACGGCGTTGTCGAAACCATGCAGGTTCGCGTTGCCGCTTCTACCCCTGCTCAGCGCCCCACAGTCAGCACACCCGAACTCTCTAAGCCCTCTGCTTTCCCCGTATTGGTTTGCGAAGCCAGCTTACGCGCCGATGCAAAATCAGCGCAGATTGCTGGACAGGCGCTGGCCTTACCAAAACCGAATCCACAAAAAATTTTGATCATTGGCGACACGGGTTGCCGACTTCAACAAAACAGTTCGTACTACCAAGGCTGTGATGATGCAAAGAAGTGGGGCTTTCCTAATTTGGCGAAAACCGCAGCACGCTTTCAACCAGATTTGGTCATCCACGTTGGTGACTATCATTATCGTGAAAACGCTTGCCCACCAGATCAAGCGCTTTGCCAAAATAGCCCATGGGGATATGGTTGGGACACTTGGCAGGCGGATTTTTTTGCTCCCGCAGCACCATTGTTGCGAGTGGCACCTTGGGTCATGGTGCGCGGTAATCACGAATCTTGTGCGCGCGCTGGGCAAGGTTGGTGGCGCTTTTTAGACCCGCGTCCGTTTTTGCAAGAACGTTCCTGTGATCTAGCCGCAATGGATATGGTGGGCGACTTTAGTGCCCCTTACGGCATACCACTTGATGCACGCAATGCACGCTCAGCGCAATTGATTATTTTTGACAGCGCCAAGATCGCGGGAAAAGTTCTTGCAAAAACCGACCCTAGCTACGCCATTTACAAGGCGCAATTAGCGGCGGTAGATGAGCTTGCGGGTAAGGCTGATTTCTCGATTTTTTTGAATCATCATCCCATCTTAGGTTTTGCGTCAGTAAAAGAGGCGAGCGGTGCGTTGGCCTACTACCCTGGGCAAGTTGCCTTGCAAGCGATGATGAAAGATTCTCACCCCGAACGCCTGTTTCCGCCTAAGGTGCAGGCCACAATCTCTGGCCATGTGCATCTTTTTGAAGAGATCAGTTTTGCGTCAGATCATCCCACCCAATTTGTTTCTGGTAATGGCGGCTCTTCTTTAGACCTCGCCCTTCCCAACCAAGTCCCACAAGGAATCACACCGTTTGAGCAAGCACGCGTTGCAGAATTTTTTAATTCTGATGAAGTGGGTTTCATGCTAATGGAAAGAGTGGGCGACGCATGGAAAGTCGAGGCGTGGAACCAAGATGGCAACTTATTGAAACGCTGTCGCATGCAGGGGCAAGCAACGACTTGCAAGTAGCGTAACAACCCACGCACCGTAGCGCCGGTCTGTTACAGGCACTTACCAAACAGTCGGAGTTTGTTACTTTTCAGGACAACCCGATTTGCTTGGCCGCGTTGTATCCTAATCTCAAATCAATTAGGAGAATTTTTTATGCGCCTGTTCAACGCCCTTAAGGCACACAGCTCTGCAAGCGTCCTCGCCGCCCTATCACTCTGCATTCTGTTGACGAGTTGTTCTGCACCCACAAACAGACATCAGCATAATCAAGCAGAGCGCGCACGCACGCCGGACACCTCCCATCAAGCGAATAATGCGCAACGCGCTCGTCCTATTGCCGAGCCGATTGGTAACAGTTTGCAACAGGCCAACCTAGACCCGCAACAGTTTTTAAACCGCCTGACATGGGGCGTCAATAGCTCTTCAAGCCAAGCATTGCAAGCCGTAGGAATAGACGCGTATCTGGCACAACAATTAGGCGCGAGAGGCCCCATTTTGCCCAGCGCCATACAAACGCAAATTGATAATCTCAGCATCACCCAACGGCCATTTGCGCAAATGATGGTGGAGCTAGAAAACCAACGTGAAATTGCGCAAAAAGAAAAAGGCACGGACGATACCTTGCGCAAAGCCTACCAACAAGAACTCACGCGCATCGCAAGAGAAGGCGCATCACGTTCAGTGCTACGTGCGGTGTATTCGTCCAACCAACTGTATGAACAAATGGTGTGGTTTTGGTTGAACCACTTCAATATCTCCAACCAAAAAAATAACGTTCGGGCGATGCTGGCTGACTTTGATGAGCAAGCGATACGCCCCTATGCCCTTGGTAATTTTCGCGACCTGTTGCGCGCCACGCTGATTCACCCTGCCATGTTGCGTTACCTTGATAACGAACATAATGCGGCGAACCGCATCAACGAAAACTATGCCCGCGAACTGATGGAGCTGCATACCATGGGTGTGGGCAGTGGCTACAGCCAGCGCGACGTGCAAGAACTAGCGCGCGTGCTCACCGGCGTTGGCATTAATTTGAGTAATGAGCCCAGCAAAGTGAAACCAGACTTACGCCATCTGGCGATTCGCCAAGGCTTGTTTGAGTTCAACCCCAATCGCCACGACTTTGGCAGCAAACAACTGCTTGGGCAAACCATCCAAGGGCGCGGTTTTGACGAAGTTGAACAGGTGCTCACGCTACTCACGCGGCAACCCGCCACGGCGCACTTTGTGAGCAATAAACTCGCACTATTTTTTGTCTCTGATACGCCATCAGAAACACTGGTGAACGCGATGGCACAGCGGTTTTTAGCGACTGATGGCGATATCCCCAGTGTTTTGAGGGTGCTATTTACGTCACAAGAATTTTTCGCTTCCTTGGGTGGTAAATTTAAAGACCCAGTTCATTATGTGTTTTCTTCGGTGCGCTTGGCGTATGACGGCAGCACCATCATCAATACTGGTCCGATACTCAATTGGCTTAACACGCTGGGACAACAATATGGCGGTAGGCAAACACCAGATGGATATGCTTTAGTGGAAAGCGCATGGGCTAGCCCCGGGCAACTCACAAATCGTTTTGATGTTGCAAAAGCCATCGGTGGTGGCAGCCCAAATTTATTCAAGCCAGAAGGGCAAGAAAAATCACCCAACCCGCGTGACTTCCCACGTCCATCCATCGATAGTTCCGCCTTTGTTCGCACTTGGATTCAGCACTTTAGTAAAGAGTCGCAACAAGCCATCAGCCAAGCGGGCAGCCCTGCTGAATGGAACGCGTTTTTTCTCTCATCGCCCGAGATGATGCGCCGCTAAATAACCTACGATTACTCAAACAATTCTTTCTTAAGGACACCATCATGCAACGTCGCGATCTTCTTAAAGCCGGTCTCGCCACCGCTGGCAGCACGCTTTTTAGTAGCCAACTATTTGCCGCACCTGCTGCCTCCAATGCCAACAATCGCCTACTACTGATTTTTTTGCGCGGCGGCTACGACGCCAGCCATTTGCTGATTCCCACTTCGAGTAATTTTTACTACGAAGCGCGTCCCAATATTGCCATTGCGCGGCCTAGCATCGATAACGAAAACGCCGCGCTGGAGTTAAATGCAGACTGGGGCTTACACCCCGCCTTGCGCAACAGCATTTACCCCTTATTTCAAAATGGTGAGGCGTCCTTCATTCCTTTTGCGGGCACCGATGATCTCTCGCGCAGCCATTTTGAAACGCAAGACAGCATAGAACTAGGGCAAAACTTAAACGGCACACGCAATTTTCATTCCGGCTTTCTGAACCGCTTAGCCGCCCAATTGAATCGCGGCAGCGCCATGTCTTTCACCGATCAACTACCCTTAATCGTGCAAGGCAATACGCAAATCGCGAATACTTCGCTGCGCGGACAAACCAAGCAAAATCTCGATGAGCGGCAGAGCAAAATCATCGCGCAGATGTACCAATCAACCAACTTGGCTGACAAAGTCACTGACGGTTTTGCCGTGCGCGGTGAAGTCGCGAAAGACTTGCAAGCTGAGATGAACACGGCAGACAGAAACGCCATTTCCACCAAAGGGTTCGAGCAAGAAGCCAAGCGCATCGCCCGTATGATGCGAGAAAAATATGCCCTAGGTTTTGTCGATGTGGGCGGCTGGGACACGCACGTGAATCAAGGCAATGCCAATGGTTTATTGGCAGGCAAATTCGAAGAATTAGGACGTGGCTTACTCGCCTACAAACAAGAAATGGGCGAGCAATGGCGTAACACCACGGTCGTGGTGATTAGCGAATTTGGTCGCACCTTCCGAGAAAACGGCAAGCGCGGCACCGACCACGGGCACGGCACGGTGTATTGGGTATTAGGCGGCGGCGTTCAAGGTGGAAAAATCTTAGGCGAACAAGTGCGAATAGAACAAAGCACACTCTTCCAAAACCGCGACTACCCCGTACTCAACGAATACCGCGCCATTTTGGGCGGCCTATTCGCGCGGCAATTTGGCTTGAAACCCAATCAGGTAGAGCAAATTTTTGCTGGGGTAAAGACGCGGGATATTGGGATAATTTGAGATAAAGACCACTTGGAATTGCCTGCCGCCCATTTCAACAAATCAGAAAGTCCCAACTAAGGTACACCATCAGGTTTTACAAATGCATCAACATCTTGCCTTTGGATAGCGGCGACAATTCGTTGATAGTAGCTATAAATGGTTTGGTAATCATTTGGACTATCAGCAGGTCTGGTTGAACGCACGTAATCAAAACGGTCGGCATAACAATCACCTTGATTAATACAGGCACTAGCAAGTCGAAAATCGTTTTGATCACAGACATAGCCGAAAGCGCAAGGAACGAGATACCAAGCTTGCGCCATATTTGCCGATTCTGAAACTGGGTACACTTTACCCTCGAACCACATGTCCAGCGTGTCTACTTCTGTAGCAATACTCATAATAAGCCGACCATTGTGCTCCAACAGAAGTGGATCTTTGGCAGCTAACCAGCGCTTGACTGACTCCCTGAAACGTTGTCGGTTTGTTCGAACCTCTGGTTGGAAAAACTGATGCTCCAATTCATACAGAAAATCTTTCTTCTTTGGCGCCTCAAGATCAAATCTTTTTCGATACGCAAATTCCAAATCGCTATCAATAAAATTTTGGCAGCGAGTTACCCAAAATTTGGCGACTCCTATTCGCTTCAAGTAAGTCTTGCTATCTTCTTTAGGGTCATACTTGGGTTCAGCTTTTGCGAGGTGCTCGCAATTCGCTAACGCATCGAAAATATAGTAATACGCACCTTCGTTTGCTCGATTTCTGCCTGATTCAACAAATCCTCTCAAATTTTTCGTCGTCGAATATTCTTGGGCTAAGGTGGATTTTGATGGGCTGATAATAGCTAAGTTTGTATCCTTTTTCTTTGCCCCAAATTCTTTTTGATGACCAATCTTTGGCTGACTCAATTCGTTAGAAACGCTCGCAGACGACTGTTTTTCACCTGCAAGTTTAAAGACTAAGAGACAACAACCAATCCCTGCGATTACCGCGAGGGCAATAAGGATTTTGACTTTCAATGTCATGGACGAGATTCAATCATGAAATCTGAACTGACCTCTTTAGTAGAAAAAACTTAGGGCACGCCATCCGGCTTTACAAATGCGTCGACATCTTGCCTTTGGATAGCGGCGACGATACGTTGATAGTAGCTGTAAATGGTTTGGTAGTCATTTGGCCGATCGTCTGGTCTTGTTGAACGTACATAATCGAAACGATTCACATAGCAATAGCTTTGATCAATACAGGCAACCGCAAGGCGAAAATCGTTTTGATCACAGACATAACCAAAGGCGCAAGGCACGAGATACCACGCTTGCTGAATATTGGACAATTCCGAAGACGGGTATTGTTTGCCTTCAAACCATATTTCAATTGAATCTCTCCCGCTATCGACAGCCATGATATACAAGCCCTGACTTTCCAACAGCCATGGATCAGCAGCAGCCAACCATTTTCGAACGGTAGCTCGCAATCGTGCTCGATCTGACTTAACTTCTAGCTTGTGAATTTCAGCTTCAAGTTCGTATGAACTGTCTTTTTTACTTTCACCCTCAACGTCTAAACGATTTCTACCCAGACTATCGAGCTCGGCGGTCAGCAAATTTTGACAACGCGTTACCCAAAATTTCGCGACCTCTAGTCTTCGCGAGTAAACTAGAGAATCCTCCTTTGCGTCGTACTTAGGCTCGCCTTTTGAAAGATATTCGCACTGCTTTAAGGCTTCAAATATGTAGGGATACCCTCCCCTTGTTGCGCTTTGGCGGGCGGTTTCAATGAAAGCTCTTAAATTTTTACTTGTTGAGAATTCAAACGCGACTGTCGTCTTGTCGGCATCGACAATGGCAGCCTTAGAGCGGATTTTTTCGCTGTACATTTCCTTAGTCAGCGGCTGAATAGTTTTTGTTTTAACACTCGCGTCTGCTATCGCTAAAGCTTTAAGATCGGATTGCGGAAAAAAATAAGAAAAGCAAAAGCCTGCTGTCGCAACAACCAACATGAATAGAATCGCATACGAATACTTGGCTTGCTTTGTCATACTTATCGAACTCGGTTTGAACCATCTGAACTGGACTTAACAACTCCCCCCGACTGAAACTAACAACACTATCGAGAAAGACCACACCACCCAACAGCAATTGACATAACATAAGCACCTTCTGTAAAGCCAATTTGCACTGTCTGCGCATGATGAGCCAAATCGACAGAGGACGCAAAAAATTACGAAAGAAGAACAAAAAGACGATTCGTATTATTTGAAGAATCTTTTTTTAATGGAAAAATTGGCTTATTTTTTATCGCACATACGATTGCTTCATGATGGCAAAAAATGATCTAAGTCAGTCTGTTTTTTTAAGGCAATTTTATAGACAATAAACTACATTTTGTTTTATTTGCCATTACTTCTGCGCTTTAAACGCAAATTGGCAAAC
>JAIETO010000263.1 GCA_019745005.1 Burkholderiaceae bacterium
TTTTCTCTTGCGAGAAAGTCCTATTTATTACTTTTGCGAACATTTGATATTTTTTAAGTTGAACCATCCATCAAAGCTTTGACACTTCAATCGATGGCCGCGCTTTCTATCAAGTGCCCACATTTATTGACTGTTAATTGTTAAAGATCTTTTTTACAACCAGCGACCACTTCGTTTCGCCGCATCAACAAGTTTGACCTTGCTAACCGCGTTCTTTCCGCTTCGCTTTTGTGCTTGCTCAAATCGTTTTGTTTGTCAGCAGCACAGAAATGAGATTATGCGGTACTTCTTTAACCTCGTCAAGTACCGGTCAAATTTATTTCAAAATAAAATGCACTTTTGTTGATCCGTCCGAAACACATCTCGTAAATAAATAAAACACGTGAGCAATTACAACTAACAAGAACGCATACACTATCACCTGCAAAAATCACGGCCAATACATCGCTCCTTATAAAATCATTATGTTGCGCATTACAAACCTACAACTCCCACTCGATCACTCTGAACTCGATTTAGAAAGTTCAATATTAAAAAAGCTTGAAATCATTAAAGAACAATTAGTGGGTTTCACCATTTTCAAACGCAGCTATGACGCGAGGAAGAAATCGGCGATTCAGTTGATTTACACAATCGACGTTGAAACTACGATTGACACTGCAAAAATTGCCTCCCTCCTGGCAAGGCCAGACATTTCCCGCACTCCGAATACAAATTATCAATTCGTCACACAAAAAAACGCGATCGAATCGAAACGCCCAGTCATCGTCGGTTTTGGTCCATGTGGATTGTTCGCCGCATTAATCTTGGCGCAGATGGGTTACAAGCCTATCGTCTTAGAAAGAGGCAAAGAAGTAAGAGAGAGAACCAAGGACACATGGGGTCTTTGGCGCAAGCGTGAACTTACACCAGAATCAAATGTTCAATTTGGCGAAGGCGGCGCTGGCACATTTTCTGATGGCAAATTATGGAGCCAAATCAAAGACCCGAAGCACTATGGGCGGAAGGTTTTGACTGAATTTGTGAAAGCGGGTGCCCCACCGGAGATTCTATACGTCAGCAAGCCTCATATTGGGACGTTTCGCCTCGTAAAAATGATCGAGGAGATGCGCGCCACTATAGAATCATTAGGTGGTGAAATACGCTTTCAACAAAAAGTTACTGACATTGAATTAAAGGATGGTCAAGTACATGGCTTGCAAATTAATAATAATGAATACCTTGCGACACGGCATGTTGTTCTCGCGATTGGGCATAGCGCACGCGACACCTTTGAATTGATTCATCAAGTGGGCATATATGTTGAAGCAAAACCGTTTTCCGTCGGCTTTCGCATCGAACATCCACAATCCATCATTGATAAAGCACGCTTTGGCCCCAACGCCGGAAACAAGATACTTGGCGCTGCCGATTACAAACTCGTGCATCACGCAAGTAATGGACGTTCGGTTTACAGCTTCTGTATGTGTCCAGGCGGCACCGTGGTTGCCGCGACCTCTGAACCGGGGCGAGTCGTCACAAATGGAATGAGTCAGTATTCGCGCAATGAGCGCAATGCAAACAGCGCGATTGTCGTCGGCATTAGCCCAGAAGATTATCCCGGCAGCCCACTCGCGGGGATAGATTTTCAACGTCAGCTTGAAAGCTTTGCATACACTCACGCTGGTTCAAATTACAACGCCCCAGGTCAGTTGATTGGGGATTTTTTAAAAAATGAACCATCCAAAGAATTCGGCGTCGTTCTTCCTTCGTACAAACCAGGCGTGACGTTATGCGACTTAAGTCCTACCTTGCCTGCATTTGCTATCACTGCCATCCGTGAGGCATTACCCGAATTTGAAAAGCAAATTAAAGGGTTTTCAATGGCAGACGGAATCTTAACTGGCGTGGAAACGCGTACTTCGTCGCCCATCAGAATCAAGCGCAACGACCACGATCTACAAAGTATCAACACCAATGGTCTTTACCCTGCCGGTGAAGGCGCTGGATATGCCGGCGGTATCTTGTCAGCGGCAATTGACGGTATCAAGGTTGCAGAAGCCGTCGCACTCAGCATTAACAACGAAAAACCTAAAAACATCTCGTGAACCAATCAAGCCAAAACAAAAAAAGCCGAACGACAATTCGGCTTTTTTTATTACTGATGCAAAGGCTCTATTTAATTAACTCTTCCAAGCCTTCGGCAAGCTCTGTCACTGCGGGCATGTCGACGAGGAGCAATTTAGCATTGAGCCCTAATTTTTCCGCAACTTCGACAGGGAAAGTTGCATCCATTTCCTCTTTCGAATATTTATTTTCCTCAGCGCGGGAGCGCCATGCTGCTAAGTGAATAACCGCTGCCATGGGCTCAAATGTCATTGCGTTTAGAGGATCGGGAAAGCCTTCGATCACCATCGAAAAATTATCTGGGAAGCGCCAGCGCCGAGCCAACTCCGCACCAACTTTTGAAAAGTCATAACCGAAAGAAGTGCGTTCTACGTCAATACGTCGAGAATCGAGGGGACCCGCGATTTTGTCTACCTGCAAGGTTTGCTCAGGCATCCCAGCGTGCATGACTAATTGTCCAATGGCATGCATCAAACCGACTGTAAATGCGAAGTCTGAATTGGCTTTTATATGCTTGGCTATCCACTTAGCAATGACCGCTGTGTGCATACTGTAACGCCAAAATTGTTTCAAATCGACGCCCGGCATTGCTTTAAAGCCCCCCGTCAAACCGCTACTCACGACTAGCGTCCTCACTGTCATAAAGCCCAACATCAACACCGCATCGTCCACTGTTCCTATGCTTCTCGATGCGTGATAGTAAGTCGAATTTGCGAGGCGCAAGAGCTTTGCACTCAAAACCTGATCGGCGGCTAATTTTTTTGCGATTTCTTCGATCGAAACTTTATCGTTATTGAAGCTTTCGATGACTTCTTGGACAACCTTGGGGATGGTTGGCAGGGCGTTCTGCTGTTGAAAGAGGGCTTCTAGTTTCATTTTTCTATCTCCTTTGAAATTTTGGTGATGCGCCGAGCGTCAGCAAAAAAACTTTAAGTACCCATACTCTACACGACACGTTAGCGGACACAAACGCACGAAAACCGCTGCAATTTCAGCGCAGTTTTGAAAATCATACTCTCATCATTATGGCAGAGGAAAATTTTCGGCAGATACGCTCACTATCAAAACGCGATGCAAAATGCGTTCGACGTCGAGTCTAATTGAGTGTGGAAGAAAAATGAACTGAATTCGAATCAAGATAGAAAGGCGTCACTCATCCTTCACACCAAGTATGCCTAATTCTTGAATTTTTCGGGTAATCGTGTTACGCCCAATACCTAAACGAATCGCAGCATCATTTTTTCGTCCGTGTGTATGCTTAAGGGCTGCCCGAATCACGACAGATTCAAAAATTTTTCCTAATTTGTCGATTACTTCTGTTTGCCCTTGCACCAGCATTTGCGTCGCCTCGTCTTCTAAAAGTGCTGCCCATGTTTTTTGTGTTTCACTTGATGTGCTTTCACTCGCGCTCATCCGGACACTAGTCAACATTGCGGCGTCGCGCGATTTCGCTATGAATTGCGCTCCTGAAGTTGCTGCTAAGCTCGCACTGCCTTCGCTATTCACTGGTTGCGGGAAGATATCTGGCGGAAGATCCAAAATTTCTACCGTTTGCCCCGGCGCCATCACGGTTATCCAATTACATAAATTTTCGAGCTGACGCACATTACCTGGGAAATCAAGTCCAGACAAAAATTGCAACGCTGGTTCCGACATACGTTTCGCTTCGACACCAAGTTGTTTGGCGCTTTGCGTTAGAAAATATTTCGTCAGAAGTGGGATATCTTCACGGCGCTCACAAAGACTGGGCAAACGTAAGCGAATCACATTTAAGCGATGATAGAGATCTTCACGGAACAATCCTTCTTTGACGCGGGTTTCCAAATTTTGATGGGTCGCAGCAATCACGCGCACATTCGCCTTCATCGGCTGATGCCCACCCACCCGATAAAAATGTCCGTCGGAAAGAACACGCAAGAGTCGAGTTTGCAAATCAAACGGCATATCGCCAATTTCATCAAGAAAAAGCGTACCACCTTCCGCTTGTTCAAAGCGGCCGCGCCGCGTTGCTTGTGCCCCAGTAAATGCACCCCGCTCATGTCCAAACAACTCAGATTCCAGCAAATCCTTAGGTATCGCAGCGGTGTTCAGTGCGATAAACGGTTGAGATGAACGTGGGCTATGCTTGTGCAGGGCGCGCGCAACAAGTTCTTTACCGCTACCAGACTCACCGGTAATGAGGACTGTGACGTTTGACTGCGAAAGCCGCCCTATCGCACGAAAAACATCTTGCATCGCTGGCGCTTGGCCCAGTATTTCTGGTGTTTCAGAGATTGTTTGCTCAACGCTGGCCTCTCGCAAACTTTCGTCCAAAGCGCGGCGAATCAATTCAACGGCTTTTTCCAAATCGAAAGGTTTAGCCAAGTATTCAAATGCCCCACCTTGGAAAGCCGCAACAGCAGAATCCAAATCGGAAAACGCCGTCATGATAATAACGGGAAGGCCCGCATGCTTTGCCTTAACGACTTGTAGCAGTTCCAGCCCTGAAGCGCCGTGCATACGTATATCTGAGACCAACACTTGCGGTGATTCGTGCTGCAGCGCCGTCATTGCATCGCGCGCATTTGTGAAACTTTTCGTCGCCAAATTTTCACGTGCTAACGCTTTTTCTAACACCCAACGAATCGAATCGTCGTCATCTACAATCCAAATTGGTTTCATATAAAGGTTCTGAAGTTTCTGTGTTTTTTGATCGAGTGAATTCAATTGTGTTTCGCAAACTTAGTTGGTATTCATAGGGGCAATCGTGATCTAAAGCAAAGGTATCAATATGCGAAAATCGGTGCATCCAGGTTCGCTCTCGCACTCGATCACGCCCTGATGCTGCTCAACAAAAGTTTGCGCTAAAGTCAGACCCAAGCCACTTCCACCATCCCGTCCAGAAACCAAAGGATAAAAAATTCTATGCCGAATGTCTGCGGGAATACCTGGGCCGTTATCGGTGATATGCAAATCTAATGCCAGCCGGTGACGTACTTTTGCCAATGTAATTTGTCGCACGACCCGCGTCTTAAAAATAATCTGCGCGTTGCCGTTGAGGATTTGCTGATCAAGAGCTTGCGCTGCATTGTGCGCAATATTCAAGACGGTTTGTATGAGCTGTTCATGATCACCACGAAATTCAGGAATCGACAAATCATAATCTCGTGTAATTTCCAAGCCGACGGGAAACTCCGCCATGATCAGGCTGCGCACTCGCTCGCACACTTCGTGAATATTGACATTGCCAACGATATGCGGCAGTCGATTAGGGGCTAACAAGCGATCTACCAAAGTTTGTAGGCGATCTGCTTCCTTAATGATGACCTGTGTGTATTCACGCAGCTCTTTCAACTGTCGCTCAGGCAATTCAAGTTCGAGTAATTGCGCCGCACCTCGAATTCCACCCAAAGGGTTTTTTATCTCGTGTGCTAGGTTGCGCACCAACTCTTTATTTGCCTTGCTCTGATCGAGGATACGCTCTTCTCGATCAAGCTTGATTTGCTGCACATTCTCGCGCAGTTCAATCAGTACGGGCGTCTCAGGATTATCTAAAGCCGTTACCACACAATGAACCTGTAAGCTTTCGCGCCCCAACCTCTCCAGCTTTAAGTCCTGACGCTTATCTTCAAACTGATGCCCAACTGCTTGAAAGAAAACCGTAAGAAGCTCGTCACCGTTCACGAATAGATCAGAAAATTTATGATCCATTAGCGCCTTCACTGAAGACCCTAAAAGGCTTTCTGCGGAAGGATTCGCGTAAACAATGCGTGCTTTAGCGTCGAGCAAGATCACTGCCGACGACAATAAATCCAAGCCAGCAAGTGAGGAGAGAGAAGTTTTCAAATTAACGGATAAAAAAAGGTCGCCATCAGCGACCTTATTACGCAAACATCGTGCCCGATATGCTTTGCACTATTGGAGATCATTTCAAATTACTAATTTCCCTTTTTAGTGCTTCAATGTTTTTTTCGGTGCGCGCGATATCTTCTTTCAGTAAGGCGGTTCTTTCTTGGTACTTCGCGTAATTTTTCTCATTACCTTGGCGTTCAGGTTCGCCGTTGTTGAATTCTTTTTTGATGTTTGCCAGTTTCGTTTCTTCAGCTTTTAACTCGTCGGTCAATATCTGGCGTCGATCTGAATCGCGCGCACGCTGGGTGCTGTCATCGACTTTGGGGAAATTACTCGGCGTTGATGCTGGCGTAGTGGCTTTTTTCCCAGCTGGTGCAGTGAGCGCTGGCACAACCGTGATGCCAGGTAAATCGACTTTCTTGCATCCCTTTGTTGTGCCTGTGTTTCGATATTCTTTCTTGCCGTTTTCATCAACGCATAAATACACATCAGACTGCGCGAGCGCAATGCCATGGTGTAGGCCGATCAAAAAAAACAGGCTGGCAAATAATCTAGACATAGTCAATTCAATGAGTCACTAACAGGCTTAGTGTATGCCAAGCATGCGGAATGCACAATTAGCAGCGCATTTTGGCACATAAAACGGAAACGGCATTTTTATACTTTGCGCCAGCAATCGAAAAGGCTTTCGTGCTGTTGGCGAAAAAAAAGCGAGGTCGCCCTCGCTTTTTTTACCCATCCACAGCTAGCATTAGCAGGAATAGTACATATCAAACTCAACTGGATGTGTCGTCATGCGCATGCGTTGCACGTCTTGCATTTTCAACTCGATGTAGGCATCGATCATGCTGTCACTAAAGACACCGCCGCGAGTTAAGAATTCACGATCTTTATCCAAGGCTTCCAAGGCTTGATCCAATGAAGAACATACTGTTGGGATCATTGCATCTTCTTCTGGTGGCAAATGGTACAAATCTTTCGATGCCGCCTCACCTGGGTGAATCTTGTTCTGCACACCATCTAGACCCGCCATCATCAATGCGGCGAAGCAAAGATATGGGTTCGCCAAAGGATCAGGGAAACGTGTTTCGATACGGCGTCCCTTAGGATTTGCCACATACGGAATACGAATTGATGCTGAACGATTACGTGCTGAGTACGCCAACTTCACTGGCGCTTCAAAGCCTGGAACCAAACGCTTGTAGGAGTTTGTGCCTGGGTTGGTAATCGCGTTTAATGCACGCGCATGCTTAATAATGCCGCCAATGTAGAACAGGGCAAATTCTGAAAGACCCGCATAGCCGTCGCCAGCAAATAAATTTTTGCCGTCTTTCCAAATTGATTGATGGACGTGCATACCGGAGCCGTTATCACCGACGATAGGCTTAGGCATGAAAGTCGCTGTTTTGCCGTAAGTGTGCGCCACATTCCACACCACATACTTCAGGTTTTGCGTCCAATCTGCACGCTCAACGAGCGTAGAGAATTTTGTACCAATTTCGTTTTGCCCCGCACCAGCAACTTCATGGTGATGTACTTCAACAGGAATACCCATGGCTTCCAAAATCAAGCACATTTCTGAACGCATGTCTTGGAAACTATCCACTGGAGGAACTGGGAAGTAGCCGCCTTTTACGGTTGGGCGATGGCCGGTGTTACCACCTTCTAATTTCTCACCTGTAGTCCAGGAGGCTTCTTCAGAATCAATTTTGACGAAGCAGCCGGACATATCAATCTTCCATTGCACGCCATCAAAAATGAAAAACTCTGGCTCAGGACCAAAATACGCTGTATCGCCAATGCCTGTGGATTTTAAGTAGGCTTCAGCACGTTTTGCGATTGAGCGTGGGTCGCGGTCATAGCCTTTACCATCGGAAGGTTCAATCACGTCGCACTGCATGAACAGCGTGGTTTCTTCCATAAATGGGTCAATATTCGCGGTGTTTGGGTCTGGCATCAACAACATGTCAGACGCTTCAATACCCTTCCAGCCAGCAATTGACGAGCCGTCAAACGCGTGACCAGACTCAAATTTATCCATACTGAACTGTGAAATTGGCACGGTGACATGCTGTTCTTTGCCCTTGGTATCGGCAAAACGAAAATCAACGAACTTCACTTCATTGTCTTTCGCCATTTTTAACACTTCTGCGGCGGTCATTGCCATGTGAAACTCCTCAAAAAGTACAACAAATAAATTCGGGACTGGTAAAAAACCATTAAAAGCCATCAGCGCAATTGACAGCACATAGCCATTGCGCGCAAGCCGCGATGCGCTTTTCGGCGGCACCATGCTACAACAAAACTAAAAATCTGAGCGAATCAAATACTCACAAGGCACATAAAGCAGCTTTTATGCCATGTTAGCTTGCGCTACAAAAGATCGCATCATTCCCTAAATTCATGCAATACGAATTAATTTAACTGATTTGATTGTTCATGCTTACCAAACAAGTTGTCTTACTGAGCAATTTTGGTGCATAAATTTAAATCTGCACCAATTTGTAGCTTTATTTCTATCGGCAATCAATTCGCTCTATTTTTGTGCATCTGAATTCAAATTATCAGCTCGACCATCGATTCAATCTTCACTAAGGGCAAAATCGTCATTACCCATGCAAATAAGGTAAAGTGAAATTCTGCGCAGAACCAAACCAATAACTGGAGCCAAAACGCGATGGAAACACAACACATACTCGACCTTGCCCAACAGCGCGAGCGCGAACACACTCTGCCCTACGCGGGCGCGCTCTCACCTGACGAGGCATGGACTTTGTTGCAAAAGAACAAAGAAATTTTGTTGGTTGATGTGCGAACCAACGCGGAACGTGATTGGGTGGGGCGCGTCGATATTCCCGCTGCGCAGCATTTAGCCGTGCAATGGAGTTTGTATCCGGGGGGTGCACCGAATCCAGACTTTATGCAACAACTTGTCCAAGTAGCGCCGACGCCAAGCACACCCATTTTGTTTCTATGCCGATCTGGCGTGCGCTCGCGGCATGCTGCGAAGTTGGCGACAGAAAATGGCTATACCCAGTGCTACGATATTTTGGAGGGATTCGAAGGCGACAAAGACGCGCTAGGCCATAGAAAAAACGTCAGCGGGTGGTGCAAACGCGGGCTGCCCTGGCTAGGAGCGTAGTCAAACATGGCTGACAACACTGCGCGCTTATGGGACATTTCACCGTTATTGCAGCGAGAAATACCCGTTTGGCCGGGCGATACCGCCTTTGAGTCATCTACCACTTGGCAAATTGAAGAAGGATGCCCAGTGCAGGTGAGCCGTATTACGCTTTCAACGCATACTGGCGCGCACTGCGATGCACCCTCGCATTACGATGTCAACGGCATCAGTATCGATGGCGTGGATTTGCAAACCTATATTGGCGGCTGCCGTGTCATTCATTGCATAGGCAGACAACAAGTCATGCCTGCAGATATCGCACCTCACTTGGCGCATTGCCCTCCACGCGTACTTTTGCGCACCTATCAAACGGCACAGCAAATGCACTGGGACAAGGATTTTCCATCAGTACACCCGTCTACGATTAACATGCTGGCACAAGCCGGAGTGCAGTTGATTGGCATAGACAGCCCTTCGCTCGATCCACAAAATTCAAAAACCATGGATAGCCATTTGGCAGTTCGCCAACACCAGATGGCGATTCTCGAAGGCATCGTGCTTGATGAAATAGCCCCAGGCGATTACGAACTCATCGCACTGCCTCTTAAACTAGCCGGCTTAGACGCCAGCCCCGTGCGTGCTATCTTGCGTGCGCTTTCTCCACCTCCATCAAACTGAACGTCACAAATTTATGAACGAAGCAGATACCAATAACAATAGTCGTGAACACTGTCTTGAATTGGATCGCACAGATGCATTAGCACCGTTGCGTGATGAATTCTTACTGCAAGACGGCCTCATTTATCTCGATGGTAATTCGCTAGGCGCAATGCCAAAGGCAGCGCTGGCATGTGCCGAACGGGTCATACAAAACGAATGGGGCAAGGATCTGATTAAAAGTTGGAACAAAGCGGGTTGGTTCGATTTACCTTCGCGTTTGGGTGATTTATTAGCCCCCTTAATTGGCGCGCATGCTGGCGAAGTAGTGGTGACGGACTCCACCTCCATCAACCTATTTAAAGCGATTGCCGCCGCTTTACAAATGCAGACCGAGCGAGGTGAGCAACAACGCAAAATCATCATCACGGAGCGAGGCAATTTTCCTACCGACATCTACATGGCGGATGGCATCGCACAATGGCTTAATAAAGGATATCAAGTTCACTTGATCAACTCTGTCGAAGAGTTGCCCGCGGCGTTGAATGACAATATTGCGCTGGTGATGCTGACCCACGTGAATTACCGCACAGGCTATTTACACGATATGCAAAAAGTCACCGCGCAAGTTCAACAACATGGCGGCTTCATGTTATGGGATTTAGCCCATTCTGCAGGCGCATTAGCGCTTGATTTACATGCGGCAAACGCTGATTTTGCGGTCGGCTGCACTTACAAATATTTGAACGGCGGCCCTGGTGCGCCTGCGTTTATCTGGGTGCCAAAACGCCACCAAGACAAGTTTAACCAACCGCTACAAGGTTGGTGGGCACATGCCCAACCATTCGCCATGACGCCGGAATTTACGCCCACGCACGGCATTCGTCGCGCGCTGTGCGGCACACAACCGATCGTTTCACTCGCCATGGTCGAAGCCGGTTTAAGCATTTTTTCGCGCACCAACATGCCCGCGCTGCGTGAAAAATCCCTAGCCCTGACTGATCTGTTTATCGCACTCGTTGAACAACGCTGCAGCCAACATCCACTCCAACTTGTGACGCCCCGCACACATCACCAACGTGGCAGCCAAGTCAGCTTCACGCATCCAGACGGCTACGGTGTGATGCAGGCATTAATTGCGCGAAATATCATTGGGGATTATCGCGAACCAGCCATCATGCGCTTCGGCTTCACGCCCTTGTACACACGCTTTGTGGATGTGTGGGATGCCGTAGAAGGATTGCGCGATATTCTCGACAACAATAAGTACCAGCGCGATGCCGTGCGACACGCGGTAACCTAAACAAAAGACCATCAAAAAAAAGTAGCGGTACCCATCCCAACATGCATCGTCGCTTTTTATGAGCCGTAAAAGCAAGACCGATCAGCAAAGTTCTGCGAGAAGCAAATCATGACCCAAAACGAACACAACACCGACGCAGCATGGCATAACGCCAAAATGGATTTCAGCAAAGACATGAGTTACGGCGATTATTTGGGCTTGAACGAAATTCTCAACGCGCAGCACCCGCGCTCGCCCAACCACAACGAAATGCTGTTCATCGTTCAACATCAAACCAGCGAACTCTGGATTAAGCTGATGCTGCACGAACTGCATGCTGTTCGTGCGCAATTACGTTTGGGTGACTTACCGCCCGCCTTCAAGATGCTGTCTCGCGTGGCGCGCATCATGGATCAGCTAGTCCATGCGTGGGACGTACTGGCGACCATGACGCCCAGCGAATACACCGCCATACGCCCTTACCTTGGGCACTCCAGCGGTTTTCAATCACATCAATATCGTGAACTCGAATTTTTGTTAGGAAATAAAAACGAAAAACTGGTCAGCCTACATGCGAGCCAACCTGCTCTGCACAGCCTCCTCATCGACGCTCTCAATGCACCATCAATTTACGACGAAGCGATTATGTTGTTGGCACGTGGCGGGTTTCAAATTGACGCGCAACGTTTAAACCAAGACTGGTCGCAAAACATCACAGCAAATGAAAGTGTCAAACTCGCATGGCTCAGCATTTACCAAGCGCCAGAAAAATACTGGTCTTACTACGAACTGGCTGAAAAACTAGTCGACTTAGAAACCGCCTTCAGAAACTGGCGCTTTCGCCACGTCACCACGGTCGAACGCATTATCGGTTTCAAATCGGGCACGGGCGGCACGGCAGGTGTGAGTTACTTGCGCAAGATGTTGGATGTTGTGTTGTTTCCCGAGTTGTTTGCTTTGCGTACGGATTTGTAGCGTGGGAGCTTTAGTCGGCTTTCATCTTCTTTCATATACTCCCTATTTCTTTCTTAAATTATTGACGAATGCGCTTATTAGATAGGCGTAAAAAAATATACAAGGCAAGGTATATAAAAAATCGCCACTAACTCAGATAATTTTGTTGCAAATGGAAAGCGTGCTTCAGCCGCTTTAAAAAAACTTTGAAACAGAATTTTTATTTAAGTCGTTCATAGGTCGATGTTACAAGCATTTCTTTTGGTCGGCTGCCATCTGGGTGCTTCGAGAATGCCTCCAAACTCTTTTCGTCATATTTTGTCACTAAGGTCAGAACATTCTTGTCGACGCTGATGTTCTTAACGGAAGTCCAGCCGATCTGCTTAGAAATACTCGATTGAAGTATGGTTGTCTCTAAAGCACCATCGTTAATGAAACGGTAGGTTCCACTATTACTATTTCGCGGACTAACTAGACGCCACGTGCCGTCGGCTTTATATTCCAAAGTCGATTCTTCAGTTGACTCGAAAGCACGAACCAGAACGCCATCCGCCATCTGAACCATTTTCAAATGACGCCATTTGCCAACCACTGATTCAGCGATCTTTGGCGACGCATAACTCAAACATGCACAACTCAGCAAAAACAGTAAACCTGTGTAAAAGAAAATTAATCGTAAGTTAAATTTCATGTTAAAAACTCTCTCCATTTTCTAAGCTCTATGTTCATCGAATCATTTATTCGAAGCATTAGCAAACGCAAACCAAGATTAAAAAAATTTTTCATTCTGTCCTCAAACATTCAAACCTCATCATTTAACCTTGAAATTCTCTTAAGGTTCAAACGCAGAATTCGGTGGTCGAGTTTTAAGTATCTCAGAAAAAACAGTGTACTTACGCAACGGATCGTTTCCCATCATAAAGAGCCTATAACGAACACGTTAATGACGACCTGACCCAATCCTCAACACTAAGGGAAATCGAAACTAGTGCACGAAAAACATTGAGCGAACTCCAATAAAGATTTTGACCTCCTAACATCGAAATCCTCTAATCGCGAGTAAGGGGCGTTTTGCACTAACGATGGCCTCTGATTGCGCGTGAGAAGGGACAGATGCATAAGACAAGCGCTTTTTTCGATGGCACACAGCTCACCAACTCGCTTCTCTCTGGCAGGTCAGCAGGTAATTTGATATTCCAAGCAAGGCCAAATTTTTCCATCGCACATAACACCCACCAACCAGGATCCCATTCACCCTTGCCTATGCCCAATTTCGCTGAACCTGGGTAAGCGTGATGATTGTTATGCCATGACTCGCCCATAGTCAGAAATGATGTCCAAGGAATATTTTTTCCTTGGACCGCCGCACCATTGACTTTGAACGCCATGTCACCATGATTGTGGGCAAAGTATCCGATTAACCAATGTCCAAAAACACCCGATGTGACGCGCGCGCAGACACCCCAAAACACAAAGCTCCACCCACCAAGTGTGTAGAAAATCACCGCAACAAGTAAATGTTGCAACATCCATGTCTTCTCAAGAAAGATATAAAAATTGTCCTTTGCGATGCGTGGTTCTAAGTTGATTACCGGCGGCGCATCAAGACGCAACTCGCAGTTCAACTGCCACCAAGCATCCTTCCAAAAACTACTGCCGTGGCGTAAATAGGCGTGACAATCTGGTAGACGTTGCGCGTAATCTCTAAGTTCATGTTGTCGAAGTAGACCAAGCGGACCGGCCAGCCCCACCTGTACGCCCAAATACACAAAAAGATACTCAATCATTTTTGGACATTCAAAACTATTGTGGATGAGCTTTCTGTGGCTACCTAATGAATGTCCAAACAGCAAGACAGCCAAGGTTGTCAAGACATAGAGCAAGATCGCTTGCCAAGTGACGGTAAATGCGCCGCCAACAAGTGCGGCAACCAACATGCTTAAAAACCAAATAGACTTCATTGGTGCGTAGTGCACCTGCCCTGCCACTACGTCGTCTATGTTTCGCACGCTGGCACGATGGCTAACAAGGTTTTTCGGCATATCTTTCATTCTTTTTCCTTGAGAAAGAATTATTTGGCTTTCGATTTTTTAAGCTGACGCGATTCAACTTTCAAGGGTCGCCCTACTGGACAAAATTCAAATACAAAATTACTCAATGAACTCGTCAAACTCTCCCGATTGAGCTTGTACATGACAAACTGGCCTTGCCGTTCGCGCGTAATTAATCCAGCGTTCTCCAACACCGTTAAATGTCGAGAAATCGCGGGTGCGGTCATCTCGAAACGTTCGGCAAGCTCCTTGGTCGACAATTCAGCATCCGAAAGATAGGCAAGAATTTTCCGCCGTGGTTGCGAGGCAAGTGCTTCAAAGATCAAATCAAGTTTCATATATTTAATAATTAACGAATTTGTTAATATTTAAATCCAAGTCATCTGCAAGGTCAAGAGAATTTTAAAAATTACTTCTTCGACTCAAAATGAGTGGTCGAGCAACGAGGCTATCAAAGCAACGCCAATTTTGGTATTAATCAAACTTAATTTTTCGATTGAATCCTAAATAAAAAAATTTTCGATTTCCTGCCATCCAAAATCGCTACTCGTGCGTTAAGCGCTCATCAAGCATGCGTTTTTGTTATTTTCTGTGAAGGCAATTTCTTCAGAGAATGATTTTCAATCTATTTTTGTGCGTTATAGCACGTCAAAAATTGGAGAATTTAGGCAAAATCGCGTCGGTCGGCGCGTCGTCGAAGTCTGCTGTTGAGTGCGGCAACGCGCATAATGGTTGCCGATGCGGTTTTGCCTAAGTTTTACCATGACTCCTCCATAAGAAAGAGACCAATGAAAATCACTATGTCTAAGCCCAAAAAGCAAATGCGTGGCGCGCCGAAGCGTCTATTTGCCGTTGGCATGCTAGCCATGCTGGCGCTGAGCAGCTTGTTCGTGCAGAGCGCGAGTTTTGCGCAGAGCGATGTTGAAGTTGACCCACCCAGCCGTGTTGCACGTTTGAGTTATGTCAGCGGTGCGGCGAGTTTCGCGCCTGCAGGTAGCGACGATTGGGCTGACGTGAATGTGAACCGCCCACTTACCGTGGGTGATAGCTTGTGGGTGCCGCCTAATGGGCGGGCGGAAATGCATATTGGCTCTAGCGCATTTCGCCTAGGAGAAAGTTCTAGCTTAAGCTTCTTGACGCTCTCGGACGATAAAATCCAACTCAAAATCACGCGCGGCACCTTGGTCGTGCGCGTGCGCGATTTGTCAACCAGAGACGTGATTGAGATAAATACACCGAACTTAGCGTTCTCTTTGCAAGAACCCGGTGAGTACCGCATTAACGTGAATGATGACGACACCACCAACGTGATTATTCGGCGCGGCACGGGCATTGCGTATGGCGACCGCGATAGTTTGACCGTGCGTGAATCTGAGCAAGTGTTGTTCTCTGGCACAAACTTAGTTCACCGGTCGATTAACCGAATCCCGCCTTACGATGCGTTTGATTTATGGGTGAACGACAGAGATCGTGCGGAAGATACCTCTGTTTCAGCGCAATACGTTTCACGTGAGGTGATCGGTTACCAGCAGCTTGACCAAAATGGGTCTTGGGAAAACAGCGCCGAATATGGTGCCGTCTGGTATCCGCGCTCAGTGCAAAGCGGTTGGGCACCTTACCGCGATGGTAATTGGGTTTGGGTCGCACCTTGGGGCTGGACATGGGTAGATCGCGCACCTTGGGGCTTTGCGCCTTACCATTACGGCCGTTGGGCCTACGTTGGCCGGCGTTGGGGTTGGGTGCCAGGGCAACACTTACGCCATTCCACGCCGGTTTATGCGCCTGCGTTGGTCGCGTTTGTCGGTGGTGGCAGCGGTGTCAGTCTAAGCTTAAGTATCGGTGGACGCTCACGCGGCCCCGGCGTAGCTTGGTTTCCTTTAGCACCGGGCGAAGCCTATCGTCCTAGTTATTATGGTAGTTCGCGCTACGTGAGCCGAATTAACTCAAACGTTGGCAATACCCACATCGTCAACAACACAGTGATTAACAATACGACCAACGTCTACATCAACCAGAATATTCGAAATGCCGTCACCGCGGTACCCACATCGACATTTGTAAAAGGCCAATCAACCGCCGGTGCGGCAGTGCCAATTGATACCAAGCAATTCAACAACGCGCAAGTTGGCCATGGCGGCCCAGGTCTTGCGCCAACTAACGAAAGCATGTTTGGGGCGCACGTCGCGCGGTGGTACCTAATGGCGAGCAATACCGTGCACGCCCTGTTGTTGCAACGTTTAATCCAGCACAAGTGCCTGTTACGCCTATCGGACGGGGCGCTCGCGACGACAACCGGCGCGGCAATCCTGCAAGCAATAGTAATCCAACGACAGCTCCGACCCTCGGCAACACGCCATCGTCAAGCGTAGTAGGTGCGGCCGTCGTTGCGCCTGTCACGGTCAACAACCCGAATGCCAACGTTGTCATGCACGGCGGACGCCGCGGTGACGACGGCGCTAGACCGCCAGGCGGGTTTGATCGCGGTGACCGCAGAAATAATGGTAACGATGGAAACAACGCGAACACGGTCAACCGCATCGAGCGCGGTGATCGCAATCTCAGCAATAATCCGACCCGTATCGAACCCTACCCCGATACGCCTGACCCACGCGACATAGCAAAAAATCCGTCTTACAACGGCCGTTCCGCACCCGCTGTTATTGGCAACCAACCGAACGCTCGCCCTAACAACAACGGCAATGAACAAAACGATGCGCAACGCCGCGATCGCCGCGACGTTCTCAACGAACGCGGCATTGACGGACAATTGCGCCAACCAAACGGTGCGCCAAGGCCAACGCCACCGGCACCACCACCTCCTGTGTATGCGGCACCTGCACCGACGATTCAAGCTGCGCCGACACCAACACCCACTGCGCCTATCGCCGCACCAGTACCACGGCCAAACGCAGGTTATCCGGAGCCTAACGAAGCGCAGCGTCGCCAACAACCAAGTAATCGGGCGGGCGAACGTGAGCCAGAACAAAACCCACGGCAATTTGAGGCACAACGCCCACAAGTGCCGCAGCCACCGCGTGATGTGCCAAGACCGCCACCACCACCAGCGGCCGTGCAGCAAGCACCCGTGCAAGTTGCGCCACCACCTGCTCCTCCGGCGCCCCGCGTTGAACGCCCTGCGCCAGTGCAAGAGCAACGCCGAGAAGCACCACCAGAAAAGGCCAAGCCTGAAAAGGAAAGGAAAGAAAAACCGGAGAAGTTGGATACGCGATAAAACTGGCAGATGAAAAACGACAAAAAAAGAGGCGACCTAAACAGGCCGCCTCTTTTTTGGGGCGTGTGTTTAGAACGTGACGATTAAACCCAGATATTCCATTTGGATTTCCGACGATGGTGGATGCACTTTTCGAGACAGTTTCGATGGGAATGAGGCGCCAATAGCGAGCTATTGGCAACTAAGGCCAACGATGGGCAGCGAAAATGACCGAAAATGCGCCGCCAGCTCGCAAATAGCGCTGTAAGCGCGCCTAATGGAAAATCTGGGTTAAATGTTCCGTAGTGCTAACGCTAACAGTAGGACCGAAGCTACAAATGTTTGCCAATGTTGCATTGTGATGAGCAGAAATCTGCGCAGCGGTCAGGACGCCGTTATCAACCGTAGAATGTCCATCCGAAACCAAGGCAACTGCGTATCCGTGCGCTAATGCACCGCGCACAGTTGAATCAATACAAAATTCGCTTTGCAGACCACACACAATTAGGTGACTAATTTGGTGAGATAGCAATAAAGCGTGAAGCGCCGTTTTGTGAAAAGAATCGCAGGCGGTTTTACGAACGCGAAAATCTTCCGGCCTTACTTCCAACTCCTCAAACAGTCGCCAACCTTCGGTTCCGTACTGAAGCGGGCCGCTCTCTTCTTCATGTTGAATAACAATAATGGGCGCGCCAGCTTCCCTGAGCCTTGACGAAAGCTTGTTTATCCGACCGACAACATTTTCGATATCAAAGGCAGCCCAAGTACCTGAGCAGAGCGCTTGCTGAACATCAATGATGAGGAGTGCAGTTTTCATGAATGATAAAGCTAGGTCGATTTCCATTAATGAACGCGGCTGCCATCCCGACAACCATAAAAATTTGACTTTTCAAATCAAATTGAACCTATCCACGCACAGAAGACACTCCACCAAACGACACTCGGTAAAACAAGAAAACTTACGTGCTGCAAGATGAGAAGCGCAAGGGTCATAGGGTAAGGGAGGAACACTTTACCTCTTCTTCCATCATCGATTACAAGTGCCAAGGCAATGAATTCGCAAATGCCAAAGCTCCAATGAAATGCAGCATCAAACGATTCAATACCCGGAACAAGGCCACCGAACACCCGCCCGAGCGCGGGTGGTAGCAGGAGAATCGCAGTCGTAGCCATAAAGCGTGCGTGCAGATTCAGCGTTTTTCGATAAAAAATCGCCAGCCCGTACGCGACGGCAAAATAGGTAATGGTTGTAATATCAACGAACGCGAGCCTCGCACCGTAAGCCTTCGAAAATCCTCCTTGATTCGCTAGCATGGCATGAATTACCAAGAAACCAGAAATCACAAACAACGGAGCAATGAGAAGTGACAAGCGTCCCAACATACGATGGTTATAAAAGCTCCCTCGCCGCACCCACCAACCCTGCGCGATTAACATGAGCATCCAGGCGGTCGCAGTGATGCCGTGAAAATGATGAATGACATCTGCTTCGTGTTGCTTCGAAAAGTAAGACGGGTAAAAGCCAACAACGGCAACGAGGAACACCAACGAAAAATACATTGGCGCATCGTGATACAAAGGTGCGGGTCGCTTTAGCATCGATTGAGTTCCAAAATTAAACTTCTATTTAATTGCACGTTAGAGATATCCGTCACTTACAAACTGCGCCGGAGCCGCATCAATTCACATCAACAAACAAATTTCAGTGTAGAAAACTCGCCCGTTACTGGGCGCAAAAAAACTTAGGATGCACGCTTTATCGTGTTCGCACTTTATTGAGATGGCGTAAGACATGGTGCGTTTCCCTGGTTGGTGCTGCTAAATCGATGAAGCATGCGAGGGGCGTTGCATATAGAACTTAAAAACATCTTTGAAGTTCTATAAACCTGAGGTTCAAAGAACTCAATAAGAATGATTATTTTACAACAAACGGGGGAGGAAAATTTCTTTTTTCATACCAAGAACTCGACGCCGAAAATCGAACACCATGCCATAAATAAACCTCAGCGTTGGCGCCAACTGGCGGATAGACAAACGGCAACCTCCACAGATAAACCTTCGTTGAATACGCGCGAGAAAACGTACTAAAGTCGATTGACCTTCAAATAACATGCACATAATCTTTGCGCATCAATTGAGGGAGATTCTTATGGGCATTTTGTATGACGAAAATAAGGTGAAAAAAGTCAGTAACTTGAGTATCAACAGCGATTTACTTCGTCAAGCAAAGGCCTTCGACATTGATTGATCGGCGACGCTTGAAATCGCACTGAAATCAAAAATTGAAGAATTACAGGCGCGACGCTGGTTAAAGGAAAACCTTGAATCCATTGCGGCATATAACGAGACAGTCGCCGAGGGCGGTGTGTTTAGTGACGATTTACGGCGTTTCTGATGGCGCAGTTTTCTGTCTACTAAAATAAAAATACACCGACAAAAAAATCTTTCCCTTACTTACTCGATGTGCAAATCCATTTGCTGAGTGAACTTGTCACAATTGTAGTTATTCCGCTAGCCAAATTTGATCAAAGTCAGACAAAAATTCTGACCCTCCTAACGCTTGCACTTAAACTAGATCAAAACGAGTTTGTAGTGCTAACACCGCAGTTGGCGGGCATACAAAGAAAGACCTTGGTAAGTTAGTCTTCGAGGCAAGCCATGCAAGAAACGACATCATCAGCGCCCTAGACTTTTTGATTTTAGGTGTCTAGAAGCACGATGGAAGCTCTGATTAAGTGTAACGAGCGGCCAAAGTTTAGATCGAAAAGTCCACCCGTACGACTATACAACGAGCACGGTAGCCGGCGTCGCAGAAACAAAATTCGACCGCACGGTAAGTTGTGCAGAGGTCTCTTAACTAAAAATTCGGCCGACTCAAAGTAGGCGTACCACCAATATATTTCTGCAGCCAACTCTGCACTTCCCAATTCCAAT
>JAIETO010000301.1 GCA_019745005.1 Burkholderiaceae bacterium
TGACGCCCCACACGGTCCGACCAATAAATGGCCGGCCCCGTCGAAGTGAGGCGGACGGTTAGCGCAATGACGATGAGTGGAATCGAAAAAAGTACGATCAGCAGCAACACGAGTACCAGGTCAAAACATCGCTTTATCATGATGGTGTCTTCACTTCGTTCAATTCTTCCGTTGTCCTTGCCCATGGGCTTCATTGAGCAGCGCATTGGCGGTTTCTTGAATGCCTTGCATCACGCTAAACGGCGCTTGCCAATCAAGTTGTTTATGGGCCTTTGAGATATCCACTTGTAGGCACTGGCTGAGTCTGTCAACCATATTCTTGCGCCCCACTAATTGTGCAATGAGTGTTAACAGGATAGGCGGAAACGGGAAAAGTCTTGCTGGTTTATCGAACGCTTGCGCACCACGATGTAACAGGGCAGGTGTTGACATATCGAACCCGTCGGAAATCAAAAAAGTTTGATTCATGGCGTTGGGGTGGTCGATACAACGTGCGACAAAGTCAATCAAATTGCCAAGATAGACGAAGCTTCGCAAATTACGTACGCTCGCTAAGGGGAGCGGTACGCCTTTCTTAAGCACTTGCATCAGACTTTTAAAATTGGCACCCACTCCAGCCCCATAGATCAAAGGCGGGCGAATAATCGTGACGGCCATGTCGCATCGCGCGCTAAGGGCTAGTAAGGCTTGTTCTGCTTCATATTTTGAGATGCCGTAGGCGTCCAAAGGGCATGGCGTATCGGTTTCTTTGAATGGCCGCCCCAATTCCGTTTGCTCGCCATTCACTTTGACAGAACTCAAAAAAATAAACTGTTGCACGCCCGCCTGCGCTGCTTGTTCTGCTAGGCGCATGGTGCCGTCCACATTGATTTGCCGATACTGCGCGAGCGGGTCAGTGGTTATTTCATGCATGACATGAACTCTTGCAGCACAGTGAATGACCGTTTTGATACCGTTTAAGTGTGGAGACCAATCGGTTGCGCTATCGAGTGACGGAACAATCACATTGTCCGCTCCATCAATTTGTAACGCTTGGCGGCTAGCACAGCGTACGGCAATTTTTTTTTGCTGAATTAAGAATGTTGCTAGTGCACGTCCTACAAAGCCTGACGCGCCTGTCAGTAACAGTGTTGAGCCCATGGCACTCACTCACCGGTCGATCTGATCATGCGCGGGTGCTGCGCCGAGAAAATGCGTCGTAGGACAAATTTGAAGTAGCTCTGTATGAACCACAGCGCGTGTTTTGAGCCAAACCGTCTGTTCTGATGCGCCGCGGTATGCACGGCTCGAAATTGGGGGTAATAGCGCACGCCTTTTCCCAGCAATGCGCGAGAACGGAAACAGATATCAACATCTTCAAAGTACATGAAATAGCGCAAGTCAAATCCACCAAGGGTCGCGTAATACGCGGCGTCGAACGCCAAGAAAGCACCAGAAGCCCAGTCTACAAAACACGGCGCGAGAATTGTTTCTTTTTCGTAGGGCGCTGTGAGCGAGCCATTTAAACCTAAATGAGTCAGTGAAAACGGGCGCGGAAAATGACGAATGTTGGTGTCTGGCTGCTGAAAATACTTGTCGCGGAATAAATTAAGTGTGGCGAGCTGGCAATGCTCCTGGCGCATTTGCTCGACAAACTCAATAATCATACGTCCGTCAATCGTGACGTCGGGGTTCATCACGATAAAAGTATCACTTGGGAGAAAGCCGAAATTTTTTTGTATGTGTTGGTAAATCAGGTTGTTATTGTGTCCAAAACCAAGGCCGGGATAAGCATCAATATAATCAATCGTCCGGTCGCCGCAATAGGTTTTTAGTGCCGTGCTTGGCTTATTGTCTTTGACTACAATTTTGATGCGGTCGCCAACGCCGCCAAGACTTTCCAGATTACCTGACATTAGGAGCGCTTCGTGACCGTGATTAACAATGGCGATGTAAATCAATGAATTTCCTTGGTAATGCTTAGGTACGAGAGTAATCGAAACCGATACGGGCTTTCATTTTTTTTTATTGTAATCATGCGAAGGCTTAACAAATTCACGCTTGACTAGATCCGAAACAAATTGAGTAAGAAATGACGTTAGTGTCGCTCATCATTCTATACCTTGGTGGCAGCATTTTTTCGATTGCGGGCAAGAAAATTACTCTAATTTTGTATCGTGAGAGTCATACATTGAGTCGATTGATTTCCGTATCATCTTTGGCTATGTGCATTTCGCGCCGCGCTGCGAAATGCAATAAGACAAAATCTAAAGTAACACGAAAAACCCAAGAAACCGCGGCACCCACGAGGCCGAAGTGCGTGGTTAAGACGTAGAGAACGGCGATATACACAAAAAATTCAGCCACGTGGAACTGTGCCGTAATTTTAGGTTTACCGAGCGCATGCAACAAAGTGTACGGCATGAGCGCTAGGCTATTGATAAAAATCCCAACGATAAAAATGACAGCAATTGGTAGGGATTGTTGGGCGAATTCTTTGGAGATCCACAAGTAAAGCACGGGGTACATGAAGCATGCGGTTAAAACACAAATACCCAACATGATGATGCCCAAGCGTTTATAGTTTTTTTTATATTCGATTCGCAAAGTTTCGCTGTTGTGCACACTTGAATACAAAGGAAGGAGTGCACCGCAAATGGCAGTGGGGATAAGCAAAACGCGAAACAACATTTCTTGTGGGATGGCGTAGCTTGAAAGTTGCGCAGCGCCTGTCAGCGAACTGACGAAAAAACGATCGCCAAATACCATTAAGGGACTGATGACACTTGAGACGGTCAGCCATGCACCATAAGAAAACAGTCCTTTGGTTTTGGCCATGCTTTCTTCAAATGTTGTCTTGGCGGCGCGGCGACCATGAAAATGTTTGCGCAATTGAAGCATGCCAATAATAACCGTCATGATCCGACTTGATACGAGGTATGTGGCAATCGGCCAAAGCGCATTGCCGTGCAGCGAGATTGATAACGCAGGCAACACAAACATGCAAAAGCCGAGAAAGATTTTGTTTAGATTGGAAGCATCGAAGCGATCTAGTCCTTCCATAGCGCCGCGCAAACCGCTATTTAATGTGGTGGGAATAATGCCAATGGCCGCAATCTGAAATGCGAGTTGCGCGTCGGCTTGCAGCGTTGTGGAAATCTTCAGCCACGTGTGCGTAAGTGGCTGCGCAATCGCCAAAAAAATCAGCATTCCGGCCAGACCCGTTAAGGTCGTCAAAAGCAAACCAGCGTTAATTGTTGCGTGCATTTCTTTTTCGTTACCAAGCGCTTTATTTAGCTTGCTTACCGAAAATGTAAGTGCTCGACCAACGCCAAAATCAAACAAACTAAAGTAACCAATCAGCGCCCAAATCAGGGTCAGCACACCAAAAGATTCGTTACCCAATTCGCGTAGGCAATACGGGATTAAAGCTGCAGCCGCTAACAAGGGCAAGCCACTACCCAGCAAATTCCAGGTGGTATTGCGTTTCAATGACATGGTTTAGCTCAGTTGCTTAAGCAAATTGCCAATGCACTTTGCCATGAGGGTATTTGTAGCGAAAAATTGTCGGCTAATTTGGCGTTACACAAAATCGAGTTACTTGGACGCCGCGCTGGCGTGGGGTATTGCGAAGCTGGGATACCCAAAACACTGTTGGGTGTTTTTTGTAGGCGTCCACTCGATGTTGCCAGATGCAAAATTTCTTGCGTAAAGCCAAACCAAGATGTGTAGCCGCTTAATGCTAGGTTGTAGGTTCCGCTATTCTTTTTCCACCAGGCTTCTTGGTTTTGTGATGAACCAAGTTGTTCAAGTATCTTGATGCACGACTCTGCGAGCCAAGCCGCCGAGTTGGGTACGCCGAATTGATCGTTAACAATACTCAATTGATCTCGTTCTTGTGCCAAGCGCAGTATGGTCAGTAAAAAATTTTTTCCGAACAAAGAATACACCCAACTTGTACGAAAAATCAGGTGCTTGCAGCCGCTTTCACGAATCGCTATTTCGCCCTCAAGTTTTGATTGGCCGTAGATATTGATTGGGCAGGGCGCGTCTGTCTCGGTGTAAGCCACGAGCGCACCTTGAGTGTCGCGCTTACTGCCATCAAACACGTAATCCGTTGAGAAATGTACCAGCCCTATGTTGCGACTTTTTGCTTCTTTAGCGAGCAAAGCTGGGGCTGCAGTATTGACCAAAAATGCTGCTTGTGGCTCGGACTCGGCAAGATCGACGGCAGTATAGGCTGCTGGATTTACGATTAAATCCGGCTGAAAATCATCGAGAGTACGTTGGATTGATTGCGGGTCTTTCAGATCCATTTGCGCACGGATAGGTGCGAATAATTCAATCTGTTGATACCGCTCGCCAGAAAGTTGTGTCTGCAACGCTCGTCCAAGTTGACCACTCGTTCCCGTGAGTAAAATTTTCATGCGAATGTCTCGGCCACGTCAATTCGCTTTCCTAGTTGATCTTTTGCCGAGAGGATAGGCGCTTCCATCAAGGGCCAATCGATACCAACGTCAGGATCGTTCCACATCAGACAGCGCTCGTGCTCTGGCGCCCAGTAATCAGTGGTTTTGTAAAGGAATTCTGCTTTGTCGCTCATCACTAAAAATCCATGTGCGAATCCTGGCGGTATCCACATTTGGCGGTGGTTTTCAGCAGACAAGGTCGCGCCTACCCATTTTCCAAACTGCGCTGACCCTTTGCGTAAATCGACCGCTACGTCATAGACCTCGCCAGCGATAACTCGTACTAGTTTTCCTTGTGCTTGGCGAATTTGATAATGCATGCCACGTAAGACATTTTTACCTGATAAAGAGTGGTTGTCCTGCACAAAGTCAACTTGAAGCCCCGTGAGAGTTTGAAATTTTTGCGCGTTAAAACTTTCGTAGAAGAAGCCGCGCTCATCGCCAAATACTTTAGGTTCAATCACTAAAACGTCGGGTAATGCCGTATGAATGACTTTCATTTCAAAATGCCTTGTTGTTGAGGAGCGCCAACAGATATTGGCCGTACTCATTTTTTTTCATAGGCTGCGCGAGTCTTTCGAGATCAGAGGCGCTAATGTAGCCGCGCCGGTACGCGATTTCTTCAGGACAGGCGACCTTTAAACCCTGACGTTTTTCGATTGTGGCGATAAACTGTCCAGCTTCTAAGAGAGATTCGTGTGTGCCCGTATCTAACCATGCCATGCCTCGTCCCATCAGCTCCACTTGCAATTGGTCGCGTTGTAAATAGACGTTATTTACATCGGTGATTTCTAACTCACCCCGCGCCGAAGGCTTGATGGTTGCTGCAATATCCGTTACCTGTTCGTCGTAAAAATATAATCCCGTCACCGCGTAATTTGACTTCGGTACAGATGGCTTCTCGGCAATGCTGATGGCGCGTCGATGTTGGTCAAATTCAATCACCCCATAGCGTTCGGGGTCAGTGACGTGATAGGCAAACACTGTTGCGCCACGTTGATTGTTATCAGCATTCTGCAATTGTGCTTCCAAGGCATGACCGTAGTAAATGTTGTCCCCTAGGATTAAGGCCGAAGGTGCGCCATTCAGAAATTCTTTTCCGATAATGAATGCCTGCGCCAAGCCATCCGGCGATGGTTGCACAGCATACTGTAAGTGCAGCCCCCATTTTGCACCGTCGCCAAGTAATTCTTGGAATCGCGGCGTGTCTTGCGGCGTGGAGATAATCAGAATTTCGCGTATCCCCGCTAGCATCAAGGTCGTCAACGGGTAATAAATCATCGGCTTGTCGTACACCGGTAGCAATTGCTTTGAGATTGCTTGCGTGACCGGATACAGGCGCGTGCCAGAGCCACCCGCCAAAATTATTCCTTTGCGTGCAATTTTTGTCATCCTGCTTACTCTTCGCTGTTTGTTTGCTTGTATTGGAGATCGATCCATTTTTGATAATCTCCCGAAAGGACTCGCTCGGTCCACTCGTCGTTTTTTAAATACCATTGCACTGTTTTTGTCAAACCCGATTCAAACGTTTCCGCTGGTTTCCAGCCAAGCTCCGTGGCTATTTTGCGTGCATCGATTGCATATCGTTGGTCATGCCCTGGACGGTCTGGTACATGCTTAATCTGATCACGGTAACTGCCGCTCTTTTTCGGCTCATACTGATCAAGCAGATCACAAATTTTGTGTACCACGCTTAAGTTGGTTTGCTCATTCCACCCACCAATATTGTAGGTTTGACCGCGTTGTCCGTTTGCGAGTACCTGTCGAATCGCTGAACAATGGTCGCCAACATAAAGCCAATCGCGGATTTGTTGCCCATTCCCGTATATGGGTAAATCTTTCCCCTTGCGCGCGTTCGTGATTATGAGCGGGATGAGCTTTTCAGGAAAATGCAGAGGGCCATAATTGTTTGAACAATTAGTGGTGAGCACCGGTAGTCCATAGCTGTGAAAGTAGGCACGCACCAAATGATCGGCTGCTGCCTTTGAAGCTGAATAAGGGCTATTCGGGGCGTAAGCAGTTTCTTCGGTGAACGGTGGGTCATCTTGCGCGAGTGAACCAAACACTTCGTCCGTCGAAACATGGAGAAATCTAAAAGCAGTTTTTTGGTTTGGCTCCAGCCCTTGCCAGTAGGTTCTCGCAGCCTCTAAGAGACTGAAAGTCCCATTAATATTTGTTTTGATAAACTCCGCTGGTCCGTGCAGTGATCGATCAACATGACTTTCGGCCGCGAAATGCAGAATGGCGCGAGGATGATGGGTGTTGAGTAGTTCGGTAATTTTTGAACCATCGTTGATGTCAGCCTTTACGAAGATGTGGCGCGAATCGTTAGTTAGGCTTTTTAAATTACTGAGATTGCCCGCGTAAGTAAGCTTGTCGACGTTGATAACGGGTTCATCGGAATGTGCTAACCAATCTAAGACAAAATTGGCACCAATAAACCCTGCGCCCCCAGTCACTAAAATCATGTTTTCGTCCCCGCCAAGGTGGCTTGCTGCAAAACTACTAATTTTACGCGAAAAATGTCTGGGAACAGGCGCTGGTTAGACGAGCAAATCGGCGAAAGGGACCGCACCGGCAAAAAAATCTTCCAGGTATGCCCCTTGAAATGACATGCTTACACCCCAATGTCTTGGCAGATAAGTCATTTTTTTGGAGATAGTTAATGCAAGAGCAAGAAAAAACGATGGGTGAAAATAATCCAAACGAAATCAAAGTCGAAGCAACAGAGTCTGGTGCCGCGCAGGATTTTACGGCCCCAGAGGTAACGGCAGAATCCCAGCCAAACGAGGCTGTTACGTCGATCGCGCCGGAAGTCGTGGCGCAACTTGAGGCCAAGGTTTCTGAGCTGCAAGATGCTTTTATGCGCGCCAAAGCAGAAGGCGAAAACATTCGGCGCCGTGCTCAAGAAGATATTAGTAAAGCGCACAAATTTGCAATTGAAAGCTTTGCAGAGGCGATGGTGCCCGTGAAAGATAGCCTTGAGATGGCATTGAAGGTAGAAACACCGAGTCTCGAATCGATCAAAGAAGGCGTAGAAGTCACTCTCAGGCAATTGTCATCAGCGTTTGAAAAAAATCGTCTGGTTGAAATCAATCCAAATCAGGGTGACAAGCTTGACCCGAGCAAACATCAAGCGATTTCTATGGTGCCGGCCGATCAAGAAGCGAATACCATCGTTACTGTATTGCAAAAAGGCTATTTAATTGCTGATCGCTTGCTCCGTCCCGCCTTAGTGACGGTGGCGCAAAGCAAATGACATCAATTTCGCAAAAGTAGAAAAAAAAGGCAAAAAAACAAGGTAAAAGCGCTTGAAAACGGCGATTTTTACCAAATATCAGACTCAATCGGATCGCTTTGATCCAATCAAACTCCAATAAAATCTACATCTTGAGGGAAACATCATGGGAAAAATGATCGGTATCGACTTAGGTACAACCAATTCTTGCGTGGCTGTTATGGAAGGTGGCCAGCCAAAAGTAATTGAAAATGCGGAAGGTGCGCGCACCACGCCTTCAATCATTGCGTATCAAGAAGATGGTGAAATTTTGGTGGGCGCTTCTGCTAAGCGCCAAGCCGTCACGAATCCAAAAAATACGCTTTACGCCGTCAAACGCCTGATTGGTCGAAAGTTTGACGAAAAAGAAGTGCAGAAAGATATCGGCTTAATGCCATATACGATCTCCAAAGCAGAAAATGGCGATGCATGGGTAAGCGTGCGCGACAAGCGTTTAGCGCCACCTCAAATTTCTGCCGAAGTCTTGCGCAAAATGAAGAAAACTGCCGAAGACTATTTGGGCGAAGAAGTTACCGAAGCCGTTATCACTGTTCCAGCGTACTTTAACGACGCGCAACGTCAAGCGACTAAAGACGCAGGTCGTATTGCTGGCTTGGATGTGAAACGGATCATTAACGAACCAACGGCTGCAGCCTTGGCGTTCGGCTTGGATAAGAAAGAAAAGGGCGACCGTAAGATTGCCGTGTATGACTTGGGCGGCGGAACTTTCGACGTTTCTATCATCGAGATTGCTGACGTTGATGGCGAAATGCAGTTTGAAGTCTTGTCCACCAATGGTGACACTTTCCTTGGCGGTGAAGATTTTGACCAACGTGTGATCGATTACATCATCGATGAATTCAAAAAGATCAATGGCCTCGATTTGTCCAAAGATCCGATTGCTTTGCAGCGTATTAAAGCATCGGCAGAGCGCGCGAAAATTGAACTTTCTAGCTCTCAACAAACTGAGATTAACGAGCCATATATCGCCATGGCAAATGGCGCGCCAGTGCATTTGAATTTGAAAATCACCCGTGCGAAGTTAGAAGCTTTGGTTGAGGAATTGATTCAAAAGACCATCGAGCCTTGCCGCTTAGCGATTAAAGATGCCGGTGTGAAGACGAGCGATATCGACGATATCATTTTGGTCGGCGGTATGACGCGTATGCCGAAAGTGCAAGAACTCGTTAAGGAGTTTTTTGGTAAAGAACCTCGCAAAGACGTGAACCCAGATGAAGCCGTGGCTGTTGGCGCTGCCATTCAAGGTTCAGTGTTGTCAGGCGACCGCAAAGATTTGCTATTGCTTGATGTGACACCTTTGTCTTTAGGTATCGAAACCTTGGGCGGTGTAATGACCAAGATGATCCAAAAGAACACCACAATTCCAACGAAGTTTAGCCAAGTCTTCTCAACGGCCGACGATAACCAACCTGCGGTAACCATTAAGGTTTATCAGGGTGAGCGTGAAATCGCTGCAGGTAATAAAGGTTTAGGTGAGTTTAACTTGGAAGGTATTCCACCAGCCGCACGTGGCACACCGCAAATCGAAGTAACGTTTGACATCGACGCTAATGGTATTTTGCATGTCGGTGCGAAAGATAAAGCGACAGGCAAAGAGAACAAGATCACCATTAAAGCAAATTCAGGTTTGACTGAAGAAGAAATTCAAAAAATGGTGAAAGATGCCGAGTTGAATGCGGAAGAAGATAAAAAGGTGAAAGAGTTAGCCGAGTCGCGCAACCAAGGCGATGCTTTGGTGCACTCTACAAAGAAAGCGTTAGCTGAACATGGCGATAAGTTAGATGCCGGTGAAAAAGAAAAGATTGAGGCTGCAATCAAAGAACTGGAAGACGTCTTGAAGTCGGGTGATAAAGCCGAAATTGATACCAAGTTGGGTCTGCTTTCAACTGCATCACAAAAATTAGGCGAAAAGATGTATGCCGATATGCAAGCGCAGCAAGCTGCTGCGGGCGCTGCGGCAGGTGCTTCAGGCGGCGCTGGTGAAGCCAAACCAGCGCAAGATGATGTAGTAGACGCGGACTTTAAAGAAGTTAAAGATAAGCAATAATTGCTTGAGCGATGCCTTGATTGTGCATCGCTCTTGACTCGCCGGGTAGAGCTGTCGTGCAAGCGGCGCCCTGCTCGGCGTTTTCGCTTAGTGTACATAAATAAAAACAAGGTTTGAACGAAATGGCGAAACGGGATTTTTACGAAATTTTAGGCGTAGCGAAGAATGCGTCTGATGATGATATTAAGAAGGCATATCGCAAGCTGGCGATGAAGTATCATCCGGACCGAAATCCAGATAGCAAAGCCTCAGAAGAGAAATTTAAAGAGGCCAAAGAGGCTTACGAAATGCTCTCGGATACGCAAAAACGCGAAGCCTACGATCGCTACGGACATGCTGGCGTTGATCCGAATATGGGCGGCGGCGGAGGGGGTGGCGCAGGCGGATTTGCGGACGCGTTTGGCGATATTTTCGGCGATATCTTTGGTGGTGGCCGCGGTCGCAGTGCCGGTCCGCAGGTGTATCGTGGTGCCGATTTGCGCTATAACCTTGAGATTACTCTTGAACAAGCGGCAAATGGTTTTGATACGACCATACGGGTGCCGAGTTGGGATTCCTGCGAAACATGTCATGGCTCTGGTGCAAAGCCTGGCACATCACCGATTACCTGTACGACCTGCGGGGGGCATGGTCAAGTGCGTATGCAGCAGGGTCTATTTAGCATTCAACAAACTTGTCCAAAATGTCACGGCACGGGAAAAATCACGCCGGAACCTTGCCCTACATGCTCTGGTGCCGGGCGCATAAAGCGCAACAAAACCTTAGAAGTGAAGATACCAGCCGGTATCGATGACGGCATGCGGATTCGCTCATCTGGTAACGGTGAGCCTGGCGTAAATGGCGGGCCGCCGGGCGATTTATATGTGGAAATTCACATAAAGCAGCACCCTGTGTTTCAACGTGAAGGTGATGATCTGCATTGTGAAATTCCAATTTCTTTTGTCAAGGCGGCCTTAGGTGGTGACATCGAAGTGCCAACGCTCAGTGGTAAAGCATCGTTCACGATTCCAGAGGGCTCGCAGTCTGGTAAGACTTTCCGCCTACGCAGCAAGGGCGTAAAAGGCGTGCGTTCAGGTTATGCAGGTGATCTTTTTGTTCACATCGTGATCGAAACGCCTGTGAAGCTCACAGAGAAGCAAAAGGAGTTGCTGCGCAGTTTCGAGCAATTAACTGTCGAAGGTGGTGCAAAGCACAACCCTCAAAGCAAAACCTGGATGGACAAAGTGAAGAAATTTTTTGAATAAACCACACTTGTTTTTGCAACTATTTGCGTCGTTATCTATTCAAACCCCCGGAAAGAGTGCATTGCCGGGGGTTTTATTTTTTCGCGGTGACATCGACGTTTGAAGACATCTCAGTTTTTTCTACGGTTGCGGGACGAAAAAACGACTAGAACTTCAGTGTTATCGCAAGCAAACTTGTACTTGCCTTCTAAAATTAAGGTAAGCTTGTTGTGCTTGAAGTTGGTCATAAAAAAGAAAGTTAGGAGACATAATCATGTTTGTAAAAAGTAAGCAGTTGCTTGCAGCGCTGGTTTTGGCATGCACAGCATTGGGTGTAAATGCCGCAACAGTCGAAGTGGCTGGTATTAAGTTTGAAGATACCGTGAAGTTAGGCGGAACAGATTTACGCTTAAATGGCGCGGGTATTCGTTACAAAGCAATCTTTAAGGTCTATGCGGCGGGTTTGTATATCAAAGAGAAAAAAAGCACTATGGCGGACATTCTTGCGCTGCCAGGGCCAAAGCGCGTCACTTTGCACTTCTTACGTGACGTGAGTAACGAAGATTTTGGACGAGGCTTTATGGAGGGTCTGAAAAACAACACAGATCGTGCGGAGCGAGCAAAGTTTGTCGGGCAATATCAACGTTTTGGCGACATGTTCGCAACCATTCCTGAGTTGAAAAAGGGTGACACCATTCATGTAGACTGGGTGCCAGGTTCTGGCACAACATTGTTGTTGAACGGTAAGCGAGTAATTGAACCTGATCCAGATCCCGCGTTTTATAACGCGTTACTGCGTATTTGGCTGGGTGAGAAGCCAGTAGATACCTCACTCAGAAAGGCCATGTTAGCGGAGCCGCCCAAGGTTGAAAGCGATCCGTATCGATAATTGACGATTATCGAGGACAAAAGGGAGCGAATCGCTCCCTTTTTTTCGTCTATATTTTTTGATAAAGGTTAAAATTACATCTGCAAAAATGATGACTTGGTAACCATGACAGATCAGCAAAACGGAAGCGTATCACCAGAACAACTTTTCGAAAATAACCGACAATGGGCAGAAGCAATACGCGCCGAAGACCCTCTTTTTTTTGAAAAATTAGCTGCGCAACAGAGTCCAGAGTATCTTTGGATAGGCTGCTCGGACAGCCGCGTGCCAGCGAACGAACTGCTGGGAATGCTTCCAGGCGAACTTTTTGTGCACAGAAACATCGCCAACGTCGTCGTGCATTCCGACCTAAATTGCTTGTCGGTGCTGCAGTTTGCTACTGACGTGTTGAAGGTCAAACATATCATTGTTTGCGGCCATTATGGATGTTCGGGCGTGCATGCGGCGCTCACCAATCGGCGTGTAGGTTTAGCTGATAATTGGCTGCGTCATGTGCAAGATGTGCACCAAAAACACGAGCGCTATTTGGGGCAAGAAATGAGCGAGCGAGAGCGCAATAATCGACTTTGCGAGCTCAACGTCATCGAACAAATTGCGAATGTGTGTCAAACGACAATAGTACAAGATGCGTGGGAACGCGGCCAAGATCTCACCGTACATGGCTGGATTTATGATGTGAAAGATGGCTTACTCAGCGAACTAGGCATGTCCATTAATCGCGCCGAAATGCTGGCACCTCATTTAGTGCGCAGCCTTGCGCGGTATGAATAACAAAAAACGAAATGACCAGCAAATAAGGCGAAACGAAGGATGTTTTTTCCGCCAGAGAGTTTCTGTTTAAAAGCAGTGTTCAGCGGCCGGAAATTCCTTGGACTTAACGGCGCGAATATAGGCGAGCACGGCCTCATCAATACTACTTTGTCCGTCCATAAAATTTTTCACAAAACGTGCTTTTCGGCCAGGGAAAACGCCCAGTAAGTCGTGCATGACCAGAACTTGGCCAGAGCAGTCGACACCCGCGCCTATGCCTATGGTGGGAATCGCTAGTAATTCGGTGGTTTCTTTGCCTAATTGTGCAGGAATGGCTTCTAGCACCAACAAAGTTGCCCCCGCTTGTTGCAAAAGCAAAGCATCTGCCTTCAATAAATCTGCCGCTTCCGTGGTCTTTCCTTGCACCTTATAACCGCCAAGCTGATGCACTGATTGCGGCGTCAACCCCAAGTGGGCACAAACGGGAATGGCGCGCTCCGTCAAAAACTTGACGGTCGATGCCAACCAAGCGCCGCCCTCAAGTTTGACCATGTGCGCACCGGCCTGAATGAGCATAGCCGCATTTTGAAACGCAGATTCAGGTGTCGCGTAACTCGCAAATGGCATGTCCGCGACCACTAATGCAGACTTATTTCCCCGTGCAACGCATGCCGTGTGGTACGCCACGTCCGCGATGCTCACTGGTAGGGTTGACTGATGGCCTTGGCACACCATGCCAAGCGAGTCGCCCACCAATAAAATCTCGACGCCACAGCGGTCCATGAGCGATGCAAAACTGGCGTCATAGCACGTCAGCATGGTGATTTTCTCGTCTTTTTGTTTTTGCGCTAATAAGCCGGGAACAGTGACCGCCTTACGGTCTTGCAAATATTCAGCCACATTTTTCTCCTAAGCATTCAGGGTTACAGTCTGCGATGTGAACTGAAAACGTTCTCGCATAAAAAATTGCTTTCCGTTCATCACGGTAAATTTGAATTTTTACACAGCATGAAATTGTTATCGCCAACCTCTCGTCAAAGTTTCCGTTCAATGAGCAACTCATACGGCAAGGACCAATTGAAACCCTGTCGAGCCACAGTCTAATTTAAATGCTTGATTCGTGTTGAGTAGGGTAGAACGTAAAAAACGGCTGCGCGAGATTATATTATGAGCAGCCGGTACACCTCAGCTTCATGCGCAAAAAGGAATCGAAAAGCGCAATCTCTCAACTGCTTGATACAGAAAAGACTGCAAGAGCTGCAGGGAGGAATCTTTCGATGAGCAAATCGCGCAAATTTTGTGAATGTGCTCAAAAGGATCAACTCTATCTCCTTTTTAGAGATGATAAATATTTTATGGGAGTATCACTATTTTTCGATGTATTCGCGCTTTATTTGTAAGCGTATTGCTTTAATACTATTACCTAGTATGTATTTTTTCCCGCTATGTTCAGATTGAAAATTGATAAAAGTAAAGGTTCACGTCACGAAGAGAAAACAAACCTCGCAATATAGAGATAAGCCAAAGCATTACGCATAAGACGCATAGGAAAAAATGAAGACAAAGAACAATGGTGTTTTGATTTTCTCCGTGTCTCCGTGTCTCTGTGTTGAGAGGTTTTTTTTACGCGTATTGAGTCTTATGAACATTCAGCCTGAACGGAGCCTTGTTGCAGGATTCGTAGTAGGTCAAACAAGCTTGCGGATGACCTGCGCCGCAATTGCTGGCGCAAATTGATTGGCATCACCTTTTCCGGGAATATGAATGAAAGGGTCGAGTTGGAGCAGTGGCAATAACACGAAGGCGCGTTCAGTCATGCGTGGATGGGGCACGGTAAGTTCTTCGGTGCAGATTTTTTGATCGCCAAACAACAGTAAATCTAAATCCAAAGTGCGCGGCGCATGATGATAAGGACGCTCACGACCGAACGCGCGTTCGAGTTCCTGCAAACATTTTAATAATGCGTGGGCGCTCAGCGTCGTTTTTACTTGTATCACGGCGTTGACGTAATCACTGCCGTCCGCGTCAATCGGGGCACTCACAAACAAGCTGGAACTCGCACTGAGTTGCGTATTCGCTAGTGTTGCGACCCTTTGAATCGCTTGCAATATCGTCGCTTGTGCGTCGCCCAAGTTTGCGCCTAGGCCGATGTAAGCACACAGCGCTTGTTGGGAACCTGCTGTCGTGTTTGATGCAGCGTGATTGAAGGACTTAGTCACCGACTTTATCGCTCGGTTTGCGTGGCCCTCGGCGCCGTGGGCGGCGTTTTTTTACGGGCTCTTCCGCCGCGGCTTTCTTCGGTTTGATGGTTAGCAATTGTTCGCGTTCGATTTCATCACCGTTGATGAAGTCAGTCCACCATTCGCCGATTTCCGCATCCAGTTCGCCAGACGCGCAGCGCAATAAGAGGAAATCATAACTGGCACGCAAGCGCGTGTTTTCTAGCAATTTGTATGGCGTTTTGCCGACCCGCTTTTCGAAGCGCGGCTGCATCGCCCATATGTCACGCATGTCGGAACCGATTTTTCTTTGCAGTGCGAGCGAATCGGTTTGTGTATTCAACACATCGTCTGCTGCCAAGTGTAAGGCCGGAATACTGAACTCACCGGCAGCTTTGTAGGCTTCCCATTTTTCTAGCACCTGATGCCATAACAATGACGCGAAGAGAAATCCTGGCGATACGGTTTTACCTTGTTTGATGCGCTCGTCCGTGTTCGCCAACGCTAGAGTGACAAATTTCTCGCCGAGTGGCTGTTCCAACACCACATCCAACAAGGGCATTAAACCGTGATGCAGCCCTTCTTTGCGTAATTGCTGTAGACAAGCCATGGCGTGACCGCTCATGAGCAACTTGAGCATCTCATCAAACACGCGTGCACTGGGTACGTTGTTGATGAGTGGCGCCATGACGGCGATGGGAAGTCGTGTTGCTTCGTCAATTGTAAATTGCAATTTTGCTGCGAAACGCACAACCCGTAACATGCGCACGGGATCTTCGCGGTACCGCGCTTCAGGTGTACCAATGATGCGTAAAGTTTTTTTTCTGATATCGGCAATACCACCGTGGTAATCCAGCACCGTTTGCGAAGCGGGGTCGTAGTACATGGCATTAATCGTGAAATCTCGGCGCGCTGCGTCTTCGTGTTGCTCACCGAAGGTATTGTCGCGCAAGACGCGTCCATGCTCGTCTTTTGGTGCTCCGTCGTCGCCTGCGCCTCGGAAGGTTGTGACCTCGAGAAGGTCTTGCCCAAACATGACATGCACAATTTGAAACCGCCGTCCGATGATAAATGCGCGGCGAAAAAGGCGTTTGACTTGCTCGGGCGTGGCATTGGTTGCGATATCAAAATCCTTGGGCTTAATGCCAAGCAACAAGTCGCGCACAGCGCCCCCAACGACGAAGGCTTTAAATCCATTTTCTTGTAATGTTTGTGTTACGCGCACCGCATTGGCAGAAAGCAGTTCTGGATTGATGCCGTGTTCTTTTGCATTCAAGGCTTTCGGTTTGGCGCGTGCTTTGCTGTTTTTCACAGGCGCATCACCTGAATTTTTAACGCCCAATATTCGTTGGATAAATTTCTTGATCATTGTTTAAAGAGATGAAGTGTCGGCCAACCTTGTTTTTCTGCATGTGTGCTAAGGAGCGCGTTGGGGTTAGTGGCAACGGGATTGCTGACAATCGACAGCAGAGGAATATCGTTTTGTGAATCGCTATAGAAAAAGCTTTGTGCAAAATCGTTTAAAGCGAGCTGCTGTTGCGCCAACCACTCATGTAAGTGCAGCACTTTTCCAATACCATAGGTGGGCACGCCCAATAACTTTCCTGTCAGTCTGCCATCTGGCAAAGTTTCGGGCTCTGATGCAATTAGATGATCGACGGCGAACTCGCGTGCAATAGGTTCTGTTACGAAACGGTTGGTTGCCGTGATAATCAACACCAGATCACCCTGGTCGCGATGGCGTTGTACTAAGTCGAGCGCTGGCGTCAGTAATGCGGGGCGAATGATTTCATCCATGAACTGGGCATGATAGGTATCTAACTGGGCACGGGGAAACTGTGCCAAAGTGCCAAGTGCAAATTCTAGGTACTCAACGGGGTCGAGCGTGCCCGCTTGATACTGCGAGTAAAACATTTGATTGCGGCGCGAAAATTCGATTTTATCGACGACGCCAATGCGGCAGAGAAAAGTGCCCCATTCATTATCCGAATCAAGGGGAATGAGTGTGTGGTCAAGATCAAATATGGCAATGTTGCGCATGAATTGGATTGCTTTTAATGAGTGTCGATCGTGTGAAGTGCTGTTTCAGTTTCAACTGCGATTTGTGGTTCAAGATCATGCAGTAAATCACGTAATAAATCACGCAATAAAGCTAAGGTAATTGGGCGTTTGGTTTCTAAGGAATATTCATCAAGTTGTGTGATGAGTTGGCTCAGTGAGGGCATGTCGCGCCGGAAGTGCGTAATGATGTAAGACAACACGCTAGGCGACAGCGGCATGCTTTTCAGATCTGCCATGGTTTCTAAAGCATGCATTTTGTCGTCGTCAGTTAACTCATGCACTTCGTAGATGAGACCCCAACCCAGCCGGGTGCGTAGGTCTTCGCGTAGCGCCAAGGCGCGCGGTGCGAACCGGCCTGCGCAGAGGATGTTTGCACCGTGCGCTCTGACTTCATTGAACAAGGCGAATGCATCAATTTGCGCATGATCTGATAGTTGTTCGCAATCATCCAACAGATAGGTATGGATGTCATCTGAAAAGTTGAACAGTGCACTCGGCGCATCGGGGCGGATGTAGCGCGCATTGGGGCTTTGTGCAAGCGCGCGCAGTAGGTGCGATTTTCCTGAACCCGACTCACCCCAAAGATAGACAAAGTGCGCTTCGCGCTTGCTATCATTTGCGGCAATTTTTTTCACTAATTGCCAAAGTTCTTGATTCTTCCCCACAACAAAAGAATCGAGACTGGGGGCAATGTCTTGACGCAAATTAAGAAGTAACTGCCTCATGGTTGGCGATAAAAAGTACTATTCAAATAGGATTGACGCATATGCTTGGCGGCGACGGATAAAATAGCCGACGCAGGGAGGGCGATTAAGATGCCCATGAATCCAAATAATTGGCCAAACGCCATTAAGGCAAAAATGACGGTTAAAGGGTGGAGTCCAATTCGCTCGCCGACTAAACGTGGTGTCAGGACGAAAGACTCGAGTAATTGTCCGAAACCATAGATGACGGCGACATAGATTAAGCCGCTGAACCCTTCAAATTGCAAGACCGCACCAATCAGCGCGAGTGCCAAGCCAAGCCCAAAACCTAAGTAGGGAATGAACACCAAGAAACCGGTAATAATGCCAACCGGAAGTGCAAGATCAAACCCCGCAATCGATAAGGCAGCCGAGTAGTAAACGGCCAATGCCGCCATCACCATGATTTGCCCGCGCAAATATTGCGCCAGCATCGCGTCAACTTCTTTTAAGGATTCGATCGTATGCTGTAGCCAGCGGCGTGGCACAAAATTTTCTAGGCGCGCCATCAGAAAATGCCAGTCCATCAATAAATAAAATAAAACGATGGGAATAAGCATAAAGTTAGCCAACATGCCCAATACGGCAGTGCCGCCAACACGAATAGACGATAAAACCGCTTTACCAATCGCGTCGCCACTGGTGGCCAATTGTTCCGTCAAGAGTTCTTTAATTCCGGTGCTGTCGAGGCGAACATTCAGACCCAAGTCATGCAGCATGGGGCTCACGCCAGAATCTAATTTGTCGAAGAATTGGGGAATTTGTGCCTGTAACTGCGGAATCTGCTTTTGTAAGATGGGCACCATAATCAGCACCATTGCGAGACCGCTCGCAATGACTAATACCACCAAGATGGCAGCGGCCATGACGCGAGGAAGCGAGATTTTTTTGTAGCGCAAGCGGCATAGCTTATCTAGCCAAGGGTTTAATGCGTAAGCCAAGATCGCGGCGACCACAAAGGGCATCAGGATCGGGCCTAACATCAGCGTTAATACTAATAACGCCGCAGCGACGGCGAACCAAAGGATCGTCTGTCGTTGTTCAGTCGAGATGTTAAAAGCCATAGTTTTGAACGTTTGTAATTGTTGTCAGTCATCAAATCAAGTGGGGGAACAATAGCGCGTTTAAGTGCCTCTAGGTTTGCTTATCGATGAATCGAGTTTCATAGACTGCGCAAACGGTCCCCATTGTTCAAGTCCGAGATTAAAAGCTGCTAAGTGGTAAAGGCAATTTGGTAAAATAGCGTGCTGACGGTATTTATATCCGTCAATCGCATACAAAACGCCTCTATTTTACCGCCTCACACCCCTAATTGACGACAATCATGAGTACAACCGCAAAACCCGAGCTAGCCGTTTCCCTATCCTATGCTGATGCGGGGGTTGATATGGTAGCTGGCGATGCGTTGGTTGACGCCATCAAGCCCTTTGCGAAACGCACCATGCGTGAAGGCGTGATGGCAGGTATAGGTGGCTTTGGCGCGATGTTTGAGGTGAGTAAAAAGTACAAGGAGCCTGTACTGGTTTCCGGTACCGATGGCGTGGGCACGAAACTCAAACTCGCGTTTCATTTGAATCGCCACGATACCGTTGGTATTGATTTAGTCGCGATGAGTGTCAACGACATTCTTGTTCAAGGTGCGGAGCCTTTGTTCTTTCTCGACTATTTTGCGTGCGGAAAACTTGATGTTGCCACGGCGACGGATGTCATTAAGGGCATTGCATTGGGATGTGAACAAGCTGGCTGCGCGTTAATTGGTGGTGAGACGGCAGAGATGCCTTCTATGTACCCAGAAGGTGAATATGATTTAGCCGGTTTTGCGGTTGGCGCCGTGGAAAAATCTAAAATTATCGACGGCTCGAAAATCGTTCCCGGTGACGTCATTTTGGGCTTGGCATCATCGGGCATACACTCCAACGGATTTTCGTTAGTACGTAAAATTATCGATGTGGCGAATCCTGACTTGAACGCCGATTTCCATGGACGTAGCCTCGCCGATGCGTTAATCGCACCCACTAGAATTTACGTCAAACCTTTGCTTGCCCTGATGGAGCGTTTCGATATCAAAGGCATGGCACATATCACCGGTGGTGGCTTGGTTGAGAACGTTCCTCGTGTGCTTGGCGATCATTTGACGGCCGTTTTGCAACGCGATACCTGGGACATGCCTCCACTCTTCACGTGGCTGCAACAGCATGGTGGTGTAGCAGACGCCGAGATGCATCGCGTTTTCAATTGTGGCATTGGTATGGTCGTGATTGTGGCGCCAGAAATCGCCCAAGAGGCAATACAACAGTTGACTGCAGCCGGCGAAACGGTCTATCAAATTGGCTCAATTCGCGCTCGCATTGGTGCGGAACATCAGACCCAAGT
>JAIETO010000259.1 GCA_019745005.1 Burkholderiaceae bacterium
GGGGAAGGCGAAGTTCATTTCGATATTGCAGTGGGTCAGCAAGCCTATGTAAGCAGTGATGGCTGACAGCCACAAGATCACTTCCATCGGCGCGCCAAACAAGACCAACATACCTGTGCCGGCGATGATGCTGAGCAGTGAATTTACATAATGGAAGCGACCTGTATTCACAATCCACAATTTCGTCACGGAATGGTGCACGGCATGGAAGCGCCAAAACGGGTGGAATTCATGGCTTAAACGGTGGGACCAGTACAAGCCAAATTCTGCGACGATTACGCCCATTAATACTTGTGCCGCCAAAGGCCAATCGCGCGGCCAAATACCATGTCCCGGCTCGGCCATCGGCGTGAGCAGTTTGGTGAAGCCCAGAACAGCCGCGAAACCGATGAGCGCTTGCACAACGCCTTTGTTCATCAGGGTATGCGCCAAGTCGGCGAACAATTGTCCATCACTCTCTTGCCATTTTTTCTCGTGCGGCATCACGCGCTCTAAAACAAACAGGCAGACGATCAAGCCGAAATAGATCAAGTTAAAGCCTAACAACGGCTTGCCAGACTGAAACGCGATATGCGTTAAGCCGATGCAAGTCGCCAAAATAAGCGGCCACGAGATATAGGTAATGGCGGTACGAAGGTTAGTACTTGGTGCTGTGGGAGTCGAAGTTGTCATTATTGGTGCCAAGGGTGTTGCTAAATTGGGGAAATTGATGCGAACGTCAACGTAAGAGTATCGCCGAAAGCCCACATTAGAACAAGACTTGTGATGATTTCAGGAAACTCTCTTAAGATTTACGCAAAAATTCTCCGACGCTTTTGCGCTGCATTGATGCATACAAGTACTGACTGTAGCAGCGCGCCTAGCTGGAACAACTTTGTCTACGCCCCATCTCTTTGAATAATTGTCGCTATGATATTTCATCGAACACGCGTCGTCACTGCGGCATGGAAAGCCGCCGAGAAGGGCGGCTGAGGCTGTAAAATAGCGCGATGACGACTGAATTAGCCCCACTCCCCACACCCACATCCAACACGAATTCGCTGCCCGTACCGAGCGCCGCGTCTATGCCCAGCGCCGAACAAAAAACCGGCGATCCGCGATTTGTGCATTTGCGATTACATTCCGAATACTCGATTGTTGATGGTTTAGTTCGTATTGACGATGTGGTCAAGGCGGCGCAAAAAGACAAGCAAGCCGCGCTAGCCATTACCGACTTGGCAAACTTGTTTGCTTTGGTGAAGTTTTATAAAGCCACGCGTGGCAAAGGTATTAAGCCTGTGGCAGGCTGCGATGTCTGGATCACGAATGATCACGACAGAGATAAACCTAGTCGTTTGCTGCTGCTCGTGAAGAACCATGCAGGGTATTTGCAACTATGCGAATTATTAGCGCGGGCTTGGTTAGAAAACCAACATCGTGGGCGCGCCGAGCTGCGTTTTGAGTGGTTAGAAGAGATTGCCAAGAAAGCCGCTGAAGCAGGCAAGGGCTTGGGCTTGATCGCTTTATCTGGCGCGCATTTTGGCGATATTGGTATTGCCATAGATAACGGCAACTTGCCCCTAGCAGAACGCTTGGCGCAACGCTGGTCGGCGGTTTTCCCTCAGCATTTTTACATTGAGATTCAACGGGCTGGGCAAGCCAACATGGAAGCGCACGTGAAACATGCCGTGGCACTTGCTAACAAACTGCGCTTGCCTGTGGTTGCCACGCATCCGATTCAATTCATCAGCAAAGATGATTTTATTGCGCACGAAGCGCGCACTTGTATTGCAGAGGGTGAAATGCTGGCGAACGGTAGTCGCGTGCGCCGTTTTAATGAGCAACAGTGCTTCAAAACGCAAGACGAAATGGCGGCACTGTTTGCTGATCTGCCCGGTGCTTTGCGCAATGCAGTGGAGATCGCCAAGCGCTGCAATTTGAGCTTGGAATTAGGCAAGCCGAAGTTACCGGATTTCCCCACGCCAGACGGCATGAGCATAGGCGAATTTTTGGTCGCAGAGTCCAAAAAAGGCTTGGAATTTCGCTTGGAGCAGCTTTACCCCAACCCAGAAAAGCGCGAACAAGAACGACCCCGTTACGAAGCACGTTTGAAATTTGAGACGGACACCATCATCAAAATGGGCTTCCCTGGCTATTTTTTGATTGTGGCGGATTTTATTCAGTGGGCAAAAAACAATGGCGTGCCTGTGGGTCCTGGGCGTGGGTCGGGTGCCGGTTCTTTGGTGGCGTATTCGCTATTGATTACCGACCTTGATCCTCTCGCCTATAACTTACTGTTCGAACGCTTTTTGAACCCAGAGCGGGTGTCGATGCCCGACTTCGACATCGACTTTTGCCAAGAAGGGCGTGACCGCGTTATTCAATACGTGAAAGACCGTTACGGCAAAGATGCCGTGTCGCAAATTGCCACCTTCGGCACCATGGCAGCAAAGGGCGCGATTCGCGACGTGGGGCGTGTGCTCGATTTTGGCTACACGTTTTGCGATGGCATTTCAAAACTGATTCCATTTAAACCGGGCAAACAAGTCACCATCGCCGAAGCCATTGTCGAAGAACCCTTGCTGGCTGAGCGGCAAGAAAACGAAGAAGAAGTCAAAACTTTGCTGGACCTCGCCCAGCAAGTGGAAGGCATTACACGCAACATCGGCATGCATGCGGGTGGTGTGCTGATTGCGCCGGGTAAGCTCACTGATTTTTGCCCGTTGTACACGCAGGGCGGTGACTCTGGTGTGGTTTCGCAATACGATAAAGACGACGTCGAAGCTGTGGGCTTGGTGAAGTTCGACTTTTTGGGCTTAACCACGCTGACGATTTTAGATCGCGCAGTGCGCTATATCAAAATGCTGGACCCCGCGATGGCCGATTTTGATTTAGCCAAACTTCCCTTGGATGACAAGGCCAGTTACGAGTTGTTGTCAAAAGCGCGCACGGTCGCTGTATTCCAGCTTGAAAGCCGTGGCATGCAAGGCATGTTGAAAGACGCGCGCCCCGATCGCTTTGAAGACATTATCGCTTTGGTGGCGTTGTATCGCCCAGGGCCGATGGATTTGATTCCCGACTTTTGCAAACGCAAACACGGCGAAAAATTTGATTACCCCGATCCGCGCACCGAAGGCATTTTGTCGGAAACCTACGGCATCATGGTGTATCAAGAGCAGGTCATGCAAATGGCGCAGGTGGTTGGCGGCTACTCCTTGGGTGGCGCCGATTTGTTACGCCGCGCCATGGGTAAAAAGAAGGCCGAAGAAATGGCCTTACATCGGCAGATTTTCCGCGACGGTGCGGCGAAAGATGGGCTCTCCGAGCAGAAAGCCGATGAAATTTTCGATCTGATGGAAAAATTTGCGGGCTACGGTTTTAACAAATCGCACGCCGCTGCCTATGCTTTGTTGTCCTACCATACGGCGTATTTAAAAGCCCACCACGCGGCAGCGTTCATGGCGGCCAACTTGTCGCTGGCAATGGACGATACAGACAAAGTAAAGATTTTGGTGGAAGACGCCATCGCCGTTTGTAAGCTTAAAATTTTACCGCCAGATATCAATCAATCGGCTTACCGTTTTATTCCTGTGGGCGAACCGGGCAAGAAGGCACAACAAATTCGCTACGGCATGGGCGCTGTCAAGGGCTCTGGGCATAACGCGATAGAAAGCATCGTCAACGCGCGCGAACAAGACGGGCCGTTCACAGATTTATTTGATTTTTGCAAGCGGGTCGATAAACGCCAAGTGAATCGCCGTACCATTGAATCACTGATACGTGCCGGCGCGATGGATTGCCTCAAACAAGATCGCGCTGTCTTATTAGCCACCGTCGACTATGCCTTAGAGGCAGCAGAGCAGGCCGAAGCGGCTGCCAATCAAGTTAGCTTGTTTGGTGACGATGAAGACATGAACCCACCACTGAGCTATGTGCAAGCGGCGCCATGGTCAGATCGTGAACGCTTACTAGAAGAAAAATTGGCGCTGGGGTTTTACTTGTCGGGCCATTTGTTCGACGCGTATGCGCCCGAAGTGCGCAAGTTCATCAAAACCACCTTGGCAAAACTCGACCCTTCACGCGATTTACGTTTGATGGGTGGCGTTATTTCTGCTGTGCGCAGCCAAATGACGCAGCGTGGTCGCTTACTGATCGTGACGCTCGACGATGGCACGGCAACCGCCGATGTCACCGTGTACAGTGAATTGGCCGACGAATGCAAAGAACTCTTTAAGGAAGATGAATTTCTCGCCGTGTTGGGTAAGGTGTCGGAAGACCGTTTCTCCGGTGGTTTGCGCATTACGGCAGAAAAGGTCATGGATATTGGCCGCGCCCGCGTGCAGTTCTCTCAGGGGCTGCGCATTACTTTGGATGCGGCGATTGATTTGAGTAAGTTGGCAGAAGTGCTTACCCCGCATAAGTCTGCGCAAGGGTGTCCGGTGCTGATTAACTACCAAAATCAAACAGCTAGCGCCGAACTTTACTTAGATGACGCATGGCGGGTGAACCCTGACGATGCATTGCGCAAGAAGTTAAGCGCTTGGCTGAGTCCGAAAAACGTGCAGATTGATTATGCCTAATCGCGCGCAGATGAACGCCGAAAGCGGTACACAAATTGATCAGTCAAACTGGCGCCAACGCTTACCTGAACGGGTTGTGGTTTGGCTGCCTCTGACCTTGTTTTTCCCTGTTGGCTTGATGTACGCAGGCCTGCTGATTTTTTTGTTTGCGCTGTTGGCGTCCGGCGACTTTTCTCATAAATGGCAGAACATCAAGCGTAGTCCCATGCTGTTGCCTATATGTGGTTTGAGTGGCATTAGTTTGATCGCTGCGCTGACGCATGAAAGACCAGTGGGTGAGTTTTGGTCAGCCTTTGCGCATTACCAAACTTATTTATTCTTGCTGCCTTTTTTAGCGCTAGGCGCAGGCACACAACAAGGTAAGTGGGCTTGGCAAGAGAAAGCGCAAACCATTTTTTTTGCGGGTGCGGTGATCGCTGCGGCTTTGTTTTATTTAAATGCGTTGAAGCTGCTGCCGAAAATTACCGGATTTAAAAGCTATGTGGAGTACAACGGTAATAAATCGATTTTGCTCGCGGTCTTGTTAGCGGTTGCGGCTGGGTGGATGATTAGTGATTGGCGTTGGAAAAAACATCAGCGTCATACCTATGTTGTGCGTGGCTTGGCGCTGGCTTTCGTCGTGAGTGCCTTATTTTTATTGGCGAAAAGCCGCACCGCCAGCTTGAGCTTTCTTGTGTTGTGCCTGTTGATGCTGTTTCGCCATTTTGATTTTTCTGTACGCAAAAGCATGGCCTTGTTTGCTGTGTTGGTGCTGATGCTTGGAGCGCTTTTTACCATGGCGCAGTTGCCGCCCCGCGTGACTTGTTTTGCGAATGAAATGAGCGAGGTGTACCACATGAATCCGGCAAGCGTCATTTACACCCGTGCCGTTTGTACCGTGCATCAAGTTCGTGACTTTCAAGCGGGGAAGCAAGTCAGTGAAGATGGCATGCGACTTGAAATTTATAAAAACACCAGCGAACTTATTTTGCAAAACCCTATCGCTGGGCACGGCATTGGCAATTGGCTGCCTCTGTATCAAGCCAAAGCGCGTGGGCAAGTGAGTGAGACCATGACCACGCCGCATAATGACTATTTGCTGTATGCCACTGAACTAGGCTTACTTGGCTTGGCCGCCTTGCTTTGGCTATGGTTCACACAGCTAAAAGCGGCAAGGAGTATGGTCGGCTCTAAGCACTACGCGCGCGCCATGCCTTTGTTGATGCTCACAATTACGATGATGATAGGCGGCATGTTCAATGCGATCTTGCGTGATGCCGTATTTGGTTTAGCGTTTATGATTTTGCTAGCGATACCCATGGCCGGTGTTGAAAAATCGGAGCACAAAAATATGAAGCGACATGAATAAAGAGACTCTCACCACGTTTAAGCGCTTGTGGGTGTCGTTGCGGCCTTACCGACGTTATTTGGTTTTAACGGTTTTTGCCATGTTAGGCACAGCGCTAACTGAGGTTGCCTTGCCAAAAGTGTTTGGTTATTTGATGGACCATGGGTTTAAGGGTGAGCAAACCAGTTTGGCATTATGGAAAATTCCCGTTGCCATTATCAGTATTTTTCTGGTGCGAGGCGTGTGCACCTTTACCACGAGTTATCTGATGTCGTGGATGGCCACGCGGCAGCTTAATGATATTCGTGCACAAATTTTTGCCAAGGTCTTGAGCGTACCGATTCGTTTTTATCATGACGAATCAAGCGGTCGCATCATCAACACCATTATGTTTGAAGCGCAACAAATCGTTGAAATGATGAAAGTGTCGATCACTACCTTATTTCGCGATTCGCTCACCGTGATGGCGCTGTTGGCGTACTTGCTGTACGTGAATTGGAAGCTCACCTTGGTGACCATTGCGCTCATGCCCATCATGGCTTTGCTGATCCGCAGTGTGAGTAAGCGCCTGCGCAAATTGAATCAAAATCAGCTCGAAGTCAGTGGCGAACTCACCCAAGTGATTGAAGAAACTACCCGTGCGCACCAAGTAATACGGGTGTTTGGGGGACAAGATTACGAGCAAAAGCGCTTCGACCAAAAAAACCAAAAACTGCGCGGCTACGCAATGCGCACGACGATTGCGGTGGCGTCAACCACCCCAGTTTCACAAACTCTGGCGGCAGTGGCGATCTCGATTGTGATCATGCTTGCCGTGCATGAAGCGAAAACGAGCACCACCACGGTGGGCGATTTTACGAGCTTCATTATCACCATGTTGTTATTGCTCACACCATTGCGGCGCTTGGCAGATTTAAACGGCCCATTGCAACGTGGCATGGCTGCCTGTGATTCGGTTTTCTCTTTAATCGATGCGGAAAGTGAACCAACCAGTGGGCAAAATTTAGCAGCGCGCGCCTTGGGAAAGCTTGAATTTAAAGACGTAAGCTTCTCTTACCCTGGGCAAGAACAAACGACCTTGAATCGAATTAACCTCCAAGTGCAACCGGGTGAAACCATTGCTTTGGTTGGCATGTCGGGTGGCGGAAAAACCTCATTGGTGAATTTAGTTCCACGTTTTTACTCGCCCAATTCTGGTGAAATTTTGCTTGATGGTCAGCCATTGCAGGCAATCTCCTTATTCAGCTTGCGCGCGCAAATCGCCATGGTGAGCCAAAACGTCGTGTTGTTTGATGATACGGTGGCGGCAAATATTGCGTATGGCGACGCCACGCCAAACGCAGCGCGCATTGCCGAGGCGGCCCAGGCTGCCCACTTGACTGATGTGATCCGCGACTTACCAGCCGGTTTAGAAACCATGATCGGTGACAACGGTATGCGTTTGTCTGGCGGGCAAAGGCAACGATTGGCGATAGCCCGAGCGATTTATAAAAATGCGCCGATCTTAATCTTGGATGAAGCCACTTCGGCGCTGGATAGCGAATCAGAGCGTGCGGTACAAGCAGCATTGGAAACCTTGATGCAGGGACGTACAACCTTGGTAATTGCGCATCGTTTATCGACCATAGAAAGGGCGAATCGCATTGTGGTGTTAGATGAAGGGCGTATCGTTGAAACGGGTACGCACGCTGAGTTGCTACAGCGCGACGGTGTGTACGCGAATTTGTATCGTCTGCAGTTTGCTGGTTAATTCGGCACTCAACTTCTTCCCCCAGCGGCAATGCCTAATCACGAGACAAAAAGTGCAAACGTGGCGTCGTTATCGGTAGGCACGCGCCTGCTGGTTATCGCACCCAATTGGATAGGCGATGCCGTCATGGCGCAACCGCTACTTGCTTTGCTTAAGCAGCAGTTTCCTACTTGCTCAATCGATGTTCTTGCACCCTCTTGGGTAGCACCCGTGTTGCGGGTCATGCAGGAAGTTGATACGGTGATCGAAGCGCCTTTTAAGCATGGCGCGCTACAACTGGGCGAACGCTGGAAGTTCGCGCAACAACTACGAAAGCAGCATTACGCTGCGGCCTACGTTTTACCCAATACTTTGAAGTTTGCGCTAGTGCCGTTGTTGGCGGGTATTAAGCGACGCATCGGCTATAAAGGTGAACACCGCTACGGCTTGATCAACTGCATGCATTTTGACGACGCCGTGCAGCCCCGAGCAATGGTAGCGTTTTATGCGGCCTTGGCATCTGCGCCGAATGCGCCACTACGCAAAAATTTACCTACACCCACACTGCGGCTTGAGACATCAAGAGTGCAGAAAGCGTTTGCAGCATTGGGTATCAGTGACGCGCAAACCGTCGTTGCATTTGCGCCGGGCGCCGAGTTTGGTACGGCCAAGCGCTGACCAACGCAACACTTCGCGGCATTAGCCGAACGTATTTTGCAGTTAAAACCGCAAGCGAAAATATTGTTGATGGGTTCGCCGAAAGACGTGGCCGTTTGTGAGGAAATACGCACCTTGTGCGCAGAAGACATGCGCGCCAATGTGTTGCAGCTTGCTGGTCAAACCAGCTTGGATCAGGCAATCGCTTTGCTGGCTGGCGCGAATGTTTTAGTCAGTAATGATTCCGGCCTCATGCATATTGCCTCTGCCTTAAATCGCCCAGTTATCGCGCTGTATGGGCCGACTGACCCCGATCACGCACCGCCATTTTCTGTCTCGTCGGTGGCCTTGTCTCTGCGTTTGAATTGCGCCCCATGCAAGCAACGTGACTGCCCGCTAGGGCATCACGCCTGCATGCGCGACATGACCAGCGAGATGGTTTGGCAACCAATGCAAAAATTACTGGAGTAATCGAAATATCTGCGCAACTCTTTTTAAGAGCGCGCTGAAATCTAGAGCATAAGAATAGTTTTTCTCTGCGCCCTTTGCGCCTTTGCGGTGACGCTTTTTTATTGCAGTGAATCACGTCTCAGCATCATTTGCGGAACTTTTTCAGTACCCATTGCATGGCCGTTACCACGACTAGGACCAATCCACCCGCAACAACACCGGCAATTGCATCCATCAAACTGGCCATCACTGAAATTAAAAAGTTGGGCAAAGCGATCGCATGGCCGATGGTTTCGGAGCTGGCTTCGATCCAGTGATGTAGTACGGGAATGCCATGCGTGAGGATGCCGCCGCCCACCATGAACATCGCGATTGTTCCCACCACTGCCAAGGTTTTCATCAAGCGCGGGGCAAAAACCAAAAGCCCATCTCCGACCAGATCCTGCATCCGCGTGGCAAAGTTCGTACCTTGATTGGCAGCGGCCTCAGCGCTTTTTCGCTTCAAGTAAAAGCCGATATCATCGAGCTTCACAATCGCAGCAACAAAGCCATATACGCCAACCGTCATTAAGAGGGCGACGCCCGCTAAGACCGTCACTTGCGATAAAAACGGCGCGGCAGCGACCGTGCCTAAGGCGATGATGATGATTTCGGCACTCAAAACAAAGTCGGTGCGTATCGCGCCTTTGATTTTTTCTTTTTCGTGTTCGACAATATCGATTTCAACATCGGGGTCGGCCAAGGCTTGCGCCTCAACCATGTTGGTGTGTTCGGATTGTTCGGCAATATCGTCGTGCAAAAATTTGTGCGAAATTTTTTCAAATCCCTCAAAACACAAATAAGCGCCGCCTACCATCAGTAAGGGACCAACTGCCCAAGGAGCAAACGCACTCAGCGCGAGTGCCAACGGCACTAAGATGATTTTATTCTTTAGCGAACCCTTGCACACTGCCCAAACTACTGGAAGCTCGCGATTCGCGGGAACGCCGCTAACCTGTTCGGCATTTAAGGCAAGATCATCACCAAGAACGCCCGCTGTCTTTTTTGCAGCGACCTTTGCCATAACAGCAACATCATCAAGTACGGTTGCAATATCGTCGAGTAAAGTAAGTAGACTGGCACCAGCCATGATTTTCCTTTTGAATAGCTTGGATTTGAGAGTGCAATAGCGCGTGCTCGTTACGCTTTGCAATAATTTGCGTATCGCGAATTATGACACTGCAATTTCATCTTGATTTGAAAATCAGCGCTAAAATGAAGTGATAGATGTAATAAGTGTTGGTCTTCGCTATTTTGCTACCGCTTGTAGAGCGGGTAGAGCCGTAAGAATCTAAATAGGAAAGAATTTGATGAAAAATCTCGCTGTATTCATCCTTATTTTTGCTTCATTTTCCTTTTCTGCCTCCGCTCAGTCAGCCAAAGCGCAGTTTGAGCAAGGGGTGGCGCTTTATGAGGAAGAAAACTTCGCGGCGGCAGCGGCTGCTTTTGCAAAGGCGGCAGAAAAAGGTTATGTCGACGCTCAGTTTAATCTTGGTTTAATGACGCTAAAAGGCGAAGGTGTCGAGCAAGATTATCCAGAAGCCATGCGTTTATTTAGATTGGCCGCAGAGCAGGGCAGTGTCAAAGCGCAAACTAATTTGGCGCGCATGTATGCCAAAGCTAAAGGCGTTGCGCCGAACTACGGTCAAGCGGTATTTTGGTTTAGAAAAGCGGCCGACGCTGGTTATGACGATGCCCAATACAGCTTAGGTGTTTTGTACGCATCTGGTATCGGCGTACCACGTGATTTGCGCAAAGCTTGGGAGCTATTCAATGCGGCGTCTGAACAAAATAATCTGAGTGCCCATTACCAGCTCGGTTTGATGTATTTCAAAGGGAAAGGCGTGGCGGAAAACAAAGTGGAAGGTTTAAAGTTCTTAACTTTGGCTGGCGATTTTGAGGAATCCGCTTTGTATTTGAAATATGCGCAAGGTAAATCCAGCGCGGAGGAAATCGCAGAAGCAAATAAAATGGTCGCTGAATGGCGAGCCGATCATCCTGCAAAGCCATAAGGAAAGAACGTTATTTTCAGGCGAACTTTGCACGCATCGAAATCTTGGTGTAACGCTGAGCTTGCAAAGAAATTTTCCAACAAAAATCACACCGCAATTTCGTCCAAACGCCGCAATTCTGCCGCTGTTTCTTGCATCAATAACGCGACGTTTTCTTCGCTCATTTGCAAACTCTCCCAAGCTTGGGCACTGACTTCAATCACTTGTTTGTCTGGCGTGCTGGTTACGCCTAAGGCATGGGCAATGGCATCAGCCACATGCACCACGGTGGCTAGAAAACCCAAACCCTTTTGTTCTGGCTCATGGTGACCAGCGATGGCGTTTTTCATGACATCGGAAAATGCCCAAAGAGACGCCAACTCTGCCCCAACGCTAACGTGATCAATGCCTAGAATGGCGCGCTCTGCCTCAAGTTGGCTCAGTCCATTCGCATGTCTGTGCGCGATCGCTGCCGCATATTGATCGGGGAATTGCGTGACCAAAACCAAGGCACCGATGTCGTGCAACAAGCCCGCTGTGTAAGCGACATCGGTCTTCATTTGCAGTTGTTTGGCTATCAGCTTTGCTGCGCTCGCTACCGCATTCGAGTGACGCCAAAAATCTTCATGTTTAAAGCCCGGGCAGTTATTTTCGGGGAAGCAGCCTGCGAGTCCCGCCGCTAGGATGATTTGCTTGGTGGCCGACAAGCCCATCAGCGCTAAGGCTTGCTGCACTGTGGTGACCTTCACCATGGTGGAAAAATAAGCCGAGTTCGCGTAATGCAAAGTCTTCGCGGTGAGCGCCGCGTCGCTACTGACCTTGTCGGCTAACACCTGAATATCTAAGTCATCGTCGTCGATATTATTCAGCACATCCATCACGATGCCGGGCAAACTGGGTAATTCACTGACTTTTTCTATGACTTGGGCAATGGAAATAGGGTGCATGGCGTCGATTCTTGGCAAATAATTTGCAGCATGCCAGAAATGCATAAGGCGGGGCAAATTTTCTTTCAGGAGGCAACCTTGCCCCTGTGTTCACTGCCCGCTCAATGGCCATGAAACGGATGCCTTCACACGACTATCCAGCGCGCGACATTTCTTTTATAAACCAAGTATTCGCTACCAAACTTTTGTTCCAAGGCTAGCTCTTCGGGCAGAATTTGGAAGCGCGTCATGTAAGCAATGAAGCCAACGACGAAAATCCAAGGACTTGTGCTCCCCAAGAAAATTGCCCATGCCGCCAATAAAAGTGAAAAACCAACATACATGGGATTGCGGCTAACGCTAAAGATGCCCGTTGAGACTATGCGTGAGGCTTGGCTGGGGTCCAATGGGTTGATGGTGGTCTTCGCTTTTTGAAATTGGCGAAATGCAGTGACAAGCATGCTAAGGCCAGACAACGCGACGACCACGCTCACCAAACGCCATGAGTTTGGAATCAGCTCGGCAATGCGCAACCAGTGATGGCTGCACCACATTATTGCCGCGCTCACAAGCATGACTAAAGGCGGGGGAAAACGGGTTTCAAATAGTGAAGCAACGCTGCGTGGTGATGTTGATTTTGTCATGTTGGTGTTCCGAAGCCTGTGTGCGTGTATAAAGTCGATTTAATAGTAGTGCCGTCGTGTTTTTACGCTAGTACCATCTTACTTGCCACACCCGAAGACGCTGAATTGAAGCTATACGGGCGGTTTTGCCCTGCGCCATGAGAAATGCGCCAAGCAGCACTTTGCATCGCGTATTCCGGCTTCGGTGCCATTGGGTGAAATTGTTCTTGCTCGAAGGCTTGTAAATTGTAGCCACGAGAAAACGGCACGCGATTAAAGTTTATAAAGGCGCGCAAACGGTTGGCAAAGGTTTTTTGCGCGAAACCCATCGCAGCATAACGTCGCACCGTGACTTCAAAAGGCTCTGCGGGTGCCCCCGTCAATTGCAGAATGTCGTCATTTGGTGCAGCCATTTCGAATGCACCTCGTTTGTGGTCTTCCAAGTAATGCACCAAACTTCCCATCACGAAAGCATCCTCGCCTTGAATGCGAGCAGAACGTAACAGCATCCAAACTGGTAGGCGCACGGGTATCACTGAATTTTTTAAAACGCGCCGAATCATCGGCAGCATGTCGTAAGCCGAGAGCAATTCAGCGCCAGTTGGACGGTAGGTTTTGCCCGCATGCTTGTCTGGGTTAAGCAAAATTGCTGCCGCGCAGCGCGCGATATCTTCGTTTGAAGGCGGTGCGTTGCGACTGGTGCCTGTGATGATAGGCCATATGCCTAGCAAAGCCGCGAAGTCGAGAAAGCGCAGGTAATTGTCGGCAAAGTAACCAGGGTTCAAAGTGACATGCGCTACGTTAGGAATCGCCGCCAGCATTTGGTCAGCATGCCACACTTGGCGCGTATGCAAAGAAGGGTGATTCGGGCTGGCAAGCCATTGGCTCAAGCCCACCACACACTCCAGTTTCGCCTCTCGGGCAGCAAGGCAAAATGCTGATGCGCTTTGTATCATGTGGGGATGCATGGGTGGGCAAAAATAGGCACGTTGCGTATCACGCATTGCATCAAGCAATTGGTTGGGGTCAAACATATCTGCCGCTACCACTTCTGCACCAAGCTTCTGCAGTTGCACACTGCGCGCATCCAAACGGCGCACTAGCGCTTTGACGGGCACGTTTTTTTCTCGTAGCTGCGCGACCAATGCGCGCCCAGTTTTTCCATTGGCGCCTGTGACAAGTATTTTTGCTTGGGTCATTTTTTACTCCTAGGTTGACAAAGAAAGCCGCACTCCAATCATTTAAACCCAGATTTTCCATTAGGCGCGCTTACAGCGCTATTTGCGAGCTGGCGGCGCATTTTCGGTCATTTTCGCTGCTCTTCGTTGCCAATAGCTCACTATTGGCGCCTCATTCGCAACAAAACTGCCTCGAAAAATGCATCCACCATCTTCGCAAATCCTAATGGAATCTCTGGGTTCAAAGTTGGAGCAGAACATTGTTAAAATTTTAGATGATATGTATAATCTATCTTTAGATTATAATCACAATCTAAACCTGTCAAGAAGAATTTTTTCAAGAAAATGAAACAGACCCAACAAGTGAAGGCGGAAACGCGCCAAGCTATTCTTGCGCAAGCCGCTACCATGCTGCGTGAGCGCGGCATTGCCAATACTAGCGTGGCAGACATTATGAAAGCTGCAAACCTGACCCACGGTGGGTTTTACCGCCATTTTGAGTCTAAGGATGCGCTCGTTGCCGAAGTCACCAAAGGCATCTTCAAGAGCATTGTCGATGAATTTGAAACACGCTCGGCGGTCGATATCGGCAGTGAAGTTGTGCGGCAATATATGGAGATTTATCTGAGCAAAGATCACGTCGTTACACCCAGCGTGGGCTGTCCGATACCGACTTTGGGGTTAGAAGTTAGTCGTTTAAGCGACGAGGTGAGAACGTCGTTTGGTCAAGGGATTGAGCAAGTGATTACGCAGATTGCAGATCGCTTGCCAGAACCACGTTCCACTGCAGTCATGCGTGCGCGCCAGCTATTAGCGTGTTTGGTGGGCACCCTAGTCATAGCACGCGCAACGCATAGCGAAAAAGTGGCCGACGAAGCCTTGGCCGCTTGCCGCGAATTGTTTGCATCTTCGGCGAGTTTCGATAAATGAAGGACGCTCTGATTAAGCGTAGCGAGCGGCCAAAGTTTGGATCGAGAAGCGCACCTGTAAAAGAGCAAAGCGAGCACGGTAGCCGGCGTCGCAGGTACAGAATTTGGTCGCGTTGTAACTTAATCAGAGCTTCCTAAAATTGTTCCTGATAGTGACTTAGATTCTTCTAAGTTAATGTGTTTTTCAGGTTCAAATTATGGTAGTCAAATTAGCGGTTAGCCAAAATGAAAAATTTTTTGTTGGTAGTTAAGTTAGCCCTTTCGTTTGCCACGAAAACCAAATTGCATGGCCAAAAGAAAATTTGGTGCTTTGTATTTTCCTTTTTTGTCGTGCCATTCGCGCAAAGCGCCAGTTTCGATCAGGGCGAAAAAAATCATAAGCTCACTTCATATTTTCCTAAAGAGAATCTCGCACTTTTCATAGCTCAACATTTGGATCTAGCGACCTTCCTTCATTCGATGAACCCGCGCCGAGTTAAAGGGCAGCGGACTTTCCAACAATTGGGGCTTGTTCCAACTACGGTATCTGACGATAAGGTCGAATTTCTAACTAAGGATTGGACTTATGTAATCGAGGTTTTGCGACGAACCGATAGGAATAGAGATGGCATTGAAGATGTTGAAATATGCTTCACTGATCTTGCCAGTCGTCGCGAATACGGCGGGACTTACGCGGCGCGCAGTGCGTGGCTTATAACGAGATACTCGAATACATCTTACGTTGTTGCGATTGCATACACGGCGGATCAAACTGGCTGTGCAGACTTTGAACAAAACAAAAACTAAGTGCTGTTAATTATTAAATCTCAATTGAGACGGCATCACTCCGCCTTCGACTCCAAACGCTTCTCCGTAATACTCGCCTTGGCCCGTTCTAGCATATCGATTGCCGCTGGCCCGCGTAAAAGTGTGACAGCAACTGCCAAGGCATCGATGTAAGTTAAGTGCGCTAAGCGCGAAGTCATGGGTGTGTAAATGTCTGGGTCTTCTTCCACATCAACGCTTAAATGCACATCAGCCAAGTTCGCCAATGGGCCACCGCTGGCGCATAGCACTAAGACTTTTGCACCTGCATTTTTCGCTAATTGCACGCTGCGAATTAAATCTAGCGTGCGACCTGTGCGTGAAAATGCGACGACAACGCTATCGCTGTTGAGTAAGCTGGCTGACTGCGCTTGCAGATGCGCGTCACAGAACACTGTAGTGGGAATGCCAAAGCGGAAAAATTTTAACTGCGCGTCGGTGGCGAGGGCACCGGAATAGCCTAGCCCGTAACATTCAATGCGCCTTGCGCGTGCGAGTAAATGCACGGCGGCTTCGAAGCTGGCGGGGTTGGCTGAATTGCGCGCTTCCATCAGCGCCACGATGGTGCGGTCGAATACTTTGGGTAAGACATCGCGCACATGGTCAGCTTGATTCACGTCTAAATGTAAAAACGGAATGCCCGTTGCCAAGCTCTTGGCAAACGCCATTTTGAAGGTGCGAAAGCCGTCAAAGCCCATCGATTGCGAAAAACGCGCCACAGTCGGCTCGCTGACATTGCATGCTTGCGCCAGCACGCGTATCGACATATCCAACGCATCGTGCGGTTTTTGCAGCAAGAATTCGGCAACTTGGCGTTCTGCGCGGCTGAGCGCCGTGCTCGCCGTGCGTATGCGCGCTAGCAAACCTTTTTCTGGTGGGCTACCTTGGGGATTACCAATGACGGAAAAAGCGTTCATGGCTGGTTGTTAATCAAGGGCACCAAAACACATCAATAGGGCAACGCGCTGCACGTATCAATGCGCCTATCGGTAGCTTTGTTTCTAGTGCGCTTTCAAGCACGGCACGCTTTTCTGCACCTGTAATCACTAACCAAATTCGCTCAGTATTGATTAAACGGGGCAAAGATAAAGACATGCGACTTTGTTGGGTTTGCGGATGCAGGGCACCTAAGCAGGTCAGCGCGAAATGCTCAGTTGGCGCACCCGGAAAAAGCGACGCAATATGCCCGTCTGTGCCCATGCCAAGCAGCACGGCGTTAAATGGTGTAGGTAACTCATTGCGCAAATGCGCGTCGATCAGATAAGCGGCGTCTTGTGGTGTTGCTGCACGGTTCTTGAGCGACACTAATTGCCATTGTTTTTCGTAGGACGCAGCCATGCATTGTTTGAACAAGCCTTCGTTGCTTTGTGGGTCGGCATCGTCCACCCAACGCTCATCGGTAGCAACCAGTTTGATCTGGAGTTGAGCGCCGCTTGCAGATCGTTCCACCAATCCTTGATCAAGCGCGCGATACAAGGGCGCAGGTGTGGAGCCGCCTGCCAGCGCAAAGGTGCTGGGAAGCCGCACCAATGCTGCCATATCAATAATCGCTAACCATTGTTTAACAAGCGAATCTGAAAGTTCAGAAAAGTTGTCGTAACGGTGAAAATGCATGGTTGCCACAGGTTTATCCAATTGTGCTTTGTTGACGTCGCAGTTAAAAAACTTGATCAACGAAAAAATGTTTGACTTATGCCGGCCTAGTTATCGACAAACTCTTCGCCCCACGCCGCGCCATTTTGCGCCAATAAGTAACTCGCGGCTGCGGGGCCCCAACTACCTGCGATGTAAGACTTCAAGCCTTCGCTATCGTTCTTCCAAGCGTTCATAATCGGGTCTATCCATTCCCAAGCGGCGCTTAACTCATCATCGCGTACAAACAAGGTCAAGTCGCCGTGCATCGCGTCGAGCAGCAAACGTTCGTAGGATTCTACGCGGCGCTGGTTCGAGGCTTCGGCAAAATCCAAGTTCAAGGCCACATCAGACAAGCGTATGCCTTCGCCTGGTTCTTTGGCTTTCATGAACAGTTCTACACTCTCTTCCGGCTGTAAAGAAATCACCAAACGGTTAGAGCGCATGGGCCCTTGTGATTGGCCAAAAATGGAATAGGGGATCGGTTTGAAATTAATCGTAATCTCTGCGCTGCGACTCGCCATGCGTTTGCCTGTGCGTAGGTAAAACGGAACGCCAGCCCAGCGCCAGTTATTGATTTCTGCCCGTATCGCAACAAAGGTTTCGGTGCGCGAATTACCCGGCACACCTGCTTCATTGTGGTAACCGATGACGGGTTTGCCATCCACCGCCCCCGCACGATATTGTCCACGCACGGTTTTTTTGCTGACTTCTTCTGGTGTGAATTTATGTAAAGCGCGCAAGACTTTGACTTTTTCGTCGCGTATTGCATCGGGGTTTGCATTCACGGGCGGTTCCATCGCCACAATCGAGACGAGTTGCAGTAAATGGTTTTGCACCATGTCGCGCAGAGCGCCTGTGTGGTCATAGAAGTCACCACGGGTCTCGACGCCAACTTGTTCCGCAATCGAGATTTGCACGTCTTGTATCCACTTACGGTTCCATAAAGGTTCTAAGAACAGATTGGCAAAACGCAGCGCCAATAAGTTCTGCACCATTTCCTTACCGAGGTAATGGTCAATACGATAGATTTGGTTTTCTTTTAAGTAGCAGCGCAGTGATTGATTAATTTCTTTTGCCGACTGCGCATCGCGCCCTAGCGGCTTCTCCACCACCACGCGCGCATTGCCTTCGACCAGCCCATGCTTAGAGAGTTGTTCAACAATCGGGATAAAAATATCGGGGCCAGTGGCGAGGTAAAACAAGGTCGCATTGGTTTCTGAGGTGTGTAAGCGTTGCTTCAAACTTTCAAAGTCGGTCGCTTCGCGGGCATCAATTTTTGCATAGAAAGTGAGTGCCAAAAATGCCTGAACTTTTTCAGGATCTGGCGCACCGTCTTTGCTGGCGTAGGTGGTGATGCTAGCTTCAACGCGTTTACGAAATTCCGCATCGTCAATTTTTTCTCGCGCTGCGCCGATGAAGCTAAAGTCTTTATCGACCCTGCAATTAACAAACGCGCTAAACAAAGCCGGAATAATCTTGCGCTTAGCAAGATCGCCCGTGCCGCCAAACAATACGAATGTTGCCATGCTAACTCCGTGAGAAATTGTTGGTTCGCTTCAAGGTTGATGCAAAAGATGCTTTGAACTTCAAGTAAAGCTTCGCGCTCGGTCTCATGGGCGCTCAGTGATCGGTATGCTTGTCAGCTCATTGTAGGCGACAAAAATGTAACGAATGAACCCTTACTTGCTGCGTTGATTATGGCATAGTTTTATTAAAAATGTAGTTTCATTACGGCATTCATTCATTTTTTTATGAAATTAACGGCTAAAATCATCAAATATGAAAGTTTGTTACAGAATTTCAGGATTTTGTGCTATCTTTGTAGTCACTGGTCGTTGCCCCAAAAATGAACTTTCAAGCAAAGTTGCCCGCTTGAACAAACCGCAAAGTGAGTCCCCATGACGAGTTCCATCTCAAATGCAGCCAAGTCTCCCTTAAATCCCGTGATTGCGCGTGTCACCGAGCGCATTACCGAACGCAGCAAAGACCTCCGAGCGGCGTATTTGGCAAGGTTAGAGCAGATGCGGCACCGCGGCCCACGCCGCGCCAGTTTGTCCTGTGCTAATCAAGCGCATGCTAACGCGGCGGCTGATCAGCCTTCTAAGATTTGGCTGAATGAAGCCAAGCGCCCGAATATCGGCATCGTTACTGCTTACAACGATATGTTGTCGGCGCATCAGCCTTACCATTCCTACCCCGATCAAATCAAACAAGCCGCCTTACGCTTTAACGCCACGGCGCAAGTTGCGGGCGGCGTACCTGCCATGTGCGATGGCGTGACACAAGGTCGCCCTGGTATGGAGCTGTCTTTGTTTTCGCGCGATGTGATTGCGCAAGCCACGGCAGTCGCCTTATCGCACGACGCATTTGATGCGACTTTATGTCTAGGTATTTGCGACAAAATTGTGCCGGGCTTGTTGATAGGCGCATTGGCGTTCGGTCACTTGCCGACGATTTTTGTACCCGCTGGCCCCATGGGTTCAGGTTTGTCGAACAAAGAAAAAGCCGCCGTGCGTGAACGGTATGCACAAGGCAAAGCCAGCAAGGAAGAACTACTCGCGGCAGAGAGTGCCGCTTACCACAGCGCTGGTACCTGCACCTTCTACGGCACGGCAAACAGTAATCAAATGTTGTTAGAAGCCATGGGCTTGCATTTGCCAGGTGCCGCTTTCGTTCATCCCTCTGAACCTCTGCGCCATGCATTGACCGATGCGGCGGTTGAGCAAGTATTGAAATTGACTGAAGCGGGTGGTGACTATCGTCCTATCGGTCATGTCGTGAATGAAAA